>DASSGB010000060.1:0-37537 GCA_035693825.1 Anaerolineales bacterium
CGCGTCTGCAGCAAGGCCTGGCTCGAGTCGGCCTCGCTGAGTTCCGCCTGTAGAGTTCCGATCTGGTCGCCCAGCCACCGCAGGCGCTCTTCGGCCACGGCCAATTTCCGGCCAAGGCTCTCCCGCTCGCGGTAGGCAGCCGAGACGTGTTGCGAATTGCGATGCAGAGCGGCTCTCAGCGAGTCGATGCTTGCCCGTGCGGTCACCAGGTCGCGATCGGCTTTCTCTTCGCGTTCGCGCAGCGCATCTCGCTGCGCCGCCTCGCGCTCAGCTTCGCGGCGCGCATGGAAGACCGAGTCTCCGAGACGGAACCAGTGGTACCCGTACCACGTGCGCAGGGCGGTGTTGAGCTCTGAGCGGACCTGCTCGTAATCCTGTGCCCGGCGCGCCTGGCGTTCGAGACTGCGCAGGCGCGGCCGCAGCTCGGCCAGGATGTCCTGCACGCGGTCGAGGTTGCGCTGCGTCTGATCCATACGGCGCAGAGTTTCCTCGCGCCGGGATCGGTAGAGCCCGATGCCCGCCGCTTCCTCGAAGAGGCGCCGGCGTTCCTCGGCCTTGAGCGACAGCGCGGCATCGACCAGGCCCTGGCCGATGATGGTGTAAGTGCGCTCGCCCAGCCCGCAGCGGGCCAGCAGCTCGGCGACGTCCCGCAGGCGAACGCGCTGACCGTTGATGAGGTACTCGTTCGTGCCGTCGCGGTAGGCCCGCCGACCGACGGTGACTTCGCTGAACTCGATCGGCAGCCACCCGTCGCTGTTGTCGAAGGTGATCGTGGCGGAAGCCATGCTGGCGCGGGCGCGCTGCTCCGAGCCGGAGAAGATCATATCGTCGGTGCGCTTGCCTCGCAGCAGAGAATAGGATTGCTCGCCCAGCACCCAGCGAATGGCGTCGGCGATGTTGGACTTCCCGGATCCGTTCGGGCCGACGATGGCGGTGATTGTCGGCGCGAAGGCGAACATCGACTTGCTGGCGAATGTCTTATAGCCCTGCAGGTCGAGCGATCGGAGGCGCGGTTGTCCGTTGGCGGTCATGCTTCGCCTCGTCGCTCCCGAACGGGTCGCAGCGGCTCGAGGCGCATCAGCGCGTCGGCGGCCGCCGCCTGCGCCGCTTCCTGCTTGCTCCGGCCCTTGCCCTGCCCTGCCGTCTGGGACCCCACGACGACTTCCACCAGGAATTCGCGAGCGTGATCCGGACCGGAGGACCCGATGGTCTCATACCGCGGCGTCTCACCGCGTTCGGACTGGGCCCACATTTGCAGCCGGCTGCGCGGATCGAGGAAGGTCTCGTCTTCGAGGGCCGTCTGCACCGCCTGCTCAAATCGGGGTTCCATAAACCGCATCACCGCTTCCAGACCCCCATCCAGATACAGCGCGCCCACGATGGCCTCGAAGGCGTCACACAACAGCGCCAGCCGCTGGCGCCCGCCCATGGCGTCTTCTCCGCGACCCAGAAGGATCGCCTCGCCCAGTTGGAGATGGCCGGCGAACTCCGCCAACTGTTCGGTGCGCACCAACACCGACCGCAGCCGAGTCAGCTCGCCCTCGTCCATCTCCGGAAACCTGCGGTACAGCCACGCCGCGCTCAGGAGATCCAGGGCAGCATCGCCGAGGAACTCGAGACGCTCGTTGTCCTCGGGGACATCCGGGTGTTCGTTGATGTAGGAACGGTGGGTCAGCGCCCGCCGCAGCAGTCCAGGGTCACTGAAAACGAGCCCTGCCTGCCGGGCGAAATCGTCCGGCTGCATGGATCCATCCTTGGGCAGCCCGAACTTGGGGGGCGCCGAGAACCCAGAGTGCCTGGGTTGGCGGCGTTCCACCAGTTCGATCCATAGTCGGCTACCACAGGACGGGGATTTTACGTCGAGATCATCCGAAAAGCCAGTACCGCGTTATGTCCGCCGAACCCGAATGCATTGCTTAGGGCTAGCCGGACCTGAGCCTTCCGGGCTAGATTTGGCACATAGTCCAGATCGCATTCGGGGTCGGGCGTGGTCAGATGGATGGTGGGAGGGATCAAGCCCGTTCGGATGGCCTGCACACAGAAGACTGCCTCCAGCGCTCCGGTGGCGCCCATCATGTGTCCGGTCATCGACTTGGTGGATGAAACCGGCACCCGGTGGGCGGTTTCGCCCAGGGCCGCCTTGATGGAGCGCGTCTCCGACAGGTCGTTGAGCTTTGTGCCGGTGCCGTGGGCGTTGATGTAGTCCACCGCCTCGGGCGCGGCGCCGGCCATTTGGAGAGCGAGGCGGATGGCGGCTGCGCCTCCCGCACCGTCTTCGGCCGGAGCGGTCACATGGAACGCGTCCGCCGAGGAACCGTACCCGGCGAGCTCCGCCAGGACGGTCGCGCCCCGAGCCGCGGCATGCTCTTCGGTCTCCAGGATGAGGGCCGCGGCGCCCTCCCCCATCACCAGGCCGTCGCGATGCAAGTCGAACGGTGAGGGAGTGGTGTGATAGTCAGCATTGCGATGCGACATCGCGCCCACACGGTCGAAGGTGGCAATACCGACGCGCGTGATCGTGGCCTCCGCGCCCCCGGCGATCGCCACATCGGCCATGCCGGCACGCAGGAGCAGCCACGCCATTCCGAGCCCGTCGGCGCTGGAGGCACACGCGCTGGCCACCGAGAACGACGGCCCTTTGGCGCCTGTGTCGATGGCCGCCATGCCGCTGGCGCCGTTCGACATGATCATCGGGATCACGAATGGCCCGAGCCGGCGGGGCCCCTCGTCGAAGAGAGTCCGTACGGCGCCCTCAATCGACGCCAGGCCCCCGATGGCGCTGGAAACGATCACCGCCACCCGCCCGGCGTTTTCGGGTTCGATCTTCAACCTCGCCTGGTCGATGGCCTGACGTACGGCAGCTGCGGCAAACAACTCGAACCGGTCGCGCCGCCGCGCATCGCGCGGCTCGACGTAGCGCGTGGGATCGAAACCCTTGACCTCGGCCGCGATTTGCGCACCCAGGTCCGAGGCGTCGAAGAGCGTGATCGGCCCCACGCCCGAACGGCCCTCGACGGCGCTGTCCCATGCCTCATCCACGGTCAGCCCGATGGGGCTGACCGCTCCCATGCCCGTGACGACGACCTTTCGATCCACGAATTTCCTCCCCACACCGCTTCGGCTCAGGTCACCCGAGGGTAGAGCGGGGTCTTGTAACCCGAGCCCGTCAGGATGACGACGACCGGGTCGGGCAAGGCATCCAGGTTGTCCATGAGGCCCCGCCAGACCACGGCCGATGTCGGCTCAACATAGAACCCCAATCGGGCGAGTTGGTGTTCCCCTTCGCCAATATCCTCCTCACTGACCGCCACCATGCGCCCGCGGCTGCCTTCTACCGCGGCCAGGATGGCATCGCCCCTCAAAGGGTGCGAGATGCGGACGCCCTCGGCTCTGGTCGCGCCCTCGCTCGTCCAGGAGAGCCCGGCCGATCCGCCGGTCCACACAGCCCAGATCGGCGCGCACGCCCGCGCCTGGACTCCCACCAGCGCCGGCAAGCGTTCTGCTCGCCCAGCCCCTAGCAGCGCCTGGAATCCGGCGGCGCATCCAAGGAGAAGCGTCCCCTGCCCCACAGGGACCACGACCGCGCCCGGAGCGCGGCCCAACTCCTCGACGAGTTCGAAAGCGATGGTGGCCATGCCGGCCTGGCCGAGCGGAAGATAGGCGTGACTGGCGTAGACCGCGCCTTGGGCGACAGCTTCCAGGACGGCTTCGGAGGCGGCTGCGCGCGGACCAAGAATGGGCACGACGCGCGCGCCGAAGGCTTCCATCTGTGCACGTTTGGCCGGAGAAGCGCTGTCGGGGACGAACACCCGCAGGTCGATGCCGGCCCGCGCGGCATACGCAGCCAACGAGGCGCCCGCATTCCCGGACGAATCTTCAACCGCCTCGCGCACACCGCCTGCCAAAAGCGCGCTGACCAGCACACAGGAGCCGCGGTCTTTGAACGAGCCGGTGGGATTGAGATGTTCACACTTGAAGAACACATCCCGGCCGCGGAGACGGACTCCCACCAGAGGCGTCCCGCCCTCCCCCAGGCTGACCAGGGTCGCATCCGCCCTCAGCGGAAGCATCGATCGAAACGCTTCGAGGCCGCGAAACGGGCTGCTCCCCGGCGCGTATTGAAGCGGTTCGCCGAACTCGTAGAGGCCGTGGCAGGCCGGGCACTGATGGGGAAAGTCGTCGGCGGGATAGGGACGATGACAGTTGGAGCAGACGAGCGGGAGCCCAGGCGCGGCCGGCGGCGCCTCGCCCGGAGTCATGCCTTGCGGTCCTTCCCTCCGGGCCGGTAGTGACCTTCCACCCAGGCCTCTCCTGAAGGCCCGACCTCTTTCTTCCACACGGGCACGATTTCTTTCAGCCGGTCGATGCCGTAGCGGGCGGCCTCGAAGACACCCGAATCGCGGTGGGCGGCGGTGCAGGCGATCAAGACGGTGGGCGATCCCGGTTCGAGATGGCCCACCCTCTGCACGATGGCAATGCCTTCGACCTGCGGCCACCGGCTGCGGATTTCGTCTGCCACCTGTTCCATCTTTTCCCGAGCCATAGGCGGATAGGCTTCATATTCCAGGCGCGTGGTCTCACGCTCTCCCGTCTGACCGCGCACCACGCCGGTGAAGACGCAGGCGGCACCGGTGCTGGGGCGAACGAGAGACGCCAGCAGGCTGTTCAAATCCAGCGCGTCTTCCGTGAGCTGAAACAGCGTGGGCTTTTCTTCGGAGGCGGCACCGCCGCTGACCGGCGGGAAGAAGGCCACTTCATCACCATCGTGCAGCGCCGTTCCAGGCTCGGCGAATTCCCGATTGACCGAGGCCACCGCCGAAGCGAGCCCGGCTTCGATCTCGGGCTTCTGCCGGTTGAGGACTGCCCGCAGATCGTCCAGCGTAGCGCCGTCGGCGAGCTCGACGGCCATGTCCCGGGCACCGGCTTTATCGCGCAACGTGGCGAAGAAGAGAACGCGGACGTTCACTCGTCAGGTTTCAAGAACGACGTCCCCGCTCCGGCCGCCGTGCTTCTCGACCAGGCGGACGTCGGTGATGCGCACCCCGCGTTCCAGCGCCTTGACCATGTCGTAGACGGTCAGGGCGGCCACGGTGACGGCGGTCAGCGCCTCCATCTCGACTCCGGTGCGACCGATCGTGCGGACCGTTGCCTGGATCTCCGCTCCCGGGGGGTCGTCGACCAGGCGCACTTCGACCTGGATATCGGTCAACGGCAGGGGATGGCACAAGGGGATCAGCTCCGCCGTCCGCTTGGCCGCCATCACCCCGGCCAGCTCGGCGACCGAGCGAACGTCGCCCTTCTTGAGGTCTCCGCGGCGCGCCGCGCGCAGCGTGTCGTCGGACATCAGCACGCGTGCTCTCGCCACGGCCCAGCGCTCGCTCTCCGCTTTGCCGCCGACATCGACCATGCGCGCCCGCCCGGCCTCGTCGAGGTGAGTGATCGAGGGTTTGGCCACAATGAGATTATAAAGGAGGCGTATGTCGCCCGTCGGCCGTCAGCCATCGGCCATCAGCCGTCAGCCTGTAGCCGCAGGCTTTCCCACGGGGACGCTGCGCGGTAGCCTGCGTCATCCCCACAGGGCAGATCTCCTGTCGAACCGGGCCTCCGATGCCAATGGTGTAGGGGCCACGAACGGTGGCGGCCTCTACATCCCCCACGGGCATCGGTGCGCCGCCCTTGCACCTGCCTCGGTCGACCTGCTATAATCGGACCGCCTGCCCCTCCGGCAGGCAATGTTTTGAAAACGGCTCGAGAAGGAGTACGGCATGCCTCCGCTTCCGAAGCGAAAACATTCGAAGGGACGCCGCGATCGCCGGCGCGCCCATGATGCCCTGGACCCCTCGGCGCTGGTGACCTGCACCAACTGCGGCGAGAAAACGCGACCGCATCACGTGTGCCTGAATTGCGGCCATTACAGCGGCCGTGAAGTCTTCGAAGTCAAGAAGAAGAAGTCCTGAACTCGGGCGGCGCACCCCGCGCCGCCCGCTCGCTCGCCATGCCGCCGGACCTTTCTTCCACGGCGTTTGTCTTTCCCGGCCAAGGGTCACAGAAAGTTGGCATGGGTCGGGCTCTGGCGCAGGCCGAGCCCGCAGCCGCGGCTGTCTTCGCCGAGGCCGACGAGGTCCTCGGCGTTTCCCTGTCAAAGCTTTGTTGGGACGGTCCCGAGGCTGAGCTCAACGACACGGTCAACACGCAGCCGGCGCTGCTGGTCCATTCGGTGGCGGTCCTGCGGGCGCTCGAAGGACGCGGTCTTCACACGTCGCCGGCTTTCGCCGCAGGGCATTCTCTTGGAGAGTTCAGCGCCCTGGTTGCGTCGGGCGCGCTGACCTTTCGCGAGGCGCTGCGCCTGGTTCGAGCCCGCGGGCTCGCCATGAAAGCCGCCGGCGAGTCCAATCCGGGAGGCATGGCCGCCGTGCTGGGCCTGGACGTGGAGGTCGTGGACGCCGCCTGCCGGCAAGCGCGTGAGGCAACCCGGCAGGCGGTCGAGGTAGCCAACGACAACTGCCCCGGCCAGGTGGTGATTTCGGGCGCGGAACCAGCGCTCGCAGCGGCGGGGGAGATCCTCAAGGGCCTGGGAGCTCGCCGCGTAGTCCGTCTGGCGGTCAGCATCGCCGCCCACTCCTCGCTCATGGCCTCGGCGCAACAGACCTTCGGCGCCGTGCTGGAGAAGGCTCAGGTGGCGGAGCCCAGGCTGACTGTGATTGGCAACGTCCAGGCTTCCCCACTCCGCTCGGCGCAGGAGATTCGAGTCGACCTCGAGGCACAGCTGACGTCCCGCGTTCGCTGGACCGAATCGATCCGGACCATGGTGACGAGCGGGGTCACGCGATTCTTCGAAATCGGAACGGGTGAGGTTCTCTCGGGGCTGATCCGGCGGACCGACCCATCGGTCCAGGCCGCCGCCGTCGATCTGCCCGAGAGCTTCGCCCCGCTGCTCGGGTAGGCCGCCCATGCGCAAACTCATCGGGGCGATCGTCCTCCTGTTGACGATCGTGTTCGTCCTCACCCGAATGGCGGACATCGAGCAGGTGGTCCGAACCTTCCAGCGCGGCGATGCCCGCTGGCTGGCCCTGGCCGTTCTCGTCCACGCCGTCGCCGTCCTCAACACCGGCATGATGCTGCAGGCCGTGTACCGTGTCCTTGGCATGCAGGAGAAGATCGGCCGGCTGACGCTGGTGAGCCTGGCCTCCTCCTTCTTTACCGTGGTCACCACGAGCGGAGCCTGGGGCGGGCTGGCGATCTTCATCGCCGACGGGCGCAAGCGCGGCCTGCCCGGGGCGCGCGTGGCGGTCGCCGCCGCGCTCTACTACCTCTACGACTTCGTCAGCGCACTGGTCCTCGTCGGCCTGGGACTGCTGGTCCTCTTTCGCCGCAACCGTCTCGGCGGAGGCGAAGTGGCCGCGGCCACCATCCTCGCCGTGTACGCCGTCGTGCTGGCGATTTGGCTGTACCTGGGTTTCCGCTCGCCCGAACGATTGGGCAGTTTGCTGGAATGGGGCGGGCGTCAGATCAATCGTTTGCTGCGCCCTATCGTTCGCAAGGAATACATCGACGTATCCCGCGCCCGCCAGGTCGCCCTCGACATGGGCGCCGGCTTGAGCGACGCCCGGCGGTCTCCTGAGGGCATGCTGCTGCCCATTGCCCTCGGTTTGAGTCAAAAGGCCCTGATGGTGTCGGTCCTGTTTCTGGTGTTCATGGCCTTTCGACAGGGCTTCTCGGTGGGCACCCTGATCGCCGGATTCGGGCTCAGTTATCTGTTCACCGTCGTGACTCCCACGCCGGCCGGAATAGGTTTCGTCGAAGGCCTGCTGACTCTCGGCCTCAACGGCCTGGGCGTGCCGCTGGCCTCGGCCGCGGTCATCACCCTCGCCTACCGAGGCATCTCGTTGTGGCTGGTGCTGGCGTATGGCATGCTCGCCATGCGATGGATCGGCGCCGGACCGACTCCGTCACCGCCTGCGGCCACACCCGATGAGGCCGCAACTCCTCAGGCGAATCTCGAACAGCAATAAGATTTGGCTCTACCGGGGATCGCGCTTCGTCGCGCTTCGCACCCCGTAGGGGGCATCCCCTTGGGGGACTTGAACCTTGATGCCGCGTCCCACAAACCGCTGGGCGTGGGCGAGTCTTCCCGGGGACTCGCTCTCGCCCAACGGCCCCGCGGGTGCGGACTCTGATCCAAGTCCCCGGCAGGGCCATGAGCAATCATTGTTTCAGGCGGCACGCGAATCGGGGCGGCTCACGAGCCGCCCTTGCTGATGACTGACGACTGAGGACTGTTTACGGTCGGGGAGGTGGGCCACCCGGGGGCGTGAAGAGCGCCGCCAGGTCATCCGCCGCCTCGTGATCGACGATCGCCAGGACCTCGTCGCCGATCTCGAACTGGGTCACGCCGCGCGGGATGACGATCTCGCCCCGACGGATGATGGCGGCGATGACCGCGTTCCTGGGCAGCGGCAGATCCTTGATGGCCAGGCCCACCGCCTTGGCCCCGGGCGGTATCTTCTCCTCGACGATCGAGAACCGGCCGCGCCGAATCTTCAGCAGCGTCATCATGTCGCCCAGGGACATTTCCTCCTCGATCAGGCTGGACATGATGTCGGCCGCATTCAGAGCCACGTCGACGTGAAACGTCTTGTCGAACAGCCACGCGTTGGACGGATTGTTCACACGGGCGATGGTGCGCGGGACGCCGAATCGCGAACGGCCGAAAAAGGCCAACACCAGGTTGTCGGCGTCGTCGGGCGTGCAGGCGGCCAGCACGTGCGCCTTCTGCACGCCCGCCATCTCCAGAACCGATGGGTGCGTGGGATCGCCTTCGAAGATGATCTCTGTGGGAAGCTCGCGATGAATTCGGTAGAGCACCTCCGGCCGATGCTCGATCAGCCGGACGGAATGGTTCTGCGCCACCAGCAGGCTGGCCAGCGTGGCCCCGGTGCGGCCGCCTCCCGCGATCACGACGTTCATCGGGCGTTCCTGCCTTCCAGGCGCGAGCGCAGCCCCTGAATGCCCTGCAGGGTCGCGCTGACGTGCAGCACGTCGCCGGCGTGGAGGACCAGATCCGGACCTGGAAGCTGAGCCCGGCCGGCGCGCGTGTGCGCCACGACGCGCAGATCTCCATCGGCCGCCAGATCGGCCAGAGTCCGATCCTGCCACTCGGGGGGCACGGTCACCTCGTACATCTCGACCTCTCCGTTGCCGGCGGAGAAGACGGTGCGAACGTCCGGGTGATAGAGCATCTCCTCGATTCGCTGCGCGCCCCAACTGCTCGAGCCGACGACCTGCAGGTCGAAGGCCTCATACAACGCGCGACGCTGGGGATCGTAATTGCGGGCGACGACGCGTGGGACGCGGAAGACGGCTCTGGCCGTGTGAGCGACGACCGCGTTCAGGCTGTCGGAGGTCGTGACGGCGGCCAGCCCATCGGCCTCCTCGACGCCGGCCCGCTGCAGCACGTGCCGGTTGAGCACTTCGCCTTCGACCGTTCGCCCGTGAAAATCCGCCCCCAGGTTGTGAAACGCTTCCTCCGCCTGATCCACCACCGTGACCTCGTGCCCTTGCCGGTTCAGGCGGTTGGCCAATTCGGCCCCGACGCGGCCGCAGCCGACGACGATGTATTTCATGCCCCGTGCCTTTCTCCGAGCGAGAACTTCATTCTGTCTGGTAGGGAACGTCGGTAACGACGATCCCTGGTTTGAAGAGCAGAGCCATCCGGAGCCACAAAGCCGTCTGCGTGTGCAGCAGGTTGGCCCACCACTGCCTGGGCACAAACTGGGGCACGACGATCGTGATCGTTTCCCCCGGCTGGCGCCGGGAAGAGATATCGGTGATGTAGTCCAGCAGCGGCTCGATCATCAGCCGGTAGGGAGATTCCAGCATCACCAGCCGCGTGCCCTCCCCCCAGCGCTCCCATTTCTTCTGCACCCGTTCGGCCTCAGCCGGATCGATCGACACGTGAACGGCGGTGACGTCGTCCGAGAGCGATCGGGCATAGCGCAGCGCCGACAGGCTGCCGCGGTGCACGCCGCTGATGGGCAGGATCACCCGGTGCCGATGGACATGGCTCGGCGCGCCGAAATTCTCCAGCGATAGATGCGCCGCCAGGGTCTGATAGTGTCGATGGATGAGGAAGAAGACCGCGACAAGAACCGGCACGACGACCAGAATGATCCACGCCCCCTCGGAAAACTTCGTCACCGCGAAGACCATCATGACGACGAAGGTCGCAACGGCTCCCAGGCCGTTCACCAGCATCTTGAGGCTCCAGCCCGTCTCGTGCCGCAGCGACGAGCCGCGTTCCTGGATCACCTTTCCTTCAGGCAGGTGCCCGATCTTCCACCAGCGGCGGGCCATCCCCGCTTGAGAAAGTGTGAAAGACAGGAACACGCCGATGGCGTAGAGCGGAATCAGCGCCGTGACGCTGGCGCGAAAAGCGACGATCAACAGGGAGGCGATCAATGCCAGAAGGATGATGCCCCGCGAGTACACCAGGCGGCTGCCGCGATAGGTCAGCTGGCGGGGCAAAAAGCCGTCGTTGGCCACCAGGGCGCTCAAGCGCGGGAAGTCGGCGAAGGAGGTGTTGGCCGCCATGATCAGGATGACGGTGGTGGCGCTGATGGTTGCCAGGTACAGGAAACCACGCCCGTCAAACACCGTGCGCGCCAGCTGAGAGATGACCGTCTCCTCCTCGGAGAAGACCGCTCCGATGTGAACGGCCAGATAGGTGATCCCCAGGAAGAGGATGGCCAGGATGGCCGACATCCATAGCAACGTGACGCCGGCGTTTCGGCTGCGCGGTTCCTTGAAGGCGGGAATGCCGTTCGAGATGGCTTCCACTCCCGTCAGCGCCGTGGTCCCGTTGGAGAAGGCGTGAAGGAGTAGAAAGGGCGTGACCGCGACCACCGAAGGGTGAATCACGAAGGCGGGGGCATCCACGATCGTCCCGAGCGACCCGACCGCGGCCCGCACCAGCCCCACGATGACGGTCGAAAAGATCATCAGCAGATAGAAATAGGTGGGCACAGCGAAGGTGCGCCCGGACTCCCGCACGCCCCGTAAGTTGATGAGCATGATCATCATCACCATGCCGACGGCGATCACCACGCGGTACGACAGGAGCTCGGGAAAGGCCGAAACCAGCTGCGCAACCCCCGACGAGATCGAGACGGCCACCGTCAGGACGTAATCGGTCAGCAAGGCGGCCGCGGCGACCTGGGCCGGGGATTCGCCCAGGTTGTCGCGCGAGACGATGTAGGCTCCGCCGCCCCCCGGGTAGGCATGGATGGTCTGCTCATAGGAAATCGTCACAATCGCCAGCAGCCCCACGATGGCCAGGGAGATGGGGAATGCGTAGCCGAAGGCGATCGTTCCGGCCGCGGCGAGAACACCCAGGATTTCCTGCGTGGCATAAGCTGTGGATGAGAGCGCATCGGAAGCGAAGACGGCCAGTCCGATGGCCTTGCCGATGGTCTGATGCGGCGCGTCGGCCGTCGGCAGCGGCCGGCCGATGAGCCACGTGCGCCAGTTGCGCTCGGGCTGAACCGACGGGGTGCGCCGAAGGACGGTCGTGCCGGTGTGATTCTCGATCGTTCCCATGTGGTTGTCGTGCCCCCAACCAACCGCAGCCCCATGCAGCCGCAGGCGGCACGAAAGTTCATCCTATAACCGCGTGGCCGCGGCGTCAAGAGCGATCCGCCCCGGACCCCCTTCCCCCTTTCCGGCGGAGCGGGCGAGCAGACCCGATGCTATAATCGCCTCGCCCCTGTTCCGGCGCCTTCATGATCAATCCCTCGGCTGAAACCCTGGACCTTCTGAGTCTGTTTGCGTCATCCCAGACCTCGGCCGCTATGCTGCTCCTGATCCTGGCCCTGGTCTACGCCTGGGCCCGGCCGTCGATGTCGCACGTGGGCTCACGCGCCTGGGCCGTGGCGGCCGGGGCGTTGCTCACCGCCCGCGCCGCGTGGCTCGCAGCCTCTACCCTGGGGGGGACCCCGATCCTGCTGCACACCCTCGAGAGGTTCCTCACCGCTTTGGGCGTCCTGCTCCTGGCGTGGGCCTCCCTGTCGTCGGCGCCCCGCTGGAAGATCGATCGCCTGGCGACGGTCGTCATCACCCTCGCCGCGGGATTGCTGGCGGCGTCGATGGCGGCGCTTCCCTCTTCCGAGCTGCCGTTCAATGTGAGCTGGGTGGATTTCGCCTGGGCCATGGCTGGGATAGGGCTGACCGTGCTGGCGATCATCGGCCTGTTGATCGCGCGCCCTGCCGGCTGGCGGTCCGCGGCGGCCGGGATGGCCGCCCTGCTCGCCGGTTTCACCGCGCACATCGCCGTCGGCCCGCCGCAGTTGGACGTTCCGGTGTTCGTCCGCGCCGGCGAGATTTTCGGATACGCACTGCTGGCGGTGGCGGCGCTGCGCGCCGAAGCCCAGACCATCGTGACGCCGCTGGCGGATCTCCCGCCGACCTCGGCCGCCCATGTGGGCGAAGTGTTGACGACCATGGCGCGCGTCGCCGCCGTCGACCGCCCCGAGGATTTCGCCGAGCTCGTGGCCGAGTCGGTCGGTCGCGCTCTGCGCATCGAGTACTGTCTCTTGCTGACTCCCCCGAATGCCAGCGGCGCCTTCTCCATCGCCGCCGGTTTCGATCTGATCCGCGAGGAGATGGTGCCCGGCGCTCCGCTGGATCGTGCCTCCTGCCCCGCCCTGCACGAGGCGATGGCCTCGCGTCAGGTCGAGCCCTTCGAGCTCGGCCCGGACGCGCCTGACATGCGAACCCTGCAACGGATCCTCGAGTTGCGCACGAGCGGCCCGGCGCTCTACGCCCCAATGGCTGACGACGGCGTGTTGCAGGCCGGGCTCCTGTTGCTCACGCCCTATTCAAGACGCCGCTGGTCCGAGAGTATGACCGCCACCCTTCGGTCGCTTTCCGCCCCCATCGCCTCGCGGCTGGCGGCCATTCGCCGGCCGGCGTTCGCTCCACATACGCCCGAGCCCGTGGGGGAGGCGCCCGAGTCCGCGGGCCGGATCGCCGAGCTCGAGGCCGAGATCCTCCGGTTGACGCAGTCCCCGTCCGCGGTGAGCGCGCCCGAGGAGATGATCGAGTCCGAGAGGCTCGCCTCGCTGCGCGCTCAGCAGCAGCAGGCGCAGGAAACGATCTCCATCCTGGAATCGGAGGTGTCGCGACTCAAGAACGCTTTGGCCGCCCCTCCGCCGCGGGCGCTGGCGTCCGAGGTCGAACGCCTTAACAGCGAGCTCGCGCTCGCCCTGCGTGAGGTGGCGGATCTCCGGGCGGACCTTCGGAGCCGAGACGAGGCGCCGCCTCCTTCCGTGGCTTCCCCTCCGGCGGTGGAGGCCGTGCTGGACGAGCTGCGCCAGCCCCTGACCGCCATTTCAGGTTACGCCGACCTCCTGATCGCCCAACCGACCGGGCTTCTAGGCTCTACACAAAGGAAGTTCGTCTTGCGCATTCGTGAGGCGGTCCAGAAGATGGAGGCAACGCTCCAGAGTTTCGTGGGTCCTCCCGAGGCTGCGCCGTCTCCATCCGTCGGTCACCGGGAACCGGTGGACGTGCTGGCCTGCCTTGAGGACGGCATGCGGGCGCTGGGCGACTCCCTCCGGGACAAGAACCTCAGCTTCCGCGTGGACGCACCCGACGCGATCCCTCCCGTCGCCGGCGACAGACCCTCGCTGCAAAAGGCCTTGGCCGCGCTCCTGAACAACGCCGCGCTGGCCACACGGCCCGGGCGCGAGATCACGATCGGGGTCAGGGCAGGGTCCGAGGCGGGAGCGGTGTCCGTTTCGGTCAGCGATGCCGGAGAAGGAATACCGGCGGATCGCCTTCAGGAGGTCTTCGAAGGCAAAGCGTGGAGTTCATTGGCCAACATCCCCGGCCTTGGCCTGCCCGGTCCGTCGCTGGCCGAAGCTCGAGCCTCCATCGAGGCCGCGGGCGGCCGAATCTGGGTCGACAGCCAGCCCGGGATCGGGACCACGTTCACCGTCCTGCTCCCCCTCCAGCGGGAGATGGCGCCCCCGTCGTGACCCGCCGGGCAGGCACGCCCGGATACCCTGGCCGTGTTGACAGCGACGATCATGGAACCGTATCGCCTCCGCGAGCGTCTTTGTTAAGGACTGATAGAATCCGTCAGCCATGTGGCCTCGACGTCGTCACCCCCGAAGCGCGTTGTTGGTGGCCCTGCTGCTCGCCGGGGTTGCCTGCGCGCCAATCGCCGGAGGCCTTCTCCCCGCCGCCGGCCCCTTCGTCGGGCCGTCGATCACCCCCAACCCCTTCGCCACCACCACCGGGACGGCGTTTGCTCCGCTGGCCCCTACCGCGACGACGCCGCCGACCGAGACGCCCACACCGACGCCATTGGTCACACCCACGTCCGAGAATCCGTGGGGCTATTACCCTGGGCCGATGGAAGCTTCGGCCATTGACATCCCGAAGGAGATGCCCGTCATCCCCTTCTCGGAGAACGTGGTCAACGTCATCGTGCTCGGGTCGGATCAGCGACCCTACGGCGGCGGCCATCGGACGGACGTGATGATGGTCGTCTCGCTCGACCCCGATCGAGGCACCGTCACCCTGTTGTCGATCCCGCGCGATCTGTATGTGTACATCCCCGGTTGGCGTGTCGACCGGGTCAACGTGGCCGATATCCGCGGCGGGCCCGACCTGGTGGCCATGACCATCCTGTACAACTTCGGGATCCGCATCGACTACTTCGTGGAGATCGACTTCGGTGGATTCATCGCCCTGGTCGACAACCTGGGCGGGATCGATGTTCAGATCACCGGGTATCTCTCGGATGAGTGCGGCCGCCGGAATTGGAACTACTCTCCCGGCGTGCGCCACATGGACGGTTTCGCGGCGCTGTGCTACGTGCGAATGCGAAAACACAGCAGCGATTTCGACCGCCTGCGGCGGCAGCAGGAAGTCATCGTGGCCATCTTCCACAAGGCGGCCAGCCTGGATGGGCTCTCGAGGCTGCCGGAGCTGCACGCCGCCTTCAATCAGCTGGTCGACACCGACATGCCGCTGGACAAGATGGTTTCCCTGGTCCCGCTGGGTACCAGGGTGCTCGCGGACCCATCCCTCATTCGCCGCTTTACTGTCGATACGTCCATGGCCGACGGCTGGCGAGTTCCCTACAGTGGAGCCGCGGTTCAGCTCCCGATCCGGGACGCCATCCTGAGGATGCTGGCCACCGCCTTCCCTCCATGAGACGTGCGCAGCTTGTCTGCGCCCTGGCCGTGGTCCTCGCAGGCTGCACCTCGGGGAAGGTCGTTCCCGGGATCGAGCCTCCGCCGAAGGCGGCTTCCGCCGTCGCTGAAGGGACTCCCTTTGGTCCGGCGGATGTCACCATCACTCCGCCGCAGCCTCCCGTCGTTCCACCCACTCCCGACTTCTGGCTTCCGCCGGGCTCGTATGGAAATCCGAACCCGCTGACGACCGCGGTTCCCTCGCCCGCGCCGCCGGTCCTGTTGCCTCCGGGCACCAGGAACGTTTTGCTGTTGGGATCCGATCGCCGGACGGGCAGCGGCTTTCGAACCGACGTCATCATCCTGGCATCGCTGCAGCCCGAAAACCACGCCGTGACGCTCCTGACCATCCCCCGCGATTTGTACGTCTACCAGCCCGGTTACACCGTGACCAGAATCAACACGGCATGGATCAACGGTGAAACCATCGGTTATCCCGGTGGCGGTCCCGCTTTGTTGTTCGACACGATCCGTTACAACCTGGGCCTGCACGTGGATCATTACGCGCTGGTGGAGATGTCGGGGTTCGAGCAGGCCATCGACACGCTGGGGGGAGTGGAAGTGCGGGTGGCCTGCAGCTACACCGACTGGAGGCTGAAATCCGCCAACGTGAACCCGAATGTGGTCTCCAACTGGAGGCTGTATACCGTGCCCGCCGGGCTGGTTCAGATGGACGGCAATCTTGCGCTGTGGTACGCGCGTTCACGGGCGCGTTCATCCGACTTCGATCGGTCGCGCCGCCAGCACGAAGTGCTGCGGGCCGTGTATCGCCGCGCGCTGTCCATCGACGCCTTCGCCCGACTGCCGGGTTTCTATGCCGATCTGACGCGCGTGGTGTACACCGATATCGGGCTCGCCGACGCCGGGTCGCTGGGCCTGGCGGTGGCCCGCATCAGCCCGGACCGCATCCACAGCCGCTTCATCGGGCGTGGGCTCGTGACAGGCTGGCGGGTACCGGTCAGCGGGGCGCAGGTGCTCCTGCCGAAACCGGATCGGATCCAGGCGCTCCTCCAGGAGGCTTTCACCTTCCCCGAGGAGCAAGAGGCCCTCGTGCCGCAGGTGGTGGTCGAGGTCGTGGACGCTGCGGGCCGGCCCGATTGGGCCTCCCTGGCGGTCGACCGACTCGAGTACGCGGGGATGGCTGCAACTCTCGGCGGGGCCGCGGACGAGCGTGAGCCGATCAGCCTGCTCCTCGATTTCGGCCAGGCCGGCGACGAGGAGCGGCTTCGCGTCTTGCGCGCGCTGGGGCTGCGGGAGTCGGCCGTGGTGCCCTCGGCCGACGCCTCCGCCCCGGCCGCGTTCCGATTCATCCTGGGCGAGAACTTCGACCCATGCTTCGACCCCACGATCCCGATTTCGTAGACTTGTAGCCGCCGTCCGGCTGCCTCCTCCCCATCTGTTCGTCTACCAGAACACGCGGCTCGAGCCTCAAGGTTGACTTTTCCTTCGACCGCCTCTAGCATTCCGTCCCGGAGGCTCGCGCCCGGCATGCCCAAGGATTCGGAGGACCTTCCGCTGTTCTCCACGTCACTCCCCGAGCTGGTCACTGATCGGCCGGTGGCAAGGCGACCGCGAGGCGACACGGCGCTGAGCTCGGCCATCGAGGCCTGGGGCGATGCGTTGGCCAAGGCGGGCCGGTCCGTTCACACCGTCAAAGCCTTCACGGCTGATTTGCGCTTGCTGGCCAAGTTCGTGGGAGGCTCGCAGATGGTCAGCGCCGTGGGCACGCACGACCTGCGCAAGTTCCTGGATTGGATGATTTCCGGCCGCCGCGTGCCTTGCAGCCCCAAGACCTACTCGCGGCGCGTCACGTCCATCAAGGCCTTCTTCCGCTGGCTCGTGGACAACGGCATCCTCGCCAGCGATCCCGCGGCGGCTGTGCCTCAACAGACCGTCCTCAGCCCCTTGCCCGAGGTCTTGACTCCGGACGAGGCCAAGGCCCTGCTCAAGGCAGCCGAGGGACTGCGCCGGGGAGCCCCCCCGGATCCGCGCCCGTTGACGCTGCTGCAGCTCTTGCTCGACACGGGGATCAAGAAGGGCGAGTGCCTCGCGCTGCATCTCAACCACGTCGACCTTCGATCGGTGGATGGGCCGATTGTGTATGTGCGATATGGTGATGTGCGGAAGCGCTACAAAGAAAGGAAGCTGGCGCTTGAAGCGTCGTGGGTGGCTGTGTTCCGGGATTACATGGCTCAGTACAAACCCGCCGATCGACTGTTCCCATGGTCGCCTCGGCGCCTGGAGTACATCCTCGAGGACCTGGGCCAGATGGCGGGTCTCGAGAAACACGTGTCTTTCGATATGTGCCGCTGGACGTGTGCCTTGAGCGACTACAAGAGCGGGCTGGATCGAGATCGGATTCGGCAGAAGCTGGGTTTGTCGAAGATCCAGTGGCGCGAGATCGGGGCCAAGCTGGATCGACTGGCCGCCGAGGCCGGCTGAGGCCGTTCCCCGAGTGTTAGCGCCGGCGTCTCGAAGGCACCGAGGCGACCAGCGCAAGCATCACTCCGCCACCCAGCAGGCCGACCAGGACATCCGTGATCGTGTCTTCCAGCCCCAACTGCTCGTGGGTGCCGTAGAGCCTGTCGGAGAGAAATTCCCCCAACTCCCACAGCAGAGCGGCTCCCAGGGTCAGAACCAGGACCAGCACGGCGTCTTTCCCCCGTTCCCGTCTTTCCAGAAGACCCAGACGAGATCCTATCCTTGCCGCGCGGTAGAAGAAGAACGACATGGCCATTCCCCCGGCCAGATGCATCGGTATGTCGAGCTGAGGGAAAGGCTGGAAGAGATCGAGGACGCGCGCGGCCAGGATGTACACGAGAATGACGAGGATCGGCGCCCAGGCTGCTTCCCGCAGGGTGGCCATCATCCAGCGCGGTATCCCGTGGCTGTCTGGTCGTACCAACGTCAAGGCCTCCCTCTCCTCAGTGAGCGACGGAGCATACCACACGCTCTCGCTGATTCTCTTAATGGCCCTACCGGGGACTTGAAGCTTGATGCCGCATCCAAGAGACCGTCGGGCGAGAGCAAGGTTTCGGGAAGACATGCTCTCGCCCGACGGCGCGATGGATGCGGACTTTGCTACAAGTCCCCGGTAGGGCTATGTTGATGATCAATGCCCGGGCGCAAGAGAGGCGAAGGCTCAATCGTGCTCGTCATCCGACTCCGGTCGGGCCTCGCGAAAAGAACGCACGCCTTGCCAGATGATGAACGGGACCATCGCCAGCGCGCCTGCCGAATCGGCCCACCACCAACCCAGGAACTGATGCAGACCAAGCCCCGCCAGCAGGGCAGCCGACAGATAAGCGCACACCCACGTTTCCATGGCTTCTGCGGCGAGGGCCCGGCTGCCCATGCGGCGGGCGGTCGTCATCTTGACGTAGGCCAGACTGGGCATGACCAGGAGGGAAGCCACGGAGAGTAGGATGCCCACGACGGAGGTGTCGGGAGCCTCTCGGCTCATCAGCGCCGCCGAGGCATCGATGCCGATGTAGGCTGCGAGGACAAAGAAGGTTGCCCCGACAACGACCAATGCCCTTCGATCGGCCAGCTCGGTTTCCTCGGCCGTGGCCTGTGGGCCTGCTCGCAGCAACCTCCAGAGCAGCGCCGCCGAGGCGGTGACTTCGATGAGACTGTCCGCTCCGAACGCGATGAGCGCGATGCTCCCCGCGGCCACGCCGGCCCCGATGGCGATGAAAGCCTCGACGATGTTCCACGCCGTCGTGATCCACTCCAGGCGAAGCGCCCTGGCGTGGAGGCGGTGGGTGTCCTCCCGGGCGGTCATATTCCGATCCGTGGAGTGAAGGCTCGATGGGTTCGGCCGGGCTCGGGCTGGCCGCGGCTGCCGGTCACAGCCTTTTGACGACGATGTCGCCGATCACATTCGCCGCGACGTCGCCTCGATCGGCGGCGTTCGACAGGTGGCGGTAGATCTCGCGCAGCTTGAGCATTTCGACGACGTGGTCGACGTCGCGCGGCATGTTGAACAGGTTGGCGATCGCCTCGCGGTAGACCGTTTCCATCCGGTTTTCCAGCGCCTTGGCCCGGACGGCATGGTCGTTGGCAACATTCGGATGATCCTGGAGGCGGATCACACCCATGTGGATCTCGCGTGCGGCGTCGGTCAGGAGCGAGACCATGCGCACCATGTAGACGTTGGGCTCGACCTTGAGCAGGACCATTTCCTCGACGGTCGTGTTGGCGTAATCGAGGATGTCGTCGACGGTCAGAGACAGCGCGAAGATGTCTTCCCGGTCGATGGGGGTGACGAAGGTGCGGTTGAGCTCGTCGATCAGAATGCGCCGGACCTCATCCGCTTCCTTCTCGATCTCGGTGAGGCGTTTGGCGGCAGCCTCGTCCTTCTGCCGCACGTACTGCTGAAGCATCTGCATGCCTTCGACCGCGAACTCGGCCTGCTTGATCAGCAGGTCGATGAACCGGTCGGACTTGCGTTTGCGACGGAAGAGCTTCATGCGCGCCTCGTGCGTGTCACCACACCATGTCGCCCCGCAGGAAGGCTTTGGTGCGCGGATCTTGCGATCGGTCGAAGAATGCGTCGGTCTCGGCCACCTCGACCAACCGGCCCTCCAGCAAAAGGGCGACGCGGTCGGCGAGGCGGCGAGCTTGCGGGAGATTGTGGGTGACGATGACCGTCGTCACGCTGGCTTTCTCCCGAAGCTCAAGGATTATACGCTCAATGAGCAGGACATGCGCCGGGTCGAGGTTGGCCGTCGGCTCATCCAGCAGCAGCACCGGGCAGCCGAGGGCAAAGGAACGCGCCACGGCCACACGCTGGATCTCGCCGCCCGAGAGCGGGAAGGCCGGCGCGTCCGCCAGATGCTCCAGGTCGAGCGAGGCCAGAATCTCGCGCGCCTTTTCCTCGTCGCGAAGGCCGCGCAGCCCGCCGCCGTAGCACACGTTGTCCAGGACCGTCCCTCGCAGGAGCTGCGGCCGTTGGAAGACCATCGTGATGCGCCGCCGGATCGACAAGTCGGCGGGATGCACGACGCGCCGCCCCTCGAACTCCAACTCGCCGGAGGTCGGCGCCTCCAGAAGGTGCAGGAGGCGCAACAGGGTCGACTTCCCCGAGCCGGTCGGCCCGACCAGGCCCAGAATTTCACCGCGCCGGACCTGCAGATCGTCGATGGCAAGGGTGAAAGCGCGGCCGTAATCCTTGCGCAGAGCCGAGGCTTTGTAGACGAGGGGCGCGCTCATCCCAGCCGCCGAGGCACACTCTGGAAACGGAGCAGCAGCGCGTTGACGACGAAGGCCAGCGTGAGAAGAGCGCCGCCCAGCGCCAGAGCCATGGCGAAATGGCCCCGGCGCGTCTCGAGCACGACGGCTGTGCTCAGCACCCGCGTCTGGCCATCGATGTTGCCGCCCACGAGCATGGCCGCACCCACCTCGGAGATGATGGCGCCGAATCCAGCCAGAAGCGCCGCCAGCACCCCCGGCTGAGCCTCACGCAGGACGGCGCGCGCCTCCTGGCTGGGGCTGGCCCCCAGCGAGCGAAGCTGCAGAGGAAGCTCAGGGTGGATCGCGTCCGCGGCGGCCATCGTCAGCCCGGCGACGACAGGCAGGGCGATGATGATCTGGGCCACGACCATCGCCGTCGGGGTGAAGAGCCAGCCCAACGAGCCCAGCGGCCCACTGCGGGAGAGAGTCAGGTATACCGCCAGGCCAACGACAACCGGAGGCAAGCCCATGCCGGTATAGATCAAGGCCACTACGACGCTCTTCGCGCGGAATCTCGATCGCGCCAGGATCAGGCCCAACGGCACACCGATCACGGCGGCCACAGCGATCGCCACGCCGGTGACCCGCAGGGTAAGCGCGAGCACTTCTAGAAATGTATCGATGGAAGGTCTCCTCGATATTCGAAATCGCTCGTCGAGCCTAGGATGTCGGCGCGCTCGGATAGAAGAGCGGTTGTCCGAACCGCTCCACGCCGAACGCTCCGATCATGGACTGTGCCTGCGGCGAGGTCAGCCATTCGGCGAAGGCTTCTGCAAGATCGTTGTTCACGCCGGGAACCTTCGCCGGATTGACAGGAAGGACCCCGTAGGGATTCATGAGCTCCGGGTCAGGGTTGTCCGCGATCGTAGCGCCCCCGAAGACAATCGTCAGGCTCGAAAGCGTGTCCGCCATGGAGAGGTACGTGCCGCGGTCGCTCAAGGTGTAGCCCAGAGTCTCGTCGGCCATCTGCAACGTTTCGCCCATTCCCTGCCCGAGGGAAAGATACCAGCCCGACTCGGCCTGCGGCAGCCGCCCGGCGGCGGCCCAGAGCGCCACCTCTTTGGCGTGAGTTCCGGAGTCATCGCCGCGGGATACGAAGGTCGAGTGAGAGTCGGCAATTCGCGTCAGGGCTTCGGCGGCGGTCGCCGCGCCGGCGACATCCGCCGGATCCTCGCGCGGCCCGACCATCACGAAATCGTTGAACATCACGTCGTAGCGGGCTGTGCCGAAGCCATCGGCCACGAATTGGTCTTCGGCCGAACGGGAATGGACCAGCACGACATCGGCGTCTCCGCGCCGGCCGAGCTCGAGCGCCTGGCCGGTCCCGGCCGCTACAACATCCACCCGGGCGCCGTGCGCCTCCTCGAACGCCGGGAGGATCGCCTCGAGCAGGCCCGAATCTTCCGTGCTGGTGGTCGTGGCGAGACGCAGGACTTGCCTCGGGGAGGCACTACACGCTGCCAGCATCCCCACGAGAAAAGCCGCCGCGAACCATCGGCCCATCCGCGCCTCCGTTATGTCCGGGAATCATAACGAGGCGCGGGGCCCTGTCAAGAAGCTCGACAGGGCCCGTTTGGGTTTAGCGGTAGATCAGGCGGAAAGGTCGGTCCCGCGGTCGATCAGCGAACGGTGAATGTCCCGAACATGCCGGCTTCCGCATGCCCGGCCACGCCGCACGTCACCTGATATTGCCCGGGTTCTTCCGGAGCGACGAAAGTGAAGGTCTGAGTCTCGCCGGGCTCGACCTCCCCTTCCCAGTAGATGTGCCCCTCGTCGTCGTCATCGAAAGGCAGCGTCACCTGGTAATCCTTCTCGAACAGGACCCACTCGTGCTCCACCGAAGCGACATTGCTGAGGACCAGCGTGACGTCGGCGCCGCCGTCGGCTTCAAAGGCGGCCGGCGTGAATTTGAAGTCGCTCATCTCGACGTTGAACGTCACCGGCTTGGGCCCGCAACCGGCGACCAGAAACGCAATCAGCGCGATGGCAGGCAGCACAAGGGATCGGGGTCTTGCCTTCATCTTTCCTCCTTGGCGATGGCGAAAGTGTCGAAGACATCATACCTCACTCACTGGTGAGGGGCAGATAGTCATGCGAGATTCGTGATTTGTGATTCGTGGGCACCAGGGCACTAAGGCACGAGGGCGCCAGGGCACCAGGGAGGCCGATAGCTGATGGCTGATGGCTGATGGCCGACGGCCGATGGCCGCCGGCTTTGTCCCGCCTTGACAGCCCGCGCGCTTGCGTCGAGAATGACACCCCGTGGACGATCCCACTCCTTCCGTTGATTTCCGCTCGGGATTCGTGGCCGTCGTTGGCCGCCCCAACGTGGGCAAGTCGACGCTGATCAACGCCTGGTTGAAGCAGCCGGTGGCGGCGGTTTCGCCTCGGCCGCAAACGACCCGGCGGCGTCAGCTCGGAATCCTCACCCTGCCGAAAGCGCAGGCGATCCTGGTGGACACGCCGGGAGTCCACCGACCGCACCACAAGCTCGGCCAGGCGCTCAACCGCACCGCCATGGATGCCGTGCGCGATGCCGACGTGGTGCTCGCCGTCTGCGATCTGAGCGAGCCCCCCACCCAGGAAGACCATCAGGTGGCGGAACACCTGCGTGCCCTTTCCCCGTCCACCATCGTCGTGGCTCTCAACAAAGTCGATCTTGTGCCGCCGCAACTCGTGGCGGGCCGCGTCACAGGATTCCGAAAGCTGTTTCCTGCGGCGGCGGTCCTCCCGATTTCGGCCGCCAATGGTGCCGGGCTGGAGGAGCTGCTGGCCCTCGTCGTCGACCGGCTTCCTCCCGGCCCGGCCTACTACCCGGAAGACGCGGTCACGGATACTTACGAGCGCGATCTGGCGGGCGACCTCATTCGCTCGGCGGCGCTCGGGCTGCTTCGGGAAGAGGTACCCCACAGTCTGGCGGTCCAGGTCGATGAATACCGCGAGCGCGACAGCGGCTCCGCCTACATCGCCGCCACGCTGCTGGTGGAGCGCGAGTCGCAGAAGGGCATCGTCATCGGCAAAGGCGGGTCGATGCTGAAGCAGATCGGCAGCCGGGCCCGGCAGGAGATCGAGAAGCTGGTCGAACGGCGAGTGTTCCTGGATCTGCGCGTGCGCGTGCTTCCCGACTGGCGCGACGATCCCAACGCGCTTCGCCGCCTGGGATTCGCCCCACCTCCTCCGCGCCGGGATGGCCCATGACTCGCCGTAAGGCGACGTCCAGCAGCGCCTTCGGCTCGCCCGGGCGCATCAGCCATGACTCGCGCCGCTTCTACGAGCGTCGACTGTATGAAGAGCGGCCGCAGGCTGACGCCCAGCGCGGAGTCGAGACTCCGCCTCCGCCGGAAGCCGTGAACCGCATCTATTCCCACTCGTCGGAGGCGATGACCGAGCTGCCCGATTCGTGCGTGCATCTCATGGTGACCTCGCCGCCCTACAACGCCGGAAAAGAATACGACGAGGATCTGAGTCTGGAGGAGTACCGCGGCCTGCTTCAGCGCGTCTTCGAGGAGTGCCGCCGCGTTCTCGTGACCGGCGGCCGTGCCTGCATCAACGTCGCCAACCTGGGACGCAAGCCCTACCTGCCGCTGCACGTGTACGTGATCGAAGACATGCTGGCGCTGGGATTTCTCATGCGCGGTGAGATCATCTGGAACAAGGCCTCCAGCGCCAGCCCGTCCACCGCCTGGGGCTCCTGGCGCTCAGCGGCCAATCCGGTGCTGCGAGACGTGCACGAGTACATCCTCGTCTTCTCCAAGGACAGCTTTTCGCGGCGCACCGCCGGGCGCAAGAGCACCATACCCCGCGAGGCCTTCCTGGAGTGGACCAAGTCGGTGTGGACCTTTCCAGCCGAACCGGCGCGCAAGGTCGGGCATCCGGCGCCCTTCCCGGAAGAGCTGCCCCGGCGCTTGATCGACCTGTACACCTTCGAAGGCGACCTCGTTCTCGATCCCTTCTGCGGCTCCGGCACAACGTGCGTCGCCGCGGCCAGGTTGGATCGCAGCTACATCGGCTACGAAGTCGATCCGAAGTACGTGCGCCTGGCCGAGAAGAGGCTGGCGGAGTCTCTCGGCGAAAACGAGAGCTCCGCCCGTCGGCGCTCGCGCGGCCGCTGACCCCTCATGACTGAGCCCAAACGATCCAGCCGGCTGACGCGCGCGGTGGTCCTCGCCGTGTTGATCGTCGTGGGTCTGGGCTGCTTGCGATTGGGCGTATGGCAGTTGGACCGGCTGCAGCAGCGGCGGGAAAGAAATGCGCTGATCGTGGGACGAATGAACTTGCCGGCGGTTCCCCTGGCCGAGGCGCTGGCCTCCCCGGAGGATCCGGCCTACCGCAACGTGTACGCCACTGGCAGGTTCGATCCGGTGTACGCCTTCTACCTGGCCAACCGCACGCACGATGACCTGCCTGGCGTCCACGTCGTCGCACCCTTTCGCGAGGAAGAGTCTTCAGCGGCGGTGCTTGTCAACCTGGGATGGATTGCCGTCGAGGACGCCGGCCAGGCCGAGCCCTCTGCCTGGATCCCCGAAGGGTCGCTCGATGTGGAGGGGATCCTGCGAACGTCCCAGGTGGAGCCGCGCTTTTCCTGGCTGGCTGACCCGACGGCCGTTCCGGGCGATGCGCCGCGGCGGAGTTGGCGGGTGCTGGCGATCGATAGGATCCAGGCGGAGATACCGTATCCGCTGGCTCCTACCTACCTCGCCCTCACGGCGCCCGTGCCAGGCGACCGGCCCCCTTTGCCTGCTCCCGACCTCGACCTGTCCGACGGGCCGCACCTGAGCTATGCCATCCAATGGTTCGCCTTCGGCGCGACCGCCATCATTGGGGGTATTGCCTGGTTCCGATCCACAAGGAGGAAGACTCCGTAGGGGCACGCCACCGTTCGTGCCGCGAAGCCCGGCGGCACGCCGATGCGAGACGGCATGGCGTGCCCCTACACTGCCGCGGAACGATGCCATCCGCGGATAGATCCGTGCGGCTATCCTGACGCTAGTTTCGCCTCGAGCGTAATAGGCACGGCCTTCAACGCCCTCGAGATCGGGCAATTGACTTTCGCATCCTCGGCCAGACGGTCGAAATCGGCGCGGTTGACACCGGGGACGTCGGCTTCCACGTCCAGCCGAATGCCGGTCACCGACCAGTCCCCCTCGACCTTGTCGATGCTTACATGTGAGCGTGCCTGGATGCGACCCGGCGGCGTTCCGGCTTTGGTCAGGCGTGAGGTCAGGGCCATCGTGAAACACGCGGCATGCGCCGCGGCCAGCAGTTCCTCAGGGTTGGTGCCTCCCGCCTCCTCGAAGCGAGAGCCGAAGGTGTACGTCCCCTCGAGGCCTCCACCTTCCGTCCGGACCGTGCCTTTTCCCTCGCGGGGTCCTTCCCACACAGCTTGAGCAACTCGAACGGGCATCTTTCCTCCTTGGCGCGTCTCTACACGGCCGCGTTTCGATTCAAACTTCGGCGAAGTGCTCCGACTCCAGCGATTGCCGATCGGCGCCCTCCGGCAACCGCAAGTACGAGGCGAGGGACGGATGCACACGTCTCACGGCCTCCGCCACTCCCAGCGCGATGCGTCGGATGGAGAAGTGCGCGTTGGCGGCCGATCGCAACTCGCAGAAATGGAAGATCTCCCGCAGGTTGGCGGTGAGGAGAACGCGCCGACGGCAGGCGTTCGGAACCAGGTAGGCCGCGACCTCCGCGTTCCACGCCGCCAGCTTGCGGTACGACCGGTCGGCTCGATCCAAAGCCTGCCGGTATTCCGGCCCCAGGCCGGCATCGACGATGAGAGCCGGAACGCTGTAGCCCAATCCGGTCGTCAACCGTTGAGGGGTCTGGGTCATCATCCGATGTCGCTTCAGCTCGAAGTAGCCACCCTGATCCACCACGACCTCGAAGGTGTACGCCGTATGCTCCAAGGCCCGCAGTGGGACGTCGTGAGCGCCCCGCCCGCCGAGCATCGCCTCGGCCAGGCGTCTGCGGCCTTCGGCAGTCTGTCCCCGCACATTATCCAGAACGGCCTCGTAAGGCGCCTGTGCCGATGGATACAACGCGGCGGCCAGGACGCGATCCTCCCCGTCCAAGTCGTATGCGACGAGTCGAACGGCTTCCTCCGCGGGTCCTTCCAGCTCCGCCGCCACTTCCTGAAGGCGCCTCTCCGCCGCGCGAGCGTAGGGCGTGGGGTCGGCGTACTTGAGCAGCGTCGGAACCTCGGCTGAAGCCGCCTGGCGCATCTCCAAACCCGCCTGGCGCACCTCATCCAGCGGGTGCGAGAGCATCTTGCGGATGGCATGCTCCAGGGTCCGGGCGTTGGCGGTCATGCCCACATTCGCCAACGCCGCCGCGGGAAGAAGGAAACGGCACACGTCGACGTACCTGGCACGGATGCGCCCGTCCCATCGGGCATCCGACTCGCCTTCGTTCCGCGGCACGCGCCCCTGAACCACCTTCCGCACGGGCTCGAGGCTGGCCAGATAGGCCTCGAACAGTTCGCGGCACGTGGACCGATAGAGATCCTCGTGCTCCGTCCCGATGACTTCGAGCGGGACATAGAAACTGTCCGCATCCCAGCGCTGGTAGCGCGTCGACTTCTCGGTATAGGACGCCAGCCGATTGGATTCGATGGTCTCGATGGCCAGTCGGGAGACGTTCTCGAAGGCGATATGCAAGACGGCGTGCTCGGCCACGGAAGCATGCCCATAGCCCACAACCCACTTCTCGTGGAATTCGGAGGACTTCTCGTCCGTCAATTCGGCGGCGATCTCACGGAAGGAGAGCGGTGAACGCGAGGTCTTGGCGAAGGTCACGGCGATGGTTTCGGGACTCAGCGAGCGCGGGCTGAGCAGGTAGACCTGGCGCGGGTGAGTGTCGCTCATGCCCGGACCTCCTTTCGAGCCGCGAGGATCTGCCGGGCGCGCTCGACATCTTTCGCGATCTGGGCCTTGAGCGCCTCCACGCCGGCAAAGCGCTGCTCCTCCCGCAGGCGTTCGATGAACTCCAGCCGGATCTCCCGGTGGTACAGATCGAGCTGGACGTCCAGCAGATGCGTTTCGACGATCGGCGCAGGCAGTGCGTCATCAAACGTGGGCCGCAGGCCGACGTTGGTGACCGCCTGGAGTCGTTCATCGCCCACGAGGGCATAGCACGCGTATACGCCGCGGCCGGGGTAGGCCTGGTCGTCCGGAACGTTCAGATTGGCCGTGGGGAAGCCCAGCTGCTGCCCGCGCCGGGCCCCCGGAACGACGCGGCCGGTCAGCGCGAAGGGTCTGCCCAGATACACCGCGACTCGAGCGACATCGCCGGCACGCAACGCCTCGCGCACCCGGGTCGAGCTCACCACCTCGCCTTCGACCAGCACGGGCGGGAAGACGTGCAGCTCGAAGCCACGTTCGGCGGCGGCGCGGCGCAGGAAGGCGCGGTTGCCTTCGCGCTCATGTCCGAGCGCAAAGTCCTCGCCCACCCAAAGGCTGCGCATGCCCAGTTGCCGGATCAGCCGATCGAGGAACTCGGCGGCGGTCACGCGCGACAGGGCTTCGTCGAAGGTCTGGGTGATGACGTGGTCGACGCCCATGCCCAGAAGCCGAGCGGCTTTCTCCTCCGGCGGAGTGATGTAGAAGGCGGGCTTTCGGCCCCGAAGGACGACGGACGGATGCGGGTAGAACGTGAGAACAACTCCCGGCAGGTCCATTTCGGCGGCCTGGGCCAGCATGGCGCGTATCAGCGCCTGGTGGCCCAGGTGCAGACCGTCAAAGGAACCGATGGTGAGCGCGCTTTCCGGCAACGTCAGGTCGGAGAGATCGCGCACGTGACTCACGGCCTGTCAGCCCACAAAGACTTTTCGTGGATGCCAGAGGGCGCCTTCATCGGCGCTCTCCAGAATGGCGACCAGCTCTCCGTCCGGCCCGATGGCTTTGGCCAGGCCCGAGGCACGGCCCGCAGCCGGGATGCGATGCCCATCCCGCAGCTGCGCCACGGAGGCCTCATCCACCTGCACCGAGTCCAACTCGGGAAGCGCGTCGGACGCCGGCCGGACATACTGAACCCATTTTCCGGTCAGAAAACCGACTTCCAGCATCGGCAGGGGCACGGCTTCCTGAATGCGAAAAGGGCCGGCCTTGGTGCGTTTGAGCGCGGCCAGATGGGCGCCCGTGCCGACGGCCTCGCCCAGATCGTGTGCCAGCGAGCGGATGTACGTGCCGGCGGAACATTCCACCATCAGCGCCAGATCCGGCGGGGTGTAGCTGCGGATCTCCAGACGCGAGATGTGAATCTGCCTCGGTTCGAGAGGCGGCTCGTCGCCCGCCCGGGCCATCTCGTAGGCCTTGCGCCCCTGAATCTTGATGGCGCTGTACGGGGGCGGCTTCTGCACGATATCGCCCTGAAATTGAGGCAGGACGGCCTCGATCTGCCGGCGCGTCGGAGCCTTGTCGGTGCGGCGCGTGATCTCGCCGTCGGTGTCGAAGGTCCGCGTCGATGCGCCGAACCGCACCAGGGCTTCGTATTCCTTGGCGGTGATCGAGAGGTACTCGCTCAGACGCGTCGCCGCTCCCAGGCACAGCACAAGCACGCCCGAGGCGCGCGGGTCGAGCGTCCCCGCGTGGCCCACTTTGCGAATCCCCGTCCCTTTGCGGACCAGGCCGACGATCTGGTGAGAGGTGGGCCCCACAGGCTTGTCGACGATGATGAGACCGAAAGCCTTCATGAGGATGGATGCGTCTCCAGCGATTGGCGGGTGGCTCGCAACACGGCTGCCTCGACCTCCTCGACGGTGCCTTCGAGAGTCGCCCCGGCGGCGGGTTCGTGGCCTCCGCCGCCGAACTGCTGGGCCAGCCGAGAAACGTCGACTCCGGCGCGCGAACGCCAGCTGACTTTCACTCTCCCGCCCGGCTGCTCGACGAAGAGCAGGGCCACGCTGGGCGAGTCGACCGTGCCCAGGAAGTTGACCAGGTCTGCGTCGTCATCGGCAGGATACTCGGCAAGCTTACGATCGGCGAGAGTCAGCCGGGTCCACACGATCCTCCCGTCGCCCTGCAGTCGCTGCAGGCCCGCTCCCCAGTAGCGCGCCGCGGCGAGCGTATGCTGCGTCAGCAGCCGCTCATACACTTCCTGCAATCGGCCTCCGTGATCGACGAGGGCCGCCGTCTTGCGCAGGACGCCCGAGGTGACGTTGTCGGTTCGGAAGCCGATGGTGTCGGTGACGATTCCCGCGAGCAGATTGGTGGCGATATCGCCGTTGATCGGCAGACCGCCGTCGAGGATCAGATCGTAGAGAACTTCCGCCGTCGCCGCCGCGGCGGGCTCGACGAGGTTCACTTCTCCAAAGCGCGTGTTGGTCGGATGGTGATCGATGTTGATGAAGGGCGGCCTGCGGTCCGGAAGGATTGGCGGGGCGCAGCGCTCGAGGTCGGCGCAGTCCACCGCGATGACCTTTTCCGGCGTCGCCGGCAGGTCGGAGGCCACCAGATCCGCGCCGGGGAGAGACGCGTAGCGCGCCGGTATCCCTCCGGGGATCACCGGGATGACGGTCTTGCCCAGGCGCCGCAGGCACAGGCTCAGGGCCAGCATAGAGCCGACGGCGTCGCCGTCCGGGCGCTCGTGGGTCACAATGACGGCCGACTGCAGTTCGGCCAGTCGTTGATTCACAAGCGTGCGGTCAGCTTCCACGCCGGCCCTTCCCGACCACCTTGGCTTTCTTCGCTTTCGTGCCTTTGGTGGCCTTCTTGGCCTTCGTGCCTTTCGCGGCCGTTTTGGCCTTCTTGGTTTTTGGGGCTCTTGTGGGTTTCGGAGGATGCAGCGAGGCGATCAGGGCCTCGATGTGCGCACCCCGCTCGGCCGAAGGATCGTGACGGAAACGGAGTTGAGGGAATGCCCGCACCGGGATGCGGGCCGCCAGCTCATGCCGAAGAAAGCCGCGGGCGCGCCCGAAGCCGGTCAGGATCTCGTCCATCCGCTGGCTGTCATCCAGGGCCGAGACATAGATCGTGGCGACACTGAACTCTCGATCGACCTCCACGTCGGTGATCGACACCAGGGTCAGCCGGGGGTCGGCCACCTCCCGGCGCAGGAGGTCGGCCAGCTCCTCGCGGATTCGCTCTGCCAGCCGGCGGGCGCGGGTCTCACTCGTCATCGCCCCGCCTCACTCGACGGCGACCTTTTCTTCCGTGAAGCAATCCAGGTAGTCGCCCACCTTGAATTCATCGAAACCGCGCAGCCCGATGCCGCATTCGAAGCCTTCCCGCACTTCACGCACGTCGTCCTTCTCGTGCCGCAGCGAGGCGATCGGGCCTTCGAAGATCACTTCGCCCCCGCGCACGACGCGCATCGAGGCGTTGCGGCGGATTTCACCCCGCAGCACCATACAGCCGGCGATGTGCCCGGTCTTGGGAATGCGGAACACGGCCCGGACTTCGGCCCGCCCCAGCTCCACCTTGCGCAGCTCGGGTTCGAGCATGCCTTTGAGCGCCTTCTCGACGTCCTCCGTCAGACGGTAGATGACATCGTACAGGCGCACGTCCACGCCTTCCGTCTCGGCCACCCTTCGGGCCGCCGTATCGGCGGCGACGCTGAAGCCGATGACGATCGCCTGGGACGCGGCCGCCAGCATCACATCGCTCTCGCTGATGTTGCCGGTGGCGGCGTGCAGAATGTTGACCTTGATCTCGCCCGCGCTCAGCTCCTGCAGGGAGTTCACAATGGGTTCGAGCGAACCTTGCACATCGGCCTTGATCACCAGGCGCAGTTCCTGCGCCTCGCCGGCCTGGAACGCCTCGAAGATCTGCTCCAGACTCCTGGCGCCGGTCGGGGCTTTCTCGACCTCCTGAGTCTGAACCCGCGACTGCTCGGCCATGTGCCGCGCCTCGCGCTCGCTTTCGACTCCGTAGAAGAGCTCACCGACCTTGGGAAGATCGTTGAGACCGAGGACCGACACCGGTGTGGAGGGCGCGGCGGACTTGATCGGCTTGCCCTGGTCGTCGAACATAGCCCGCAGCCCGCCGTAGGCCGTGCCGGCCACGACGACATCGCCGACGGAGAGCGTGCCGTTCTGCACCAGGAGGGTGGCGATGGCGCCCTTCGAGCGATCGAGCTCGGCTTCAATGACCGTGCCGATGACCCGACCCTTGGGATTGGCTTTGATGGGCGTGGCGTCCGCAGTCAGCACGATGGCTTCCAGAAGGTCCTGAATTCCCGTCCGCTGTTTGGCCGATACCGGCACGATGAGGGTGTCCCCGCCCCAATCGTCGGGGCGCAGGCCGGCATCCGCCAGCTGTTGTTTGACCCGATCGGGATTGGCGTTGGGCCGGTCGACCTTGTTCAGGGCGACGATGATCGGCACGCGCGCCGCCCGGGCGTGAGCCAGGGCCTCCCGCGTCTGAGGCATGACTCCGTCGTCCGCGGCCACCACGAGCACAGCGATGTCCGCGCCCTGGGCGCCGCGCGCGCGCATGGCGGTGAAGGCGGCATGGCCGGGCGTGTCCAGAAACGTGATGACGCGCTCGTTATGCCGAACCTGATACGCGGCGATATGCTGGGTGATGCCTCCGGCCTCGCCTTCGGCGACGTTCGTCTTGCGGATGGCGTCGAGCAGGGTGGTTTTGCCGTGATCGACGTGGCCCAGAATGGTCACGACCGGAGGTCGGAGGACCAGGTCCGCCGGATCCTCATCACTGATGAGCCGCCGCCAGGACGGCCCGGTGTCCTCCGGCTCGGGCGCGGCCACAGGCGCCGCCAGGGGACGGGCCTCGAATCCGAACTCGCCGATGACGATCGCCGCCGTGTCGTAGTCGATCTGCTGGTTGATGCTGGCCATCACCCCGTTGGCCATCAACTGTTTGATGATGTCGATCGGGCTGGTGGCAATCCGCTCGGCCAGCTCGCGCACGGTAATGCTGGCCGGGATCTCGATGACCTTGTGGCCGTTTTCGCTCATGACGCACCTCCGGCAGGGGCCGGTACGAGCGAGCGGCCGGGCTGAACGTCAGCCGGTCATCGCTCGCAGGTAGGCAGGCGGACCGAACACGCCTGCTCAGCCATCCTGCTCATCGGTCAGGCCGTCCTTGTAGGCGGTCAGCGCCTGCCGCTGGTCCGGGGTGAGGTCCGCCTTGAGCGCCCGCTGAAGCGATCCGCTCAGGCCCGTTTCCCAGCAGGATCGCCGGTCGTGCAGGTAGGCCCCGCGGCCCGGGGCCTTGCCTTTCGGGTCGATCCTCACCCCGTCCGGACCGCGCACGATCCGGATCAGCGCTCGCTTTGGAAGCACCTCGCGGCAACCGACACACGTCCGCTGGGGCTGCCGCTTCGTCCTCCTGGACGGCACGGGATTCTTATCCTGTCCTAGAACTCTTCTTCCCACTCGCCTTCGCCCCGTTTGCGCCGGCGCTTGACGACCATCTCGCCGGTCAGCGGGTCGAATTCGACGGTCTTGCTCGGCTTCTTGGCCTTCTTCTTCTTCGCCGTCGTGGCGGCGTCGACTTTCTCGCCTTCCTCTTCTTCTTCCTCGAGGTCGGTCGCCGCCACGATTTCCTGGGCAATGGTTTCGAAAGCCTTGTCGACCAACGCCGCCGCGTCCACGGGCGCAGCTTCGGCCTCGGCCACGACCGCTTCCTCGGCTGGCGCCGCTTCCGCTTCGGCTGCCTCTACCGGCACGGCCTCGGCCGCGGGCTCCGCCACCTCAGCCACGGGCTCGGGCTCGGCTTCCACCGGCTCTTCCGCAGGCGCCTCGATGGCGACCTCCGGCTCCGGATAGCTGTAGGAGTTGAGCTTCTCCCGGATTTCCTCGATCGCCTTGGGGCCGATCCCTTCGAGCCCCAGGATGGCATCTTCCTGGAGCGCGAGCTGTTCGAGGACCTTTCCGGCCGTGGTATAGCCGGCCTCATGCAACACGTTGAAGACACGGGTCGTGAGACCCACGCTCTCCAGGTCGGTGGTGTACGCGCCCGACGGAATGCCGGCTCGGATGTCGGCCAGGCGCGACGCTTCTACCTGGCGCGCGGCTTCACGCCGCTGGACGACGGCCCGCTGCACCCGGTCGACGAAAGCCGTCAGGACCTGGTATTCCTCGGGGGTCAAGGGCCGGTTTTCGGCCTTGCGAGCCAGAATGGCCTCGATCGTCGGCCGCGATTCCGCCTCGCGCTCGGCGACGTCGGCGAATTGCGGATCGGTGTCGAGACGCTGGAAAGACTCGGCCGCCGCTTCCGGCAGGCTCTTGATGTCGATGCGCCAACCGGTCAGGCGCGCCGCCAGCCGGGCGTTGACGCCCGCGCGTCCGATCGCCAGGCTGAGCTGATCCTCGGGCACGACCACCATGGCCGTCTTGCCGCGATCCGGATCCTCATCCAGGTAGACGCCTGAGACCCGGGCCGGTGACAGAGCCTTGGCGATGAAGGTCGCCGGCTCGGGATTCCATTCGATGACGTCGATCTTTTCGTCGTTGAGGTCGCGCACGATGGATTGGATGCGCACGCCCCTCAACCCGACGCACGCGCCCACGGGATCGACGCCGTCGCGCAGCGCGGCCACAGCCACCTTGGCCCTTCGCCCCGCTTCGCGGGCGATGGCTTTGATCTCGACCAGCCCCTGACTGATCTCCGGAACTTCCATTTCCAGGAGACGCCGCAGCATATGGGGATGCGTGCGCGAGACCACGATCACCGGACCGCGCGACGACTTGCGCACTTCCAAGACGTACACCCGGATCCGATCCCGGACCTTGAACTGCTCACCCGGGATTTGCTGGTTGCGAGGCAGGATGGCTTCGGCGCGACCCAGCCCGACCGTGACCGCCTGCGGCGTGATGGAGTGCACGGTCCCATGGACCATGTCGCCTTCGCGGTCGATGAACTCGTCGTACTGGGCGTCGCGCTCGGCTTCCCTCAGCCGCTGAAGGATAACCTGCTTGGCGGTCTGAGCCGCCACACGGCCGAAGTCCTTCGGAGTCGACTCGACCAGCACCATGCCGCCCAGCTCGGCCGCCGGATCGAAGCGGCGTGCCTCCTCCAGGCTGGCCTCGGTCTGAGGGTTCTCGACGTCTTCGACGACCTCTTTCTCGGCGAAGACGTGCACCTCCCCCGTCTCGGGGTCGATGCGCGCCTCGACGTTCTGGGCCGTGGAGGCGTTCGCCGCCCGCCGGTAGGCCGACACCATGGCCGCGATGAGCGCGTCCATGACCGTGTCCCGCGGCAGGCCGAACCTCTCGGTGATTTCGTTGAACGCCAGCGCAAATTCGCTCTTCATCCCTGACTATCCCTGCTATTACGAAGAAAAGTGGGGGGAACCCACTTTTCCGTCACGTACCGTCGGGCCAGCAACCTACCCGGCTCAGTCTAACACAGGCCCCCTGGGATGACAAGGGTGCTCACCTGCCGGTCGCTTCATCACCGCTGGCGCCTCGCCCTGCGACAAGCTCAGGACAGGCTTCGGGCCTCCCCGAGGTCGGCCCTCGCTCCGCTCTCTGTCCGTTGGAACGCCCTTGCGCTGGAGGCTGTCTCCGCGGACGCATCAGATGGTAGGGGCGGCTCGCGAGCCGCCCCTACCGTCAGTGCCCCGCTGCCGTGGTGCCCCGGTGCCACGGTGCCCTGTCGCCCAAGCGCCTGGCTCTTCCGCGGTGTTGTATCATTCCGTCCGGCCGAGCCGAGGCCCGAGGTGTTGCATGGAAGTTGGGATCGTCCGACAAATCGACATCGACGACGAGATGCAGCAGTCCTACCTGGACTACGCCATGAGCGTCATCGTGGCGCGCGCGCTGCCGGACGCCCGCGACGGGCTCAAACCCGTCCATCGCAGGATTCTGCACGCCATGCAGCAGATGGGCATCCGTCCCGACGGCGAGCACAAGAAGTCGGCCCGGATCGTAGGCGAGGTCCTGGGGAAATATCACCCTCACGGCGACATGGCTGTGTACGAAGCCATGGCGCGCCTGGCCCAGGATTTCTCGATGCGCTACACACTGATCGACGGCCAGGGCAACTTCGGATCGATCGACGGCGATTCGCCGGCGGCCATGCGCTACACCGAAGCGCGCTTGGCGGCGCTGGCCATGGAAGCCCTCTCGGATCTGGACAAGGATACGGTCGATTTCGTGCCGAACTTCGACGGCACGCTGCCCGAGCCGACCGTCCTGCCGTCCGGCTTCCCCAATCTGCTGGTCAACGGGGCAACGGGCATCGCCGTCGGCATGGCCACCTCCGTGCCGCCCCACAACATGGGCGAGGTGTGCGAGGCGCTGGCCTACATGCTGGAGAACTGGTCGCGCCTCGAAAAGATCAACCTGGACGATCTCATGCGTTTCATCAAGGGCCCCGACTTCCCCACCGGCGGGATCCTTCTCACCGACCCCGAGGACAAAGAAGGTTTGGCCGCGGCCTACGCCACCGGCAAGGGCCGGGTGACGGTCCAGGCGCGAGCGCATATCGAGGACATGGGGCGCGGCCGCTCGCGCATCATCGTCACCGAGCTTCCCTTCCAGACCAACAAAGCCTCCCTGATCGAACGCATCGCCGAGCTCGCCCGCGGCGGGCAGCTCGAAGGGCTGGCCGACCTGCGCGACGAATCGGATCGCCAGGGCATGCGCATCGTGATCGAAGTCGCCCGCACCGGGGACGCCGAGCGCGCTCTGGCGGCGCTGTACCAACGCACGCCGATGCAGTCCACCTTCGGCATCAATATGCTGGCCCTGGTCGAAGGTGAGCCGCGCCTGCTGAGCATGAAGCAGGCGCTGCGCGTCTATCTGGATCATCGGCTGACGGTCACGCGGCGGCGGTCGGCGTTCGACCTCACTCGCGCCCGCGAGAAAGCTCACATCCTGGCGGGCCTGCGCACCGCCCTCGGTCACCTGGACGAGGTCATCCACCTTATCCGCGCCGCCAGCGACCCGGAGCAGGCGCGCCAGCGCCTGATGAAACGCTTCAAGCTGAGCGACATCCAGGCGCGGGCCATCCTGGACATGCCTCTGCGACGGCTCTCAACCCTCGAGCGGAAGAAGATCGACCAGGACTACAAAGACACCCAGGCAACGATTCGGAATCTGGAGGAGCTGCTCGGATCCGAGAAGAAGTTGCGGTCGCACGTTGCGGAAGAGATGCGCCGCATCAAGACCACGTATGGCGACCGGCGGCGGACGCAGATCGCCGAGGCTCCCCGCAAGGGCAAGAAAGCGCAGCGCCTGCTGACCGCCGGCGATCTGCTCGAGGAGAAGGACACCTGGGTCCTTCTCGGTGCGGGAGGGCGAATCGCCCGCACGCCGACGGCCCGGCTTCCGAAGCTGTCCGGCCGCGACGCGCCGCGCCTGGCGATCGGGGCGCGCACGCGCGACCTTCTGTATATCTTCACGGCCGATGGCTCAGCCGCAGCCGCCGCGGTCCATACTCTTCCGGAAACGGAGGACGTCTCGCAAGGGGCGATGGCGGCCGGCGCCACGGCCCTGCCCCCGGGCTCGGAACCGATCGCGGCGGTGGTCGTCCCACCAGTCGCCCAAGAGGCTCATCTTGTCTTCGGAACGCATCAGGGGATGATCAAGAAGACGGAGGTCGCGGCGCTGCCTGGGCCTTCCGCACGCACATTCCAGGCCATCAAGCTGAATGAAGGCGACCGGCTGGGATGGGTGCGTTGGGGCAGCGGCGACGAAGACGTGATGCTGGTCAGCAATGCCGGTCTCGCGATCCGTTTCTCCCTCGAGGAAGTCCGTCCGGTGGGCCTGGCAGCGGCCGGCGTGATGGGGATGCGGCTGGAGGCGCGGCAGAGGCTGGTGGGCCTCGATCTGGCCGGTCAGGGAGACGACCTTCTCCTTGTTGCAGAAAACGGGATGGCCAAGCGCACACCGCTCGCTCAATTCCCCCGGCAAGGGCGCAACGGAAAAGGCGTGAGGGCATGGAAGAGCGGCGGTCCCGGACTCGCCGCATCGGTGGTTGGAGATCCCGAGGACCACGGCGTGGTCCTTCCAGCCAAGGCCGCGGGCAGGTCCATTCGGCTGGAGGACGTGCCTCGCCGCTCACGCGCCGCCGCGGGTTCGCGGCTGATCGAGGTGAAGACCGGTGATCGCATCATCGGCCTCAACCTGGCGATGC
>DASSGB010000061.1:0-23896 GCA_035693825.1 Anaerolineales bacterium
CATCGTCATCGACAGCCGGGATGTCTTTGCCAGCACGGCCGACGGGGAGTTTTGGGTGGCGCGGGGCGACAGCGAGATCGCCCAACGTGCGGACCCGTATGAGCGCCGAGCCTTCCGCGATCCGCACCCCTTGGACAACGATCCCGCGCTCTTCGACGACGGCAACGGCTACCGGATCATCCTGGGAAGCCTGGGCTTGAAGGCCGCCGCGAACGACAACACCGTGCTGATCGCGCCGGCGCGGACCTTCGACACGATGACCAACGCCCCGGTCGGCGGCGTCTACTTCTCCTTCAACAAGTACCAGATCATGGTGGAGCAGCAGCCCACGCTTGATGAGGGTGTGGATCCCGCCTCGAACGCCGCACCGCAAGTCTTCGAGCGCGATGAGGAGTACAGTATCGCCACCTACAACGTCGAGAATCTGTACGACCGTCGCGACGATCCCTTCGACGGCTGCGACTTCACCGGCAATCCCGGCTGCCCCGGCGTGAATCCGCCGTTCGACTACGTCCCGGGCAGCCAGGCTGTCTATGATGCCCACCTCGACGACATTGCGCACCAGATTATCTCGGACCTGCATGGGCCGGACATCTTGCTGGTGCAGGAAGCCGAGGACCAAGACATCTGCGCTGTCAGCTCCGGCGCTATGGCGTGTGGCGCGGTGAACAATGCCGACGGCAGGCCGGACACTCTGCAGGAGCTGGCATTGAGGATGGCGGCGCTCGGCGGGCCTTCCTATGAGGCCGCCTACGACCGCGATGGGGCCGACGACCGCGGCATCGTCTCCGCTTTCCTCTACCGTACCGACCGCGTCGAGCTCATGCCCGCCTCGCCCGCCGATCCGGTGCTCGGCAGCAGCGCGACCATTACGTATCGCGGCGCGGCCCTGCCCTACAACGCGGACGTCCAAAACCCGAAAGCGCTCAATGCCGATCTTCCGGGGGACGTCGATCTCAGCACCGGCGTGGACGGCTCGAACGTCTTCACCCGGCCGCCCCAGGTGGGTCTCTTCCGCATCTGGCGCCAGGCAGTGGGCGTGGGTATGTTCGTCGACCTCTATGCCTTGAGCAACCACTTCAGCAGCACCCCCGACGCCCGGGTGGGCCAGCGCACGGAACAGGCGCTGTACAACGCTGCCATCGTCGCCGCGTTGCAGGCTGTCGATCCAGATGTGCCGGTCTCCGTCGGAGGCGACCTGAACGTATATCCGCGTCCGGATGATCCGTTCCCTCCCGGTCACGCGCTTCACCCGAGCGATCAGCTCGGCCCCCTGTATGAGCAGGGCCTGCTGAATCTCTTCGATCAGCTGCTGGAGGATGAACCCCGTTCAGCCTACAGCTACATCTTCCAGGGACAGACACAGACGCTGGACCAGATCTTCGTCACGCCCTCGCTGATGGAGGCTTTCGTCGTGATGCGGGCAGCGCATGTCAACAGCGACTGGCCGGCGGACTACGACGGGGACGGCCCGCGAGGCGCGAGCGACCACGATCCGCAGGTGGCACGGGTGTCGATCCTGACCCTCGATGGCCTCATGAACCTGTTGAACTACTACGCCGACATCGGCGCCATCACGGGGAACAACACCTTGGCAAATCTGATGCGCCACCTCGAGCAGGCGGGTGACGCGCTGGGCAAGTCCAATGGGCCGGAGTTCCGGGCGCAACTGCAGGCCTTCGCCCACCAGGTGCTCGGGTTCAGCCCGCAGTTCGTGACGCCGGAGGCGGCCGAAGCTCTGGCGGCCGAGGCGGAGAGACTGGCGGAAGGCGGATAGACGAGCCCCCAGGAACCCAAACCCGTCTTGCCTTAGGCAATACGGGTTTGGGTTGGTTTGACATGGTTTGGGAGAGAAGGGCCCGGCTGCCTCGGCGGGAAGAAGGAGTTGCCATCATAGCCCGGCCGCGCCTATACTGGTGATACGGGATTCGGCTTCCAGGGTGCCCGCCTGGGGAGTGCGGGGAGAGCCGGCCCGACACCTCGAAGATCCAACCGACATCGGAAACGAGGCCGCAGGCCGGCGGCTTTCTGCTGGAGGAGGCGGATCCATGCGTCGCAGTATGTTGATTCTCTTGACTCTGGTGGCGGTCCTGTCGCTGAGCATCGTGCCGGCGCTGGCGGTCACGGATGAGAGGCCGGTGGGAGCCGGATCCGCCCTCGGATTGGCGGCCGACGACCCGCCCCCGTTGCCGATCGCGGTTGATATCGACTCGCGCCTGAAGGGCGTGCCGGCGCCGGCCCAACCGTTCCTGGATGAGGTCCATCTCCCATCGGGCGGCGACACCTCCGAATCCCAGTGTGAAGGTGGGACGGATGAGTTCCTCGTCATCACCATCACTAGCTTCGACCCCGACAATCCGGGAAGCCAAGACGTCGTCTTCTGGAAAGAGAGTGTAGGCGCCAGCGCCACGCTCTGGGTGGCCTGGGACTACCTGGTAACGCACTATGGCCGCCAGGATGTGGTGACGTGCGACCAACTGGCCTACCTGCAGGGGCAGATGGACAGCATCGTCGACACCGATGTGTACTACTTCGGGGACTACGTCCAGCGGCCGGTCGGCAACGCCAACATCGACGTGATGGTCTACAACATCGTCGACGAGGGCTTCTTCGACGCCGCCTTCCCCTTCTACATCGCCGGCTTCTTCTGGGCGAGCGTGAACGACGCCTTCGATCGCAACATGGTGTTCATCGACTCGTACGACTGGGCCAATCGCCTGGGGCCGGATGCGGCGAACCCGTTCCTGTACGAGGGCACGGTGGCCCATGAGCTCGAGCACCTCATCCATCGCGATCAGGACGAGGATGAGGACTCCTGGATCGACGAAGGCATGGCCGACCTGGCCGAGTACCTGAACGGCTACAGCCATCCCGATTCCCACGTGGTCTACTACATGGCCTTCCACCGCACGCCGCTGACGGTTTGGGGCGGGGGCCTGGAGAGCTACGGCGCCAGCTACCTGTTCCAACTCTACTTGCTGGAGAACTACGGCGAGAATGATGGCACGTCGTTCACGGGCTGGAACAACAGCTGGACTCGGCAGGAAATCGAGGAGCAGGCCAACAGCATCGCCGGGGTGGAGAGCGCCACCGGAGCCGTGTTCAACGAGCTCTTCGACTCCTGGGTCGTGGCGAACTACCTTGACGATCCTGGCCAAACCGGGGCCGGCGGGTTCCCGATCGGATACAACGAGATCGACCTGACGCCCTACGTCAGCGGCAGGTACGGCGAGTGGTCGATCGACCGCGGCATCAGCGACATCTACAATGCCGACCACCACGGCAACCTTCCGATCAGCCGCTACTACGGCGGCTTCATCTCCGGCACGGTCGAGTACCCCGTGGGTGAGATCGCTCCCTACGCCCCGGTGTATGGCCTGTACAAGGGCATGCAACCGGAGATGGGGATCTACCTGCGCGGCAATGCCGCCTCCGGTGTCGCTCCGCATGAAGGCACCTACGAAGCGGCCAGCGGCGGCGGCCATGGGCTCACGGACCGCATGCTGGCGCTCAACACTCCGGTCGGTGGCACGCTCACCTTCTCGACCTGGTACGACATCGAAGAGGAGTGGGACTACGGCTTCGTCGAAGTCTCGACCGACGGTAGCCCCTGGACGCCGCTTTCCGGGGACATCACCCGCACCAGCAACAACCCCAACAACTCGACCGCCTGGGCCAACTCGCTCGTCGGCGGCCAGGCCACCACCGATACGGCCATCACCGGCAACAGCGGCGGCTGGGTTGAGGCGACATTCGCGTTGCCAGCAGGCAGCAACATGGTGCGCTTCTCCTACTACACGGACGAGGCGGTAAACGGTCAGGGGTGGTTCATCGACGAGGTCTCCGTGAACGGGTTCAGCGATGCGTTCGAAGCAGGCGGCGGAAACTGGAACCTTGGCAGTTGGACGATCACCACCGGCCTGTTCGCCAACGACTGGATCGCCGGCTTCGTCAACCCGATCTACGAGACGGGGCAGCTCTCGATGCTCGACTGGGACTATCTCGACGGCGCGATCTCTGGCGCCAACGAGATCATCACCGGCCTGGTCGACACGAGCCGGCTCACCAAGGACGAAGCGACGGTGTTCTTCGCCAATCGGCCCGGGGAAGCCCCCTTCGCTGCGGGCTACCTGCTCCTGGTCGAGAAAGGGACCGCCGCACCCTAGTCGCCAGCCCGCTTGATCTACGAAGGTTCAACGTTGGGAAGGCCCGCCAGATGGCGGGCCTTCCGCGTCGGCAGAACGGACCTACAATCTAGCTTCTTCTGGTGACGTTCCATGAGCCCGGATGCGTCGACCCCCGTTCGCCAACTCTCCTGGCGACGCAAGCTGCTCCTCGGCCTCGGCGAATTCGGCCCTTCCGTCGCCGGGGGCACGATCATCCCCTTCTACCTCCTGTTCTTCCTGACCGATGTCGCCGGCCTGCGCCCGGGCATCGCCGGCACATTGCTTCTCGCCTGCCGCCTGTGGGACGCGGTCAACGACCCGCTGGTGGGCCGGTGGTCGGACGGCACTCGCTCGCGCTGGGGCCGCCGCCGCCCCTTCCTCCTCGCCGGCGCCATCCCCATGGCGGTGTTCTACGCGCTGCTGTGGTGGGTGCCCCCGCTGGAAGGCGCGGCCGAGAGGGCCGTCTACTATTTCGCCGTCTACTTCCTGTACGATCTGGCCTTCACCCTCGTCAGCGGCCCGTACTACGCGCTCACACCCGAGCTGGCGCTCGACAGCGACGAGCGAACGTCGCTCATCTCCTATCGAATGGTGATCTCGATCGTGGCCGGCCTGCTGGCGGCGGTGGCCTTGCCGTTCGTGTTCGACGCCGCACCCACCACCGAGGCCGGTTTCCTCTGGGCGGGGATCGGCATCGGCGCGTTGAGCGCAGTGCCCTTCTTGCTGATCGTCGCCGCCTTCCGCGAGCGGCCGGAGTTCCAGAGGCGCGATCCCGGCGTCCGGCGCCCCTCCGTGCGCACCGTCATCAGCAACCGCGCCTTCTGGCTGGCCCTGACCGTCATGGCTTCGGCCTGGATGGCGATCGCCGTGGTCGAAGCCGTGTTCACCTACTATTTGGTCTACTGGACGGGGATGGCCCAGGGCGACACACCGCTCGTGTTGGCGACGATCCTCGGCAGCGCGGCTCTCTTCTTGCCGCTGGTCAACCTCCTGGCCCGCCGGTTCGAGAAGAAGCAAGCCTTCATCGTGTGCGCCCTGACCTGGGCCGGAGTGCACCTGGCGCTGTGGTGGGTGCCGCCTCAGGCCGTGATCCCGGTATACGTTGTTGGGTTCCTGGCCGGCCTGGGCGTCGCCGCGGCGCACGTCTTGCCCACCGCCCTGGCCGTCGACGTGCTCGAGTCCATCGAACTCGAGGGTGGAGGGCGTCAGGAGGGCATTTTCGGCGGCTTGAGCAGCCTGATCCAGAAGCTGGCGACGTCGCTGGCGCTCCTGGCCATCGGCTGGTCCCTGGAATTGGCAGGGTATCAGGCCGGGGCCGCGACCCAGTCGCCCGCCACGCTGCAGATCGTCCGGTCCCTGACGTCCTGGCTTCCGCTGGCGCTGCTCGTCGTGGCCATGCTCGCCGCGCGCACCTTCCCCATCACGCGCGCCCTGCACCGGAGTATGACGGTCGAATTGGCGCGCCGGCGGGCCGAAGCCGGCTGACCAAGGACCTGCACAGCCGAAAGAAATGACCCGCCAGGTGACGGTGCCTTCGTGCTGCCATTGAGACCAGACATGATAGGCGGATGCCTTTAAGGGAAGCGGAGGTCATCCGTGCGTTGACTCGCTTGGTCCGAAGACTATACTGTTCGGACGGGCGGGGCGGTCCCAAAGTCTTGTGGACAAACCGCAGCCCCGCCCAACCGACCGTTCGGTCGCCCCTCGACGCTGAACCCACCGAGACGGCGACTCTTTCCGGAGGAGGCAAAAATGCGACGATCTCTATTCGTGCTCACGGTGGTGGCGGCGTTGCTGGCCCTGGTGGTCGTGCCCGTGGCAGCCATCACCAACGGGACGCCCGATGGGACCGATCACCCGTACGTTGGGCTGGTCGTCTTCCACGACGAGGATGGCGTCCCGTTGTGGCGGTGCAGTGGAGCCCTTCTCTCCGAGACGGTGTTCCTAACAGCCGGGCACTGCGTCGAGCCGCCGGCGGCCGCAGCCGTCCTCTGGTTCGATCCAGGCTACCCGACACCGATCCCTCGGGGGAACTTGCCGACCACCCCAGGCACATCCTGCGCAGGCTACACTGGATACCCGTGCACCGGGGACGCCACCGGCGTGCCCCACGTCAACCCGGATTACTGCGCATCGCCCTGCGGCAACGGGCTGCCCGGTTTTGCCCTCCGCGACGTCGGAGTGGTGACCCTCGATTCGCCTGTGGTGATGCCAGAATATGCTGAGCTTCCACAGGCGGGGCTGGTGGACACGCTGGAGAATAAGACCGGCGTGGACTTCGTCGGGTATGGCGTGCAGGATCAACTTCAAATCCCGGGAAGCCTGCTGCCCAAACCCCCGCCCTTCTACCGATGGGCCGGCCTGCGCACACGCTACTACGCGCCCAGCGAATTGGTCTCGGGCAATTTCGTTCACAGCAGCGAGTTCATCAAGCTCGCCTTGAACCCGGGTGGCGGCTCGGGAGGCTTGTGCTTCGGGGATTCGGGCGGCCCAGACCTACTGGGCAGCACCGACACCGTCCTAGCGGTCAACTCGTATGTGACGAGCTACAACTGCACGGGCGTTGGCTACTCCAGCCGGGTGGATATCCCCGACGTCTTGAGTTGGATCCAGAGCTTCATGGATTAGCTCGAGCCGCAGCCTAAGGTCCTTCGGGAAGGCCCGCCTGGTGCGGGCCTTCCGCTTTGCGGGGAGAGGATCGGGCAAGCATCCTGGAAAAGGATGCTTCGCCCCTGTCCCGACGGGCCCGGTCGTTCCTCTTTCGCGGTAGGGGCGGCTCGCCAGCCGCCCCCATTGTGTTGGAGGTGGGACCGCGCGCGCCTGTGCTAGAATCCCGACGTTTCAGGTGTCAACACTCCAACCGGAGGTGCGCGTGACGACCTTCAGGACATACCTGGAGGGCAGCCTGCGTTATCTGGGCGGCGAGGGTCAGTGGTCCTACTTGCTGCACCGGATCACCGGCCTGGGCACGCTCCTCTTCCTGGCGGTTCACATCCTCGACACCTCCACCGTCTACTTCTTCCCCAGCCTGTACGAACACGCCATTGCCCTGTACCGCAGCACGCCTTTCATGATCGGCGAGATCGTTCTCGTCTTCTGCGTTCTGTATCACGGCGTGAACGGGCTGCGCATCGCCCTCTTCGATCTCTATCCGCACTTCTGGAATGCGAGCCGGCAACGGGCGGCCTTCCGTTGGGTTACGGGCCTGGCCGTCCTGCTGTGGCTGCCGGCGGCATTCCTGATGGGCCGGGCCTTGATCGTGAACAATTTCCTGGGGGGCTGACGATGGCCGGAAGACCACGTCCGGTATCCGTGCCTCCCACCCTCGAGACCCGCGCCTGGGTGCTCATGCGCTACAGCGGGGTCCTGCTGATCCCGCTGGTGTGGGTCCACGTCGCCATTCAGGATGTGCTCGTCGGCGTGCATCGCATCGACCTGGACTACGTCGCCATGCGCTGGGCGACGCTCGGCTGGCGTGTGTACGACATCGCGCTTCTGGCCTTTGCGTTCGCCCACGGAATGAACGGTTTGCGCAACGTGCTGAGCGACACCTTCCAGGCTCCGCGCGTGCGGCGGATGATCAACGCGCTGATCCTGCTCGGCTGGCTGCTGCTCAGCGCCATCGGTGCGGTGGCGATCATTGGGGGCGTGCGCGCGCCTTAGCAGTGGTCAGTGGTCGGTGGTCAGTGGTCAGCCAAGCCACGACTGACCACTGACGACTCACCACTGACCACTGGTATCGAAAGGATCCATGGCTCAGATTCATACCCAAGACGTGGTCATCGTCGGGGGTGGCGGTGCGGGCCTGATGGCCGCGCTGCACGCCACCCGCGGCGCCAGGACGGCGGTGCTGTCGAAGCTGTATCCCATCCGCTCGCACACCGGCGCGGCCCAGGGCGGCGTGTGCGCCGCCCTCGGCAACGAGGAGCCCGACAACCCCGACTGGCACACCTACGATACGGTCAAGGGCAGTGACTACCTGGGGGACCAGGACGCCATCGAGTTTCTGTGTCGCGAGGCAGTCACGACCATCTACGAGCTCGAGCGCATGGGGCTGCCCTTCAACCGCACCGCCGCAGGACGCATCGCTCAGCGCTTCTTCGGCGGGCACACCAACAACGACACCGGAAGGCCCGTGCGCCGCGCTTGCTACGCCGCCGACCGCACCGGTCACATGATCCTGCAGACGCTGTACCAGCAGTGCATCAAGCAGGGCGTCACGTTCTTCGACGAGTTCCAGGTACTGGACTTGCTGATGTCCGGCGGCGCCGCCTGCGGTGTGGTGGCGGTCGAGCTGGCGACGGGCGTGCTGCACGTCTTCCACAGCAAGGCGGTCATCTTCGCCACCGGCGGGCACGGTCGCGCCTGGGAGATCACCTCCAACGCGCACTCGTACACTGGAGACGGCGTGGCCGTTTGCCTGCGCCGAGGCATCCCTGCCGAAGACATGGAGTTCTTCCAGTTCCACCCGACCGGCATCTACAAGCTCGGCATCCTGATCACCGAGGGCGTGCGCGGCGAAGGCGGAGTGCTGGTCAACGATCGAGGCGAGCGCTTCATGGAACGCTACGCGCCGCGCGTCAAGGACCTGGCCTCGCGCGACGTCATCAGCCGGGCGATGTACCTGGAGATGCGCGAAGGCCGCGGCATAGCCGGCGGCAACTACCTCTACCTCGACGTGCGTCCCGAGACCGTCAACCGCTACGCCGAGGCCGATGGACGCACGCGCCCCGACGGCTCGCCCTACCGCGTCACGGGCGAAGAGATCCTGGCCAAGGTGCCGGACATCATCGACTTCTGCCGGACGTATCTGGGCGTCGACCCCATTCGCCAGCCGATGCCGGTGCAGCCGACGGCCCACTATGCCATGGGCGGAATCCCGACCGACGTTCACGCCCGCGTCCTGATCGACGAACGCAATACGCCCATGCCCGGGCTGTACGCGGCCGGTGAATGCGCCTGCGTTTCGGTGCACGGCGCCAATCGATTGGGCACCAACTCGCTGCTCGACATCATCGTCTTCGGCAAGGAAGCCGGCCTGCAGGCCGCCGACTACGCCGCGCGCGCTTCGTTGCCGGCGTTGGCCTCGCGGCCGGAGGCGGACACGATGGCGCGACTGGAGGCGCTGCGCTCGGCCGACGGCAAGGAACGCGCCGCCGATCTGCGGCAGGAGCTGCAACGGTCGATGTTCGACGACGTCGGCGTCTTCCGCACGGCGCAGGGCATGCAGCAGGCCGGGGACAAGATCGCCGAGTTGAAGGAACGCTACCGGCATGTAAGAGTGAGCGACGCGGGCAGGATCTTCAACACCGAGCTGCTCGAGGCCTGGGAGCTCGGCTGCCTGTTGGATCTGGCCGAGGTGACGGCCGCCTCGGCCCTGGCGCGCACCGAAAGCCGCGGGGCGCACGCCCGCGAGGACTACCCGAAGCGCGACGACGCCAGCTGGCTCAAGCACACGCTGGCCTTCGCCGAGGATGGAAAGGTGCGGCTGGCTTACAAGCCGGTGACGATCACGAAGTATCAGCCGAAGGAAAGGGTGTATTAGTGGTCGGTGGTCAGCAAAGACCAAACCCGGTTTGGCCGGTATGGAGACCACCGAAGCAATCGCACCTTCGGCCAAACCGGGTTTGGGGTTCGGTCGAAGGCCGACGGCTGAGGGCTCACTAGGAGTCCCATGCAGGTCCGCCTCCACATCCGCCGCTACGACCCCGAGCGCGACGAAAAGCCGCATCTCGAGACGTACACTGTCGAGGCGGAGCCGTCGGATCAGGTGCTCGACCTGCTGGCGCGGGTCAAGGGTTATCACGACGGCAGCCTGGCCTATCGCCGGTCCTGCGGGCACGGGATTTGCGGATCGGACGCCATGCGCGTCAACGGCGTCAACCGGCTGGCGTGCAAAGTGCTGGTGCGCGAGGCGGGCGACGAGATCACCGTCGAGCCGCTGCTCGGGCTGCGCGTGATCAAGGACCTGATCGTCGATCTGGAACCGTTCTTCGAGCACTATCGTTCGGTGAGGCCGTACCTGGTCAACGACGAGCCGATCGAGCGCGGCGAGCGGCTGCAGAGCCCGGCCGAGCGCGAGCGCTTCGATGACACAACCAAATGCATCCTGTGCGCGGCCTGCACGACCTCCTGCCCGACCTTCTGGGGCAACGGCCAATACGTCGGGCCGGCGGCCATCGTCCAGGCGCACCGGTTTATCTTCGACAGCCGCGATCGGGCGGCGGGCGAGCGTCTGAAGATCCTGAACGAGCAAATGGGTGTATGGTCCTGCCGGACCGCGTTCAACTGCACCAGCGCCTGCCCGCGCGACATTCAGGTCACGCGGGCCATCGGCGAGGTGAAGAAAGCGCTGGCCACCGGCAAGCTGGACTGACGGCGCTGCTCATCATCGACTTATGGACCTCATCGGCATCTTCAACCGGCCGCCGCGCATCCTCGTCGCCGACGATGATTGGCTCAACCGCGACCTGCTGGAAGCGTATCTGACCACCTCCGGGGCGGAGGTGATCACGGCCGCCGACGGCCAACTGGCCCTGGAGCAGGCGCGGGCCGGGCTGCTAGACCTGGCGCTGGTCGATGTGCAGATGCCGCGGCTCGACGGACTGGCGCTGTGCCGGGCGATGAAAACCGCCCCCCAGACGCGCTTCGTGCCGGTGATTATCGTCACCGCCCTCGACAGCGAGGAAGAGAAACTCAAAGCCCTCGACGTCGGCGCCGACGACTTCATCACCAAGCCCTACAACTCGATCGTCCTGCTGACGCGGGTGCGCTCCCTGCTGCGGATCAAAAAGCTGCACGACGACCTGGAGACCCGCAACCGCGTGCTGCGCCAGGTGCTCGACCGCTACGTGGCCGAGGACGTGGCCGATGTCATCCTGACCGATCCCGAGCGCTACCTCAAACTGGGTGGCGAGGCCCGGCCGGTCACGGTCTTGTTCGCCGACATCCGCGGCTTCACGCGCTTCACGGAGCGCCACAGCGCGCCGGAAGTGGTCGAGACTCTCAATCGAATCTTTCCCGCGCTGAGCCAGGTGGTGTTCAACTTCCGCGGCACCTTCGACAAGTACATCGGCGACGGGCTGATGGCCTTCTACGGCGCGCCCGTTGCCCAACCCGACGATGCGCAGCGCGCCGTCGAATCGGCGGTGGAGATGCTGCGCGTGTTCGCCGGGCTGGGCAAGCAGGGCGGGCTGGATCTGGCGGGGCTGGGCCTGGGCGTCGGCCTGCATTCCGGAGAGGCGATCGTCGGCAACATCGGCTCCGAGCGCGTCATGGACTACACCGTCGTGGGCGACACGGTCAACATCGCCAAGCGTCTGCAGGAGCGCGCCGCGGGAGGACAGATCCTTCTGAGCCAGGCGACCTACTCCCTGGTGAAGCGAATCCGGGCCCGAAAGCAGCCGCCGATGCGGTTGATCGGGCGGCGAGGCTCGATCACGGCGTACGCTATTGGGGGGAAGTAGCGAACCCCAAACCCGGTTTGGCCAGAGAGGAGGCCACCGAGGATCAATGCCCTCGGCCAACCCCAAACCCGGTTTGGCCGAGGACAAAGTCCCCTCGGAAGCTACATGACGGCCAAACCGGGTTTGGCCTTTCTGGCCCCTAGTTCTCCTGCGCGATCTGAATCAGGTTGCCGCAGGTATCGTCGAAGACGGCCATGGTCACGGGCCCCAACTGCGCGGGCTCCATGGTGAACTTCACCCCCAGGCCCTTCAGTCGCTGGTATTCGGCCTGGAGGTCATCCACGCCGAAGCTTGTCGCCGGGATTCCCTGTTCGTAGACGGCCTTCTGGAATGCCTTGGCGGCCGGGTTGTCGTTGGGCTCGAGCAGCAGCTCAGGGCCGTTGGGGTTTTCGGGTGATCCGACGGTCAGGAAGCGGAACTCTCCGGCCGGCAAGTCTTTGCGTTTCTCGAAACCCAGCACCTTGGTATAGAACTGAAGCGCCTTCTCCTGATCCTTGACGAACACGCTGGTCAACACGATCTTCATGTCTGCCTCCTCCTTTGGCGTTTGAGGCGGGGCGATGGCCCGGTTGCGGACGTGCCTTGCGCCTTCTCCTTCCTCGATGGCGCCATGGCGGGTTCCGACTCGCCGATGACGCGCCTCACCCAGCGCTCGGCGATCTTGCGAATGGGGCCCTCGCGGAAGGTCAGCACCTTGTAGCGGCCGCGGCGCGAAGCGCGCACCAGGCCGGCATCCTCCAGAACGGCGAGGTGTTTGGCGATGGCCTGGCGCGACATGGCGACCCGGTGTTTCATCGTCAGGCGCACGCACAGCTCGTACAGCGTTTGGGTCCGCCGTTCGGCCAGCTCGTCCAGGATGAGCCGGCGCGTCGGGTGGGCCAGCGCCTTGAAGACCTCATCCATGGGCGGGATTATACGCAACCTTTTGGTTGCATGTCAAGAGGCAGCAGAAGTGGTCAGTGGCGAGTGGTCCGTGGTCAGAATGCCGCTGCCTCGCCGCTGAACGTCGGCCGCTGACCACCGGCCGCTTCCTCCTGGGCCGCCCCGCTCCAACACGATTCCAACGCGGAGGCGCCGGTTGCCCGCGTATAATGGATCCCGGGCCCCAGTAGCTCAAACGGATAGAGCAGGGCACTCCTAAGGCCAAGGTTGGGGGTTCAATTCCCTCCTGGGGCATCTGAAAGCAGCCCGCCGTGGGCTACGGTTCATGGTTCGCGGGGTGTTTTCTGGGAGCGGCAAGGACAAAGTCAAAGGCGGGGACGCATTTGCGTCCCCGCCTTGTTTTGCGTTCGATCAGGAGCTTTACGGGCAGTTACACCTCTGGCCGGCCGGCCCTCCGGTCGGAGAGGTCAGGTATTCGTAGGTGCCCCCGGCATCGGCGCACTCCCCGGGCCCCAGCGTGGACGTGCACACCAGGGATGACTCGGTGGGCAGCGGCGGGTCGGGCAAGACGGCAAGGGCCAACGTCAGGTCGTCGGAATCCGAGTCGGGAACAGGCGTGCCGTCCCGTTCGAGATGTAGCAGCTCTCCAAGGACATAGCAGCCTAAGTCCTTGAGTTTGAGCCAGGTGCCGGCCGCGTTGCGGCCCTCGACGGGATGCCTCTCACCGGCGCTGACGTAGCTGGCGATGCCGTACAGGGTGCTGGGCCCGAATCGGCAGGCGGCGTTCTTGTCCACTATCGCTTCCGGGGCGCCAAGCGAAGGGCCCACGTCCACCTGAGGGCATTGCTCCTCGCCGCCTTCGGGCAATATCCTGAATGTGAAAGGCTCTGACCAAAACGGCTTGAACCCCGCGGTGGTGCCGACTCGCACCTGCCAGTAGTAGGTCCGGCAGGGCTCGAGGTCTTCCCATGCCAGCGTGCCGTTGCGGGCCATGGGCGCGGAAGTGGAAATGGGTATCACCCCTGTCTGGAAACTCTCATCCGGCGATACCCGGGCCTCAAACTGCTCCAGGCATGGATGAATCACCGGGTCCACCGGGTAGATCCAACTGAAGGGTATTGGCTCAGCATGATCACCCGAGGGCGTGGTGAGGACCTCGCCGTCCTGGGGTTCCCACAGCCAGATCTGTCCGCTTATGTCCGGCTCCGTGCAGAGCGGCCCCGTCCAGAATTCCTTTCTTCCGCCTGCGCTGGTGCCCGTATCCCCAGTCAAGAAAGGCACGATGTTGTACACGTATCGATTTGCCGGCTTTGTGAGTTGTACGTCGGGCATCCAAGAGCGGACCGGTCCGCCGAGGTCCGGATCGTAGGCCGTGATCGCAGTCCCCGGCACCAGGTAGGACGGAGGCTCGCTATGCGGCGCGTCCATCAGCGAGAGGTAGTACCCGTCCGGATTGCATGGATAGGTCCATGTGACCTCCGGTGCGTCGACTGCTTGACCGCCGAACGTGGGCCATGGGACGAAAAAGATCTCCTCCGGCGTGTTCCCACTTCGCACCTCCGCCAGGATGGCGCACTCTGCCCCGGCGTCTTCGCCCGAGCAGGCCCTCACTTGGAGGTCGGCCGCGGCGCAGCCATTGCTGACCGCAACCGGGGTGGGCAGCTCCCCGAGCGTCTGTTCGGAGCCGCCCTGGCATGCGGCCAGCACCAGGACCAACGGTGCCAGCAGCGTCAAGAACCGACGAACGGACGATGAGGGCATGACCCGCTCCTGTCGCTCGATCCGGCGAGGCTGCCGGGGCCAGGGCCAAGACAGAAAGCGCCATCCTACGCGAATCTCGCGCTCGCGCAAGTAGCGAACCGGTATCGACCCCGGCCTCGAGGCTCGGCGCTCCCGCGCCCGGCTGGCTGTGGCTTGCGCCCGGGCAATCGCCCTCGGCCTCCGCGGCGGCCGCAGCTGTGGGCCGATCCGGCGTTCTCCTCCCATATGTCCGTAACCTGTGAAAAGGTCCACTCGAAGGTTCTCTCGTGAACCGTCGCCGGTGACGGGCGATATTAGGAGGTGACGCTACGCACTTCCCGAAGACCCTTGGATCAGTTCCACCCAGACCGTCCAAAATCCAAAGGAGGATGGAGCAATGAAGTTGCGCATGGCACGCATAGCCGCGGTGGTGGCGATCCTGGCGGGGCCCCTGGCGGGCGCGGTGCCCGCCTTGGCCGCGCCGGAACCGCCCGGCCCGCACCCCGTGGAAATCGGTGAGGAAGTCCGCGACTGGGCGCCCACCAAGGGCCGCCTGGATCTGTCGCCCGGGGCTCTGGACGAAATCCCGGCCGATGCAGCGGCCGCCAGCACGCCCATCACCGAATGCACTCTGGGCACGAAGATCTGGCTGATCCTCAACAACGTTACCGGCCAGTATCAGTTGTCGACCTTCCGGCTGGTGGCCGAGAGCAGCCAGACGCAGATCTGGGTCCAGAACAATCTGGCCTGGCCGGCCGGCGACCCGCGGGCTACGCCGCAGATCTTCTGTGAGCAAGCCGAGTACATGCTCGGCGAGTTCGACAGCAACATCTATCCGACCGAGATCGACTTCTTCGGCCCGCCGGACTTCCACGACGGCACCGGCGCCCTGCTGCCCTCCCTGGTGCCTCCGTCTCTGGGCATCACCCCGGACTACTATGAAGACGCGCAGGGCCGGCAGGTCGTCCTGGTGTCCAACATCCGCGACGACAACTACTTCGACTCGACCTATCCCGTCTACATCGCCGGCTTCTACTCTTCGGCTTTCGAGGCGTACTTCAATCGCAACGTCATGAGCATCGACGCCTTCGACTGGGCCAACCGCACCGGCCCCTCGGGCACGCGGCCGTTCCTGTATGAAGGCGTCTTCGCTCACGAGTATCAGCACCTGCTCCACGATGACTACGACTCGGACGAAGAGAACTTCATCAACGAGGGCCTGTCGGATCTGGCCGAGTTCCTGACCGGCTATGGCGTCGCCACGCAGAGCCATGTGGACGCCGCGGCCGAGAAGCCGGAGAACTCCTTGGTGGCCTGGGGCGACCAGGGCGATCTGGAGATCCTGACCGACTACGGCCTGGCCTACATGTACCAGTTCTACCTGATGGAAAGCTTTGGCCAGTCGTTCATCCAGGCTCTGTTCCACAACACCGCCAACGGCATCTCGGGGGTGAACGCCACCCTGGCCTCCGAGGGCACCGGCGTGACCTTCGCTGATACGTATCACGCCTTTGCGCCGGGCCTGTACACCACGGGCTTCTTCGCCGACGACCTGCTTTCGGACTTCCAGGTGAACGTCGGCATGCCCGGCAAGCCCAACCCGGAGGCTTACGCCTCGACTGGGGCTCCACCGTGGGGCGCCGACTACATCCTCCTGTGGGGCCATGAGCGCATTGCCAACTTCCGCTTCAACGGCTACGCCTTCAACCCGCTGGATTGGACCTCCGACGGGAGCGTGCTGCACAGCGGGGAGGGCGATCTGCTCGACAACTGGGCCATCTTCGAGACCGCCGGAGGCGGCAGCCTGACCTTCGACACCATTTACCAGACGGAAGAAGACTGGGACTTCGGCTTCGTCCAGGTGTCGACCGACGGCGGCCAGAATTGGACCAGCCTGTCGAATGCCTACACCACCTCCGATCACGACCCGAGCGCGCATCCCAAGGTCATCGCCAACCTGCCCGGCCTGAGCGGAGACAGCGGCGGCTGGATCAACATGTCCTTCGATCTCAGCCCCTACGCCGGCCAGAACATCCTGGTGGCCTTCCGCTACCTGACGGACAGGGCTGTGTCCGAACCGGGCTGGTACATCGACAATGTCATGGTCGATGGCACGTTGATCTCGGACGGGTCGTCGACGGACGCCTTCCAGAGCCTGAACGAGGTCCTCGGAATCAGCAACGACTACACCGTGCTTCTGATCGGCGAGCGCACCCGAGGCGCGCGGCCCGAGTACGAAGTCCAGACGGTGATGTCGGGCGGCTTCGCTTCAGACTGGGAAAGCATCCGCGAGATGTTCGACAACTACCGGCAACTCGTGCTGGTGGTGATCTACGATGCGGCCGAAGGAGTCACTTCGTACGCTAACTACACGTACGAAATCGACCACCGTGGCGGCTCGCACTTGAAGTAGGAGAACGCACCGCTCAACGCAAGCGCCCGCCTCTCGGGAGGCGGGCGCTTCGTTTTCGCGGGCCGGCCTAGTAGACCGGGAGCCAGGGCTGCCCGTCGTCGATCGAACCCGGGGTCACCGGGAACAATGGCTCGACGGGCGATCCGTCCTCGCCGCAAATGACGGTCAGCCCGCCGGCGTCGGTGTGGACGACATAGGTCTCGCCCGCGGCTTCCAGACGAATGCGGTATCCGGGCATGATCACCTGGGCATAGGCCACGCCGGCTTGCGGGCAGCCCAGCGAGGTGTCGGGCCATTCGACGGGCTCATTCGAGGTGACCCTTACCATCTCGAGTGGAACGTCGAGCCACTCGGCGACAATGGCCTGCGCCTTCACTTCCAGGGCGGAAGCCGTCGCCAGAGGCATCGCGGTCGCCGTGGACTGCGGCGCGCCGGGGACGGGCGCACACGCGGTGATCAGACCGAGCAACAGTACGCCAACGAGAATTCTCATCCCAAGCAGGTTAACGTCCCCGCTCGACCAACGGTTCCCCATCCAGGACCGTCTCGGGACAATGGGCTCTTGACAGGCGGCAAGCCTCGTAGTACACTTGTTCTACAACCGGTGGGTAACCCTAGATCGAGTCGGCCGCCCGGGCCGTTACCTTACTCTACCCCCATCGGTACAGGAGTCTCCCATGTTCCACAAAATCATCCTCGTCGGTAATCTGGGCCGCGACCCGGAAATGCGCTATACCCCCAGCGGCCAGGCGGTCACCAACCTGTCGGTGGCCACGAATCGAACCTACACCGACAACAGCGGCAACCAGGTCAAGCAGACCGTCTGGTTCCGCATTTCGGTGTGGGGCAAGCAGGCCGAGGCGACCCATCAGTACTTGCGGAAGGGCCGCCAGGTGCTGGTCGAGGGGCGATTGAATCCCGACGACAATGGCAATCCGCGCATCTGGACCGGTCAGGACGGTTCGCCGCGCGCCTCCTACGAAGTCACCGCAGAAACGGTGCGCTTCCTGGGCGGCCCGGGTGACGGCGGCGCGGGCGTGACCCAGGAAGAAGTCGGCGCGGGAGCGCCCGAGTCGGAAGACGAAATTCCCTTCTAGGCCGACATCGCTTCTCGTCCCCTGGGGGGCGGCACGCGCCGCCCCCCAGGGGACATCCGTTCCCCCACGGAGACATCATGAGTGAGCCGTCCAGTCCATCCCCCGCCCCCGGCCGGGTTCAACTTCACCTTCCGGTGGGCCTGGAGCCGGTCTACGCGAATTTCGCCGTGATCACCCATTCGCCATCGGAAATCGTGATCGACCTGGCTCAGCTTCTGCCCCAGGTGCCGCAGGCCAGGGTGCGGGCGCGGGTCATCCTGACTCCGCTCAACGCCAAACTGCTGCACCGCGCCCTCGGCGAACACCTGGGCCGTTTCGAATCGCAGTTCGGCGAGATCAAGGTGCCCGAGGCGTCCAGCCTCGCCGATCATCTGTTCCGCCCGCCCGATCCACCCTCCGGCGAGTGACGCCATGGACAACCTCGACACCATCGTGGATCGGATCCGACAGCTCTTGGAAGAGAAGAACGCCGCCCGCGACCAGGCTCTGCAGACCTCGCGCAGTCTGATCCGGCACTGCGCCCATGCGATTCGGGCCGTCCACCGGGACGAACGCACGGCGGCGCAGGCCGAGATCGCCGAAGCTCGCCAGCTTTTCGAGTCGCTGCGCCGCGAGCTGGCTTCCTTCCCGGATCTGTACCACGCCGGCTATGCTCAGGACGCGCTCAAGGAGTTCGCCGAGGCGTGCATCGTCTACGCGCTCGTCGGCGGAGAAGACCTGCCCGATCCCGACCACCTCGGCCTGGAGTACGCCGCCTATCTGTGCGGCCTGGGCGAGGCTGCAGGCGAGCTCCGGCGCCGAACGCTCGACGTCCTGCGCCGAGATGACATCCGCGAAGCCGAACGCCTGCTGGCCGCCATGGATGACATCTACAACGTGCTCGTGACCATCGACTATCCCGATGCCATCACCGGCAACCTGCGGCGCATCACCGACATGGTGCGGGGAGTCGTCGAACGCACGCGAGGCGACCTGACCACGACCTACCAGCAGCTCTCGCTGAAGGCTGAATTGGCCCGGCTCGAACAGAAACTGCCCCCCGGCTAGCGTGCATCTCCGCCCGCCCTTACCGCCCCGCCGCCGGCCACGGACCACTCACCCCTGACGACTCCATGACGCGTGTGCGTGCCTCCGAAGTCGCCTCCTACGCTTTCTGTGCCCGGGCGTGGGCGTATGCCCGGCAGGGGGTGCCGTCCGAAAATGAGCCGGCGCTGGACGCCGGAACGGCGTGGCACCGCCGTCACGGCCGGCGCGTGTTGCGCGCCGGGTGCCTGCGCCTCGTCGGCTATGCTCTCATCCTCTCGGCTCTGGTCGGGACGGCCGCCTACCTGACCCGCGCCGCCGTCGGGTGATCGGCGTGAGCTACCTGCTGGTCGCCCTGTTCGTTGCAGGAGTGCTGCTGATATGGCTCTCGCGCCGAGCCCAGGCCTCGGCCGGCCTGCCTCCGGGTCGGGTAGTCAGTATCGATGCCCTGCCGCGGCAGGCGCTTGAGCAGCCTCTCTACGATCCGGTCACCGACCTCGCCGGCAGACCGGACTACCTCGTGCAGGTTGGCCGTGGCCTCGTGCCGGTCGAGGTGAAGTCCGGCCGTGCCCACGCCGGTCCACGGCCCGGGCATGTGCTGCAATTGGCGGCCTACTGCCGGCTGGTGCAGGTCCACAGCTCGCGCCGACCTCCCTACGGGATTCTCAAATACGCCGACCGCGCCTTCGCCGTCGATTACACCCCGAGCCTGGAGCGCGAGCTGATGCAGGTCCTGGATCGCATGCGAGAGGTCGGCGACGGCCCGCCGGATCGCTCGCACGAATCGCCGGCGCGCTGCCGTGCATGCGGGGTACGTCACGCGTGCGATCAACGACTTGCATAGATGTGGTCAGTGGTGAGTGGTCAGTGGTCAGTGAAATCGGGCACCGGCCGCCAAGGCGCCGGGGGTGCGCCGGTGTTGGCGTCTGGCCACTGACCACCGACCACTGACCACTATAATTGCAGCATGCCCGCGCCCCCTCACCGCATCGCCATCGGGGTCCATCCGAAAATGCCGGAGGCCTTCGACCTGGCCAAGACCATCGCCGGGTTTCTGGAGGCGCGCGGCCTGACCTGCACCCAAGGTTCCCTGTACGAAGACCGGCTCCGCCGCAGCGTGATCGAAGGCGGCGCGGACTTGCTGATCGTCCTGGGCGGCGACGGCACGATGTTGCGCGGCGGCCATCTGGTCGCGCCCTACGATGTGCCCATCCTGGGAATCAACCTCGGCCGCCTGGGTTTCCTGATCGAGACTCAGCGCGACGAATGGCCTCAGGCGCTGGAGCACATCCTGGCCGGCGACTACCGCCTCGAGCCGCGAATGACGATACGCGCCAGGCACTTTCCCGCCGCCGGCGGCGTAGGCGGGAGCTGGGATGTGATCAATGAATGCGTCATGGGGCGGGGCCAGACCGTGCGCCCGGTGCGCCTGACGGCCGAGATCGACGGGCGCTATCTGACCACCTACGTCGCCGACGCCCTGATCGCCGCCACTCCCACCGGCTCGACCGCCTACGCCCTGGCCGCCGGTGGTCCGATCCTGCCGCCCACCCTGCGCAACATCCTGCTCATGCCCGTGGCCCCGCACCTGTCGTTCGATCGCGCCGTCGTGCTGCACGAAGGATCCTGGGTGCGGATGACGGTGTACAGCGATCACGAAGCGCTGCTCAGCGTCGACGGCCAGGCTCCGGTGCCCTTGGCGGATGGCGATGCCGTGGAAGTGCGCGCCGGCGAGCACAGCGTGGCTTTTGTGCGGCTTCAGGATCCCGGCGGCTTCTATCGGAACCTGACCTCGCGTATGAACCAGAACTCTTCCGGCGGAGGCGAGCGTTGAGCGACACGGTCCTGTACTGTGCCAATCACCCGAGCGTCGAGACCACGTTGCGCTGTAACCGGTGTGAGAAACCGATCTGCAGCAAGTGCGCCGTTCAAACGCCCGTGGGCTACCGCTGCCGGGAATGTGTGCGCGGCCAGCAGGCTGTCTTCGAGACGGCCAAGACCCGCGACTATCCCGTGGCAGCCGTCGTGGCCGCCATCGGCACCGCCATCGGCGCAGCCGTTCTGGGCGTGCTGGGTTTCTGGGGTTTCCTGGTGGCGCCTATCGTCGGCGGTGGCTTGGCGGAGGGCATTCGATGGGCCGTCGGCCGCCGCAGAAGTCGATACCTGCCCCGCTGGGCGGCCATCGGAGCGGCGCTGGGAATGATTCCGACCTTGGTCGGTCCCGTGATCACTCTGCTGGCGATCGGGGGCGCGCTGGATGCGGCTTCCCTGGGCGCCATCCTCCTCGGCGCCGCCTTTCCCCTGATCTATGGGGCCCTGATCATCAGTACCTTGTACTATCGCCTGGGCGGCATCCGCCTCTAACGCGGCAAGATGCTCTCCGAGCTGCGCATTCGGGATTTCGCTATCATCGAGCGCCTCGAGCTGCGTCTGGATACCGGCTTCGTCGTGTTTACCGGCGAGACGGGCGCCGGCAAGTCGATCATCGTGGATGCCGTACAGCTGCTGCTGGGCGGCCGGGCCGACAGCACGATGGTGCGCACCGGCTGCGAGGCGGCCATCGTCGAAGGCACATTCCGTCTGGACGGGCCGCACGGCGAGGCCGTGAGCGACATCCTCCGGCGGGAGGATCTGTTGGAGGAGTCCGACTTCGTCGAGCTGGCTCGAGAGATACGGCGCGAAGGCCGCAGCCTGGCCCGCGTCAACGGACGCACCGTCAACCTGAGCCTGCTGCGCGAGGTCGGCGAGTTGTTGGTGGACGTTCACGGTCAGTCCGAGCACCTGAGCCTCCTCAGGGTGCGCGAGCACCTGCACCTGCTCGATCGCTTCGCAGAAGTCGAGAACGAGCGCGCAGCGTACGAAGAGGTCTACCGTGAACTGCAGGGCCTCCGCGCCGAGCTGGGCCAGCTGCGCCAGAGCGAGCGTGACGCCGCCCAGCGCACCGACCTTCTGACCTTTCAGATCGGCGAAATCGAGGCGGCGAATCTGAAGCCGGGCGAGGAGGCGGGCCTGCTGGAGGAACGCACGCGCCTGGCGAACGCCGAACAGCTGTCCCGACTGGCCGAGGAGGCCGCCTCGGCTCTCTCGGAGGCGATGGATGAGCGGCCCTCGGCCGCCGAGGGCCTCGGCCGGGCGGCCCACGCCGCCGCGGCGCTTGCCCGAGTCGACAGCAGCATGGCGGCCGCGGCCGGCGAATCGCAAAGCCTGGTCGAGCAGGCCGGCGACCTGGCCAAGCGGCTGCGGGCTTATGGCGAATCCATCGAGTTCAACCCTCGCCGACTGGAGCAGGTCGAGGAACGGCTGTCGCTCCTGCATAACCTGCAGCGCAAATATGGGGCCTCCGTGGACGCCGTCCTGGAACATCTCGATCAGGCCCGACGCGAATTGGAAACGATCACTCATGCCAGCGAGCGAATTCAGGTTCTGGAGCAGGAGGAGGCCGCGCGCCTTGAAGATCTCGGCAAACGCGGCAAGGCGCTCTCCGAGAAGCGTCGCAAGGCGGGAGAACGGCTGGCCAAGGGGATTGAGTCGGAGCTGGGCGACCTGAAGATGGCCGGGGCACGCTTCGGCATGGACCTGAAGTGGGAAGAGGACCCGCACGGCGCTCCGGTGGACCGGCGGCGCATCGGATTCGGCCCCATGGGCCTCGACCACGCCGAGTTCCTCGTGGCTCCGAATCCCGGTGAGGGCCTCAAGCCCCTGGCCAAGATCGCCTCGGGCGGCGAGACCTCGCGTCTGATGCTCGGCCTCAAGAGCGTCCTGGCCCGCGCGGATCAGACGCCGACGCTCATCTTCGACGAAATCGACCAGGGCATCGGCGGACGCGTCGGGGCCATCGTCGGAGCCAAGTTGCGGCGCCTGGCGCGCTCGCATCAGGTGCTGTGCATCACCCACCTGCCGCAGCTGGCCGCCTTTGGCGATCTACACTTTCGCGTCGAGAAGGTCCAGCGCGGGGGACGCACCTTCACCACCGTGGGGCCCCTGAGCAAAGAAGAACGCCTGTCGGAGCTGGCGCAGATGCTCGGCGGGGCCAGCGAGGCCAACCGCCGCAGCGCGGCCGAGTTGTTGAGCGAAGCAGCCAAGGGGTAAACCGAAACCCGGTCTGCCCGGCAAACCGGGTTTCGCATTTCACCCGGCTGGGCTACGATGGTGGCCGGTGAGAGGGGAAGGAGCCCTCTTGGCGACCCTGGTCATCCTCGGCGGTTACGGCAACACCGGTCGCGCTCTCACCCGACTCCTGCTGCAACACAGCGACGTATCACTTGTTCTCGTCGGCCGGGACGGCGACAAGGCCCGCCGGGCCGCTGCGGAATGGAACGATCGCTTTCCCGGTCTCCGTGCCCGTGGCGAGGCGGCCGATGCGTCCGACGGCGAGCGCCTGCGTCAACTGTTCCGGGGAACCGAGTTGGTCGTGGCCGCCTCGAGCACCTCACCTTCCGCCCGAGTTGTCGCTGAGGCCGCGCTGGATGCCGGGATCGATTACATCGATCCTCAGTTCTCACGCGCAAAAGTGGCCGCGCTGCGGGAGCTCGCGCCGCGTATCCAAGCCGCCGGGCGGTGCTTCGTCACCGATGCCGGCTTCCATCCGGGCCTCCCGGCCCTGCTCGTGCGCTACGCAGCCCGCAGGTTCGACGCCCTTCGTTCAGCGCGCGTCGGAAGCGTCATTCAGATCGACTGGAAAACGCTGAACTTCTCCGACAGCACTCTGGATGAACTGGTGTCCGAGTTCCGAGAGATGCAGATGATGCACTTCCGGGCCGGCCGCTGGCAGACGATGGGCTGGATCGAGAGTTTCAAGCCGGTGTGGATGGACTTTGGAGGCGAGTTCGGCCGGCGGTACACAATGCCCATGTTGTTGGAGGAGATGCGTCCTCTGCCGGACATGTTCCCCGGGCTGCAGGATACCGGTTTCTTCGTCGGCGGTTTCAACTGGGTGGTGGATTGGCTCCTGATGCCGCTTGGGGTGGGCCTGCTATGGATCTCGCCGGAGGCCGGGGGCCGAGCCTTTGCCCGAATGCTGGAATGGGGACTGCGTCGGTTCTCCAGGCCGCCATTCGGAACACTGCTGCAACTCGAGGCACAGGGCCTCCACGACGGGGCAGAGCACAA
>DASSGB010000062.1:0-3495 GCA_035693825.1 Anaerolineales bacterium
GATGGGCGTGTCGGCATCGGCCATCGGCCGCAATGCGTCGAAGCGGGTCTTGCAGTCGAGGCAGACGTACTCGTAGATGGGCACGCGGGAATTGTAAGAGGCAGGCTGGTGCGCGTCAATACGCTGAGGAATGGCCATCAGCCATCAGCCGTCGGCCATCAGCTTTCAGCCGACCTCGCTCCACCAATTCATGGCAACTCCCCACCTGCGAAGATGGGCAGGCTTCCACGCGCCCGTCGGATGAGTTCTCGCCTCCTCCTTCGACGGGGCTCAGGATGAGGCTCGGTGCGGCGGGTTGCCCAAACGCTGACGGCTAGTCGTCCAGCTCAATCCGCTCCACCCACCACAGCCCGTCGGATCGCTGTTCGACCCGGACCTTGACCTCGTCGCCGATCTCGGGGTCGTCGCGGATTTCGCTGTTGCCGTCGATAAGCACGACTTCGCCCCCGATCGTCCACTGGGTCGGCCCGATCGCTTGGACGACACCGGTGAATTCACGCTCCTCGAAACTTCCCCCGGATTCCTCTTCTTCCTCCGCCTCGTCTGTCTCGTCCGGCTCATCCGTTTCATCCGGCTCATCGATCGAGAGATTGTCGTCGGACGGCGTCGGGGAAGGCCGCGGCGTGGGCGTGGGGGAGGGGCTGGGAGTCGGCGTGGGGGTGGTCGGGATCGGCGCGGGCGTCGGCGTGGGCGGTGAGAAGAGCTCCAATCGCTCGATGGCGAGCAGTCCGGTGTCATCGACGAGCACGCGCACGACCACGCGGTCGCCCACCCGGACGCCTGGTTCGACAACCGAATTGGGTGAGACGGCCAGCCTCAGGCCCGAGATCACCCACACCTCGGCCGACATCGACTCCACCTCACCGAAGAAATCGAACGCCTGCAGATGAAGCTCGTGGGCCAGAACCGTCCCATCGGCTTGTGTCAGCCCCTCGACTTCGATCAGGGCCCCGAGGCGGATATCGCCCACGAAGCGCGTGTCAGGCGCCGTCCGCACGGCGATGCCGGCCACAACGTAGCCGTCGGTCGTCGTCGCCTCGACCGGACCGACGAACGACACGCTCGCCACGCGGCCCATACTCAGGAGACGTTGAACTTCCTCGACTCGCTGTTCGCTGTAAGCCTCCTCCAGGCGCAGACGGGAGGCCGGATCGGTGGCCAGCTGAAGCAGAACGTCCTCGGCCAGGAGTTTGGCCGGATAGAGAGCGTCGCCGGGCAAGGACCTCGCGGCCGCGGCTCCCATAACGCCGACCCCGGCTGCGAGGCTCAGGCCCAGAACGAGAAGCGCCATCGCCGGTCGAGCGATCAAACTTGGGAAGAACGCGCGCCCGGATCGCTGGGGCCTGAGACTATGGGCGCGCTGGAGCATGCGCGTTCGGCTGCGAACGACCGCGTGGCGCGGCACGCCTCGCGGGGAAATCGACTCCGCGGCGTGGGCGGCTTCGAGCAATGGCCGCAGCTCGTGGCTGATCTCGCGGAAGAGATCCAGCGCGGCTTCAAGCGAGGCTCCCGAACGCATCGCCTGAAGGCAAGTTTCCAGAGCGTCCTCGATGCGCCGGGTCACGGGCTGGCCTCGTTCAATCCTCTACGTAGAGCCGCAAGGGCGCGGAATTGCAGGGCTTTGATGGCGTTGGCCTTCTTTCCCATCGCGAGCGCGGTCTCTTCCAAGGAGTATCCGCTGCCAAAGCGAAGCGCAAGGACGTGTTGCTGCTCGGCTGTGAGACGGCTGAGGGCGGAATGAACCGCCTGTCGGCGCTCGCCATTTTCCAATGCGTGCGTCGGATCCGTATCCGAAGCAGGAAGATCCTCTCCCAGGGTTGTCTCCCGACCGGCGTAGAAACGCCGGAAATGATCCATGACCAGGTGACTGGCCGTGCCCATCAGCCAGCCTCGCAGAGTCTGGGTCGGCCATCGCCCTGCGTGAACCGCTTCCAGCAGGCGTACGAAGACGTCGGAAGCCAGATCCTGAGCCACTTCGTCGTCCCCCAGCCGATAGCGGACGTAGCGATAGACGTCGGGATAGTACCGGTCATGCATTTCGGTGATGGCGGCAGGATCGAGGGCCCTGAGCCCGTTCAGTTCGCTATCGGCGTGGGCCATCAAGCGGAAGCGTCGAAGGAGAGGGGCAGGTGCGGTTCCCCAGGTTTGGTCACGCGCCGCGCAGTATACCATCGGGCCGCCCGTCGAAAGTCCCCCTGCCTGCGGTCACGCCGGCAGGGAGACTTTCGCATCCTGCAACGCGCGGGTCAGTCAGTCGTCCGAACCGCCCGACCCGCTGCTGCCTGAATCGTCGTCAGCCTCCGAGTCCTCCTCGCCGTCATCCACATCGTCTTCACCGTCTTCGTCGTCATCGTCGTCCAGGTCGTCATCGTCGAAGGCATCGTTCTCGTCGTCCAGTTCGATTTCGAGGGCGGTGAGGCTGCCGTCGGCGCCTACGATCGCCTCGACCTTGACGAAGTCACCGAGGGCGATGACGTCCTTGACCTCTGTCTCGGGGGTGATGACGAAGGTCAGGCCGCCGACGACCCAGCTGCCGGCGTCCATCGCCGTGACCTGACCGAAGAAGTCGGTGTCCTGGTCATCGGCGGAAGACGAACCGGGGCCACTGTTGTCGAACTCGATTTCGCGGGCCAGGTACGACCCATCCGCCTGCAGGGTGGCCTCAACTTTGACCAGATCGCCCAAGACGATGCCATCCTCGATCTCCGTATCGAGATCCACCAGGAACGTTGTCCCGCCGATGACCCAGTTGTCGGGGTTGATGGTCTCCACCAGACCCGAGAAGTGGAGCTCGTCCTCGGGCGTCTCTGCCTCGCCCGTCGCGTCTTCCGACAGCTCGATCTCGCGGGCGGTCAGCGATCCATCCGGCGCGGCGAATGCGTGCACCTTGACCAGATCCCCGACGATGATGTCGTCCTTGATCTCGGTTTCGGGGGTGATCACCAGTGTCTGGTCGCCAACGCCCCAGGTTTCGGCGGCGATGGCCATCACCTGGCCGACGAACTCGACCTCGGCCTCCGGTGACTCATCGGCGGTCTCGGCCGCGGGAGCCTCGACAGCCTGGATCTCGCGCGCGGAAAGGCTGGTGTCCGAGCTGACCATGGCGTGGACCTTGGCCAGGTCGCCCACGGCCAGGCCGGCGTCGATTTCGGTTTCCGAGGTGATAGCGACCGGAACGCCGCCGATGGTCCAGCTGACGGAGGCCATCGCCTCCACCGGTCCGATGAATTCGACTTCCGAGGTCGAAGCATCGAATTCGACCGACTCGACCGACAGACCGCCGGGGAGGCCGCCAGCACAGGCCGAGAGAGCCGCTGCGGCCAGGGCCACCAGTGTCAGTCGAAGAAAACGGGGAGAGAAACTCATCTACTTCCTCCTAAGGGTGATGAAAAGTCGTCACCCAACGAGTCGGACGGAACGCCTAAGGGTTACGGGTATACGCCTGGGAAAGGCGTACTCGTGCTTATGTGAACCTGGGGAGCTGCGGTCAGTCCG
>DASSGB010000063.1:0-19243 GCA_035693825.1 Anaerolineales bacterium
GGGCACGCCAAGCAGGATCCCGGCGAACACCGAGACCAGGACCGCAGCCACCAGCGCGACCCAGAACGAGACCTGCGGTCCCCAGACGATCTGGCCGGGCAGTGTGCCTACGGCCGAAGTGGTGAGGACTCCCACGGTGTAGGCGCCGAGGGCGTAGAAAGCCACGTAGCCCAGGTCGAGAAGGCCGGCGAACCCAACCACGATGTTGAGCCCCAGCCCCATAAGGATGAACAGCCCGACGCTGTTGACGACTTCCGACAGGTACGGGCCGAGGACTCTGGGCAGGCCGTAGAGGACGAACAAGGCCAAGGCGGCCAGTCCCAGCTGCACTCCGCGCCGGGCCCGGGGCGGGAGTCCCGCCACCAGGCCGCCTCGGGTGCCGCGCACGCCGCCGCGCCAGTAGGCCCACAAGCCGAAGACCAGGAACACGGCCACGGCGCCGACGATCGAGAGACCCTTCTCGTTGCGGCCTCCGAACATCCACGCCACGGCGTTTCCGACTGCCGGGATGTAGGTCAGAGTCACGCGCAGCAGATCCTGCATGAGGCCAATCAGTGCAACCGAGGCCATGCCCTGCACGATCGCCCGGCGGAATCGGGCCGGAAGCACCTGGATGACTCCGCCGACCCACGCCTGCACAGCGCCGGCGCCGAGCATGTACAGCGCGGCCATCGGGCCCTGTTGGTCGAACGTCAGGATCTTGGCCAGCACCGGCGACGCATTGAGGAAGATGGATCGCAGGTTGAGTGGGACCATCAACAGGACGAGCCCGTAGAGCATGGCGCCCGTCAGCAGGCCGGCCAGGACGGACCCGGCGAGCCGCAGGAGCAACGGCCGGTCGGACAGTCTCTGGGCCGTAATGTAGCCGACGGCGAGCAGGATCAGCAGCAGCAGCGTCTGACCCATCGAGATGACCCCGGCGATGATGTCGCGCTGTGAGAATTCCTCGACCATACCCACGAGGGACATCAACAGGGTCACGGCGCCGCCGATCAGTCCGAACTGCAGGGCGACCAGGAGCCAGGAAGGTTTCTTTTCCATGGCGTTCTCTCCCTCAGGCCTTGGCCGTGGCCAGGCGCTCGCCCAGGATGCCCGTCGGGCGGAAGATCAGCACCAGGATGAGCATCGTGAAGGCGATGACGTCCTTCAGCTGGTAGGGTGCGGCCACTCCCAGGCCGTCGAGAAAGAGGATGGGACCCAGCGATTCGAAGATTCCCAGGAACAGACCGCCAAGCATGGCGCCGGCCGGATTGCCGATCCCGCCCAGCACCGCCGCGGTGAAGGCTTTGATGCCGGGGATGAAGCCCATGTAGGCGTTGATCTGCCGGAACATCAGGGTGTACAGAACCCCCGCCGCGCCCGCCAGAATGCCGCCGATAACGAACGTCCGCACGATGACCGAGTCGACGTTGATACCCATCAGCGCGGCTACGTCCTTGTCCTCGGACACGGCGCGCATGGCCTTGCCAGCCTTGGTGCGCATGACGTAGAGGTAGAGGAAGAGCATCATGGCGGCTGCCGCCACGATGACCAGGACCTGGATCTTCTGGATGATGAAGGCCCCCGAAATGGTCCAGGTGCCGGCCAGGACGTCGACGTCGGGATAGGCCTTGCTGGCCGAACCGAAGAGGGTCCGGAAGGCTTCCTGGAGAAAGAACGAAGCGCCGATGGCGGTGATCAAAGGGACGAGACGCGGCGCACGGCGCAGCGGCCGGTAGGCGACGCGCTCGAGCAGGACGGCGATCAAAGTCGAGGTCAAGATGGCCGCCACGAAGACCGCCACGATGGCGATCAACGGGCTGCGGTCGAGGAAGCCGCTGCGGTTCATCGAGGTGATGACGAAGTAACCGATATAAGGCCCGCTCATGAACACTTCACTGTGGGCGAAGTTGATCATGCGCAAGATGCCGTACACCAGCGTGTAGCCCAAGGCGATCAAGGCGTACACGCTGCCCTGAGCCAGCCCGAACACGACGAAGTCGAACCAGTGCCGCCCGGTGTAGGTGCCTTGCCGAAGAGTCAGGTAGGAACCCACCACCACCAACGTGACGATCGACCCACCGACGCCCCACATGAAGACGTCGGTCAAGGTGATCCGTTCCCTCAAGCGCTGTAGCATGTCAGGCTCCTCGTGAGGGGAAAGCCTTCCCAGAGGTGGGTGACAACCGGCAGGACGGTGGAGGCGCGAGGCGGATGATCGCGACCACGCGGTCTCCGTCCGGCGGAAATGGAGTGGGTGTCAACAGGGGATGGCGTCTCCGGGGAAAACAGATGAGTGCGAATATATGCGGCTGAGCCGGGCCGAGGGCGCGGGCCCGGCTCAGCCACAGACTTTAGGCTCCGAAAGACGAGGTCAGTCGGCCGTGAGGCCTACTGACCCGGCCTCCAGAACACGGGCGGCGGCCAGTTGCCGGCGACTTCAGCCTCGCTGAGCAAGAAGACGGCGAGAGCCTCGCCTGTGGCGCAGTCACCGTTCGCGTCGCAGGTCAGGTTCCCGGTCAGGCCGTCGAAGTTGGAGGTGGCGTACATCGCATCGCGCAGTGCCTGGCGACCGATGTGCACGGTCCCGTCGGCGTCGACCACGGCCACAGCCTCGATCGCGTTGAGCAGCATATTCGTGGCGTCGTAGGCATGGCTATGGAAGCCGCTCGGGGGCACGCCACCGAACTTGGCCTCCCACTTATCGAGGAAGGCGGCGTAGTCGGGATCCTCGGGGCTGACGTATGGACCCGAGAGGTACATCCCTACGGCGGCGTCACCGGTGGCCTCGGGGAACGTGTCGGCGAACAGGCCGTCGGCGCCCATCAGGATGGTCGTCTCCAGCCCCGCCACCTGCTTGGCCTGCTGAGCGATCAGGTCGCCTTCGGGCTCGAAGATCGGGAAGTAGATGATCTCCGGCGCGCCGGTGGCGATGGTCGTCAGAACCGGCTTCATGTCGGTGTCGCCGACGTTCACCGCTTCCTGGGCCGTAACCGTTCCGCCCAGCTCGACGAACGTGTCGGCGAAGACCTGCTGCAGGCTCTGGGCGTACGGGCTGCCGTCATGGATCGTGGCGGCCTTGGTGAAGCCCAGCTCGTTGTAGGCGAACTCCGCCGCGACACGGCCCTGGAACAGGTCGTTGTGGGCCGTTCGCAGGTAGCCCGGCCAGTGGTCGGGATGATCGGGGTTGGTCAGGTCGGGATTCGTGTTCGAGGACGAGATCATGACCATGCCGGCCTGCGAGATCAAAGGCATGGCGGCGCGCGCCTCGCTCGAGCAGTTGGTCCCGATGATACCGATGACGGTGGGATCGGCCGCCAGCTTGGTGCCGGCCGCCTGGCCGCCTTCGGCGTTGCAGAGGGTGTCCTCGCCGGTCAGCTCGATCGGATGACCGAGGAGCTCACCGCCGCGATCATCGACGGCAATCTCGATCGCGCCCCGGCTGTCCTCGCCCAGGGTGGCCGTGGGGCCGGAAACCGTCAGGGCGTAGGCGATGTGGATCGGGTCGCCCGCCGCGATGTCGACGCAGCCGATGGCGTCTGTGCATTCGAAGGCCGCAGGAGCCGTAGCTTCCGGCGGCGTCGTCGCTTCGGCTGGCGGCTGTGTCGGAGCCGCGGTGGGGGTGGCGCATGCCGCCAGAATCATGCTCGCCAAAACGAGCAGGGACAGCATGCTGAAGGTGCGCTTCATTTCTTCTCCCTCCTCCAGGGTTCAAAAGGTGGCGTGGCCTGAGACCTCAGGCCTGGTCGTGCGACTGTCGAGGTTGTGCCGGGCTGCTTCCTCCTCTCTCCCACGTCCCCGCGAAACGACCTTCAGGTCGCGCCCCAGGGGGATGGGTTGATCGGACTCGCTGGCTGGACCCCCTAAAGAGGAGATTGTAAATCGGTTGGACGGCGCATGTCAACGGGGTCCGATTCGTGGCCTCCATGTTCATACAAGTCGCTTCCGAGCGTGGCGATACCTCCTCGGATCGGACCCGCCCGGTCAGATTCGCCGGCACGGGTCCCAACCAGGCCCATCAATTCCCCCTTCGCCAACCGACCGGCACCGGCTCCGTCACGAGACAGCCTGCCGACCTGGCTCCATACACGGCGGAGGTCGACTCCTTGACGCCCCAGACCCCGACGGCTATCCTTCGATGGGGGAATGCTTCTGTGCGCATCGGAATGGTGCTCGACGTCTACAAGCCCCACGTAAGCGGCGTCACGAACTACGTCAGCATCAACAAGCAGGCCCTGGAGCGAGCCGGGCACGAGGTCTTCGTCTTCGCCTTCGGCACGAAGGACTCGCGCACGGATGAGAAGAATGTCGTGCTCTCTCCCGGTCTGCCCTTGGCCAGGACGAGCTACGCCTTCGGATTTACCTTCACCCGGGCGGCCCGCCGCCTCCTGCAATCGATGGACGTGGTGCACGTCCATCATCCTTTCCTGAGCGGTCGGCTCGCCCTCCGCTACTGCCGGGCGGCGGGCATCCCGATCGTCTTCACCAATCACACACGTTACGATCTGTACGCCCAGGTCTACCTTCCGCTCTTGCCCGACCAGTTGGGCCAGGCGTTCCTCCAGGCCTACATGCCGGCGTTCTGCAGGGATGTGAATCTGGTGATCGCTCCGTCCCAGGGATTGTGCAACGTGCTGCGCGAGATGGGCGTGGAGGCGCCCATCGAGGTCATTCCGAACGGTGTCGACCTGGCGCCGTTCCGTGCCGGGCCCCGACCCATCGAGCGGTCTCGCCTCGGCGTTCCCCAGGACGACGTCCTGATCATCTTCGTCGGCCGACTCGGCCTCGAGAAGAATCTGGCCTTCCTGCTGCGTGCCTTCATCGCGCTTCATCGGGCTCAGCCCCAGGTGAGTTTGCTGCTGGTGGGCGAGGGGCCCGACCGTGATGATCTGCGCGACCGCGCTCGCGCTGAAGGCGCCGGCGAGAAGGTCTTCTTCACCGGCCTGGTGCCCTACCCGGATGTACCGCGCTACCTGGCTGCATCCGATTTGTTCGCCACGGCTTCGCGGACCGAGGTCCATCCGCTGTCGGTCATCGAAGCCCTGGCGGCCGGGCTGCCCGTGGTGGGGATCGACTCGCCCGGAGTCAGCGACACGATCGTCGATGGCCAGACCGGTTTCGTGGCGGAAAACACGGTCGAGGCCCTCACCTCCAAGCTGGAGCTGCTGGTGAGGGACAAAGCGCTGCGGCGACGCATGGCGGAGGCCGCCAGCCGCTCGGCCGAGGCCTACGATGTCGATCGGACCAGCGCCCTGGTGGCGGCCCGATACCGGGACCTGGTGGCGAATGCCAAGCCTCCTCGCAGGCGTCCATGGGACCACCTGTTGGATCGGCTGCTGGACCGGCCGAGTGAAACGGCCTAGCGTCGGGCAGCTGGGCGAGCAGCGCGCGCGGCGCCTCCTCGAGCGCGCCGGCCTGAGAATCCTCGAGACGAACTGGCGCTGCCCGGAGGGCGAGATCGACCTCATTGCCGCGGACGGCGATGTCGTGGTGTTTGTCGAGGTCAAGACCCGCCGCGGAACCCTTTTCGGTCAACCGGAAGACAGCCTCACCCGGGACAAGCGCCGTCGCCTGCAGCGCGCGGCGGTGGCCTACCTGCAGTCCGTCGACCGCCTCGACGCCGCGTGGCGCATCGACGTCGTCACGGTGCGCGGCGACCCGCGACGCGGGGCGCGCCTCGAACACCTGGTGGACGTGGTCGAAGCGGACGAGGGAGGCCTGTGGTAGCCGGCACCGTCGTCGCCCTGCTCGGGCCCACGGGGGTTGGCAAGACGGATCTGGCCATCGCCCTTGCTCGTGAGCTGGATGGGGAGGTCGTCTCCGTCGATTCCAGATTGCTGTACCGGGGCATGGACATCGGCACCGCCAAACCGGCTCCAGCCCAACGGGCAGACGTGCCGCATCATCTTATCGACGTCGCCGATCCCGACGAAACCTGGAGCCTGGGGCAGTTCCGCGAGGCCGTGCATCGCGTCGTCGACGAGGTCCTGGAACGGCAGCGCCTGCCGATCCTGGCCGGAGGAACGGGCCAGTATATGGTGGCGACGCTCGAGGGGTGGGATCCGCCGGCGCACCCGCCCGATCCAGTCCTTCGTCAGGAATTGGCCGCGTTCGCTGAGGCTCATGGCGCAAAAGCCTTGCACGATCGGTTGAGGGAGCGCGATCCGTCGGCGGCGGCACGTATCGATCCGCGCAACGTGCGCCGGGTCATTCGCGCGTTGGAGCTGGCGGCCTCGGGAGTGTCACGCGATCGGAACGAACTGCGGTCTCCGGCTTTCGACGCGATCCGTGTCGGCCTGCGCCTGCCGCGTCCGGAACTGTACGCTCGCCTGGACCGGCGCATCGATCGAATGCTGGCTGAGGGACTGGTGGAGGAAGTGCGCGGGCTGCTGGCGCAGGGCTATTCGACCGATTTGCCATCGATGTCGGCCATCGGGTACCGGCAGATCGCGGCTCACCTGCGCGGCGAGTCGACGCTCGAGGAGGCGGTCGCACGCATCCGTCAGGCGACCCGGCGCTTCGTTCGTCATCAGGCGAACTGGTTTCGCGAGGACGATCCGCGGATTCGCTGGTTCGAGCCCCGGCCCGGGTATGAGGCGGACGTGATGTCTTGGATCCGCCATCGTCTAGGGCGTTCCGGCAGCGGATAACGCTCTCGGCCCCTTCCGCGAGAAACCATCGTCGCGTTCAACTCTGCGCCCCCCGCAGGTCGGGTGTTGAACGCCCCTACCACCGACCTCGATCCGTAGGGGCGGCTCGCGAGCCGCCCCTGCCGAGACTTGAGCAGCCCCGTTCGTCGCCCGACGGCCTTTGGGGCGCGGCATCGAGATCCAAGTCCCCGGTAGGGCAAAGATCAATGCCTTGCGGTACGGGAGACCGACAGGACATTCACACGAAAAGGCGCGTCATGAGCAGATAGACAAGGGCCGCGACCGCCGCCGTCACAGGGATGGTCAGCAGCCAGGCCATGACCATGTCCTGTAGGACGAGCCATCGAACTCGTTTGAAATGTTCGGCGGCGCCGACGCCCATGATGGCGGAGGTCATGACCTGCGTCGTGCTGACCGGCCCGCCCAGCAGCGCGGCCCCGAGGATCACGCCCGCACCGCCCACCTGGGAGGCCAGGGCATGGACCGGGCGGATGCGCATGATCTTTCCGCCCAGGGTCCGAATCAAGCGCCAACCGCCGAGCGAGGTCCCCAGCGCGATCGCGCCGGCGCTGGCGGCGATGACCCACATCGGAACGCGGAAGCCATCGATGTAGCCCGCAGCCACCAGCCCCATGGTGATCACTCCCATGGTCTTCTGAGCATCGTTCGTCCCATGGCTGAGCGCCAGGCCGATAAGGGTCACAACCTGACCGCTCCGGAAGACCCGATTGATGCCCGGTGTCGCGCTCTGCACCGCCCACAGGATGAGGCGCATGGTGATGTACCCGGCGATCAGGCCCAGCACGGGGCTGATCAACAGCGCCGCCAGGATCTTCACCAGTCCCGAAACGTGGATGACTTCCGGCCCCTGGGCCAGGACTGCCGCGCCCACCAAGCCGCCGATGAGGGCGTGCGAAGAGGATGAAGGGATTCCCACGTACCACGTGATCAGGTTCCACAGGACGGCCGCGGCCAGCGCTGCAACAACGACCTCCACGGGAATCGTGTCCAGACGGAGCAGCCCCTCACCGATCGTGGTGGCCACGGCCACGCCGAAGATGAACGGGCCGGCGAATTCGGCCAGGGCCGCCACCACCAGGGCCAGGCGCGGCCGCATCGCACCGGAAGAGATGACCGTGGCGACGATGTTCGAGCTGTCGTGGAAGCCGTTGAGGAAATCGAAGATGAGGGCGAGGGCGAGAAGGATGGGAAACACGGCCGGTGGTCAGGGGAGGATACCAGACGCAAGAATGGAGTGTCAAACGCGAACGGGGCCGTCGGCCATCGGCTATCAGCTGTCAGCCTCCTGCTGTGGCTTATGGCTCAATCGATTCGTCTGATTCGCAACCTCATTCAGTGAGTCGGGGGACCAGGCTGGGCCAGTGCGCCTGCCAGGGAATGGACGGCGAGGATGGTGAGGGCGATGGCCAGGCCCGGAAGCAGCACGAGGTGGGGCGCGTCGAACAAGTGGCTCCGGCCGACATTGAGCATGCTTCCCCACTCGGGATTTGCGGGATCGCCGCCGAGTCCCAGGAAGGTCAGGGTCGTCGTTCCGAGGAACGACCAGGCGAAGTACGTGCCGGCGAGCGGAAGAAGCTGGGCACGGGCATTGGGCAGCAGGTGCGCCAGAGCCACTTGCAGCTTGCCGGCGCCCAATGCGAAGGCCGCGCTGATATACGTAGCTGTCTGTCCCTGCAGAAACGCCTGGCGCGCCAGGCGTGCGAATCCCGGAGCGCCGCCGAAACCCACCGCGAGAATCACCGCGGGCAGACCGGGTCCAATGCCCGCAACGAGCAGCAGTGCCAGCAGCAGTCCGGGGATGGCCAGGGCAGCATTTACCAGAAAGACGACGACGACATCGATCTGCCGGCCACCGACGGCGGCGACGAGTCCGGCCGCGATACCCAGGATGACGGTGATGACCGCGGCAAGGGCGGAGGCGCTGAGGCTGGACCGACCGCCCAGCACGAGTCTGGTCCAGAGATCTCGACCCAATTCATCCGCGCCCAGCAACATCGCCGACGAAGGCGAGGCCAGCGGCGCGCCGACGGGCTGACCGGGGGGATAGCGCGAGAGGATCGGAGCCAGCAGGCTCAGCCCGACGACAACCGCCACCCAGAGGAGCGCGAATCGGGCGCGCAGGTTCAAGACGTTTCTCCCAGGCGCGGGTCGAGGATGACGGCCAGGCCGTCGGCGATGGCTTGAGTCGTGGTGTACAGGATCGCGGCCAGGACCACCAGTCCCTGAACAACGGGAAAGTCGCCCTGGAGGATGGACGACACGAGCAGCCGGCCCAGACCGGGCCTGGAAAAGACGGTTTCCGTGACCACGGTCCCGGATAGCAGGAACGCGGCCTGCAAGGCGGCCAGTGAGACCGCGACCGGGAGGGCGGGCCGCAGCGCGTGCCACAGCAGCCTCCAACCGGGAGGAATGCCGCGAGCACGCGCGGCAACGATGAAGGGCGCGCTGCGGCTGTCCGCAAGACCGGCCTGAACGGCACGTGCCAGCGCTCCCGATGTGGCGAAACCGAGCGTGACCGCGGGCAAGGCGACGTTGCCGGCGCGTGTCAGGAACAATACGGAAGGCACGACTCGGGCCGCCGCGGCCGCGGCCAGAAGGGCGAGGATGCCGGCGACCGCCACCGGTATTCCGGTCGACATCGCCGAGATGGCGTCGGCGGCTCTTCCCAGAAGAGTCTCGGGGCGCCAGCCGGCGACAATTCCAAGACTTGTGCCGATCAGAAGGCTCACGACGATCGCACCTGCGGCTAACGCAAGGGTAGAGGGGAGCTGCTCGGCAATCGTCGTGACGACCGGGCGGCGCGTGTAGAGCGACTCTCCGAGGTTTCCCTGAATCAGACCCACCAGAAAACGCGCGTACTGGTCGAGCAACGGCGCATCGAGGCCCAGCTCGGCGCGCAAGGCGGCGGCCTGCTCGGCCGAGGCCAGCCCCTGGGCCACCAGGCTCTGCGTCGGATCGCCTCCGGCGAGGCGCAGGGCAAAGAAGGCGATGGTCGCGGCCGCCCACATCGTTCCGACGGCAGCCAGGGCGCGGCGCGAGAGCGTCGTCAGGAGGCGAGTTGGAGGTCGATCAGAAGAGGAAACCATCCGGCGTAGGCGAAGCGAAGACCCTGGACGCGTCGGTTGGCCACCACAAGATTCACGTAGTCGCGGACGGGCACGATCAGCACCTGGTTTATCACGATCTGCGAAACCTGGCCATAAATCGCCTCCCGCTCCGCCTGCGAAGTTGATGACGATCCTCCACGGACGAGCAGATCGTCCAACAAAGGATCCTGGTAGCCCGTCCAGTTGTAGATGCCGTCGGAGGCGAACATCGGTCGCAGAAGATCTGGGTCTGTGCCGAAGAAGTTGATGCCGATCACATGGTATTCGCCGCTTTCCTGGGACTCTTTGAGCTCTCCGAAGCTTGGGACGACCCGCAGCTCGACCTGCGCGCCCAGGATCTCCCAGGCGGCCTGCATCAACTGGGCCACTTCAGGATTGTTTCCCCAGATCGGCGCGACGATGGTCAGCCGCAGCGGCTCGCCGTCCTTGGCGCGCACCCCGCCGGAGACTGTCCAGCCCGCCTCGGTCAGGAGGCGATCCGCCCGGCGAGGGTCGTGGTCGGGCAGGCGCTCCGCGGAGGAACCCCAGTTGCTGGCAGAGAGCGGCCCGTTGGCCACCGGTGACGTCGACCCGAAGACGGTGTCGACGATGCCGGCTCGGTCCAGCGCCGTCAACAGGGCCAGGCGCACCGAAAGATCATCGGTGGGAGCCTTGAGGGTGTTGAAAAGGAACTGCATGGGCTGGCCCGGGATGGGCACCGGATAGACGACGAATTCGCCGCTGGTTTCCAGCCGCCTGGACTCGTGAATGGGAATCTCACCCAGGACGTCGGCGTCGCCGTTCTCGAGGGCCAGGGAACGCGCCGCGACGTCGACGTAGAAACGAAAGATCACCCTTTCGACGCGGGCCGTTTTGTTCCGGTAGATCTCAGGTCCCCAGGCGTACTCCGGGTTACGTTCCAGCGTGAGATGGTCGTTCGGGACGTATTCGACGAATCGGAAAGGCCCGGTGCCGACCTGGTGGAACTGATACTCGGCCGGGCCCCATGTTTCGAGCGCTTCGGGCGAGGCCATGCCCAGATACACCTGCGAGAGGGAGTCCAGGAGCGGAGGGAAGGGTTCGTTGAGGTGGATGACTACCGTTCGGTCGTCGACGGCTTCCACCGACTCCAGAGGGCCGAGCATGAACACGGCTTTCTGCGAATGGTTGTCCGGCGACATCACATAGTCGATGTTGGCCACGACGGCTCCGGCATCGAAGGCGCTGCCGTCGTGGAATCGGACTCCCGGTCGAAGGTTGAAGGTGTAGTCCAGGCCGTCGTCGGAGACGGACCACGATGATGCAAGTCCGGGAAGGAACTCACCCGTCTCGGGATCCTGGAACACGAGCGTGTCGTACACCGACGAGAGAGGAATCCCGAGCTCGGCCGAGGCGTTGAGGTGAGGGTCGATTCCGGTCGGTGACAACGTCAGTCCATAGGTCAGCGTGCCGCGCGCCGTTTCCGCAGGTGCGCATCCGCCGGCCAGTGCCGCGACCAGCGCCGCCGAGATACCCAACAGGAAGACTCTTCGCCTCATGGCATCCCTGCCAGAACAAGGGCTCCCATCAGCCCGGAGTCGTCGCCCAGGGCGGCGGTCACGACCTCAAGTCCTTCGAGGAACGCCGGATTCATGATCTCCGTCCGAAGCACACGCCGGGCCGGCTCCAGGAAGACGTCTCCCGAGCGGACCACGCCGCCGCCCAGGATGATGCGTTGAGGATTGAAGACGTGTACGAACCCGACCAGCGCCAGGCCTAACGCCTCGCCGGCCTCGTTGAGCACGCGCCTGGCCAGGGGATCTCCCTGGTGCGCGGCTGAGGCGACGGATTCAGAGTCAGCCGCTTCCTGGATCGTGGTCTTTTCGCCCGTCTGCATCAGCTCGCGCGCCCGGCGGGCGATGGCTGTCCCCGAGGCGACCGCCTCGAGGTGACCCGCTTTGCCGCACGAGCAAATGGGGCCGCCGGGACGCACGGGAAAGTGTCCCAATTCTCCCGCCAGGCCTGTCGCCCCGGTCAACAATCTGCCTCCGATGATGACTCCGCCTCCGATCCCCGTGCTGATCGTGAGGTAGACGAGGTGATCCACTGCCTGGCCTGCGCCGTAGCGCCACTCGCCGAGCGCCGCCAGGTTGGCGTCGTTGCCCACGCGCACAACCCATCCGAGCTTTTCTTCGAGGTGGGCCCGAAGGGGCACGTTCTTCCATCCCGGAAGGTTGGGAGCGTCGAAGATGACACCCGAATCGGGATCGAGGGGTCCCGGGGCGGCGACCGACACGCGCAGACCGGGCGCGGGCGCCGGCCCCGTCAGATCACGAATGGCCTCCACCATGGTCGCAAGTACAGCCTGGGGGCCGCTGTCCGCGTGCGTTGGGATTCGAAGCGTGCGCTCGGCCGGAGGCTGCCCGGTCGGGAAGTAGGCGGCTCGCAGATTGGTCCCGCCGAGATCGACGGCGACGACCGGCAGCATGGCGGCAGTATATCACCATGAACGCCGCGCTTCGTGAGCCAAACCATGTTTGGAAGTAGAATGCCCTCGATGAGCGACGACCTCAGCCCCGTCCGCCGCCAATACCTGGAGATCAAACGTCAGCATCCGGCGGCGATCGTCTTCTTCCGCCTGGGCGACTTCTACGAGACCTTCGATGACGACGCCCAGACCGCCGCTCGCGAACTCGACATCGTCCTGACCTCGCGCAACGTGGCCAAGGGTGTGCGCGTGCCCATGGCCGGCATACCCTTCCACGCGGCTGACTCCTACCTGGCCAAGCTGATCGAGCGCGGTTACCACGTGGCGATCTGCGAGCAAGTGGGTGAGGCGCCCATCCGCGGTCTGTTCCCCAGGGAGGTCGTGCGCGTGGTGACTCCGGGCACCGTGGTGGAGCCCGGCCTGCTGCGCGGGGACGCCAACAACTTTCTGGCCGCGGCCCTGATTGAAGACGGACGACTGGGGCTGGCCTTTGCCGATGTGTCCACGGGTGAGTTCTTTGCCACCGAAAGCGACGGCGCCGACCCCGAGGCGATCCTGCGCCAGGAACTTTCGCGTATCCGCCCGGCCGAGTTGCTGCTGCCGGAGGATTCGGGGCATGAAGGCGAATGGCTCGGGCATGTCACCCGGCTGCCGGCGTGGCGCTTCAGCCTCGATCGCGCCGAGGAGCGAATCCAGGATCATTTCCGCACCGCGACGGTCGCCGGATTCGGATTGGAAGGGCTGCCTCTGGCCGTCCGCGCCGCCGGGGCGATCCTGGACTACCTGGGTGAAACGCAGCCCGGCGCGCTGAGTCTTCTCACCGGCATCTCGACTTACACCTTCGACGAGTTCATGGTCCTGGACGGCTCGACACGGCGCAACCTGGAGCTCACCGAGACGCTGCGGACGGGTGAGACGAAGGGCTCCTTGCTGGGTGTCATCGACGCTACGCTCACGCCCATGGGCCGGCGCATGCTCCGGGTGTGGATCGGGAAACCGCTCCTCGATCGGGGCCGGATCGAGGCCCGCCTGGACCAGGTCGAGGCCCTCGTGCGCGACGGCTTGTGGCGCGCCGAGGTTCGCCACAAGTTGACGTCGCTTCCCGATCTGGAGCGCCTCACCAATCGGGTGGGGGCCTCGATGGCGGGCCCGAGGGACCTGGCGGTGCTGCGGGACCTGTTGGAGCGCCTGCCCGATCTGAGGCAGCTCCTTGCCGATCGTGCGGCCGCGCTCGCCACCATCCGTGACTCGCTGGATCCCTGCGATGACGTACGCGAACTTCTCCGGCGAGCCATCGCCGACCAGCCGCCGGCGACTCTGGCTCACGTCGGTGTGATCCGGGCCGGCTACTCCGAGAGCCTCGACGAGCTCGTCGAATCCACCCGGCATGCACGCGAATGGATCGCCGGGCTGGAGGCCGTCGAGCGTGAACGGACCGGCATCAAGAGTCTCAAGGTCGGTTACAACAAGATCTTCGGCTACTACATCGAAGTCACCCGGGCCAACGCCGAGCTGGTCCCCTCCAGCTACATTCGCAAGCAGACGCTGGTCAATGCCGAGCGGTACATCACGCCCGAGATGAAGGACTACGAGGCGCGCGTGCTGACGGCAGAGGAGCGCATCCGCGAGGTCGAGGCGGAGGTCTTCCGCCAGGTCTGCGGCGTCGTGACTCAGGCGGCGCCGCGTTTGCTGGCCACCGCCCGCGCCCTCGGTCGGCTGGACGTGGTGAGCGCCCTGGCCGAAACCGCCTCCCGGCGGAACTACGTCCGCCCCGAGCTGACCGATGACGAAACCCTCGAGATTCGCGACGGCCGCCATCCGGTGGTGGAGGAATACCTGGCCGGGACGCGCTTCGTCCCCAACGACGCCGTGCTCGAACCCGAGGAGCGGATTCGCGTCATCACCGGGCCCAACATGGCCGGCAAGAGCACCTACTTGCGACAGGTCGCCCTGATCACCCTGCTGGCGCAGATGGGGAGCTTTGTTCCGGCTCGGTCGGCGCGCATCGGCCTGGCCGATCGGATCTTCACCCGCATCGGCGCGCAGGACGAGATCCACGCCGGCCAGTCGACCTTCATGGTCGAGATGATCGAAGCCGCGCACATCCTCCATCACGCCACGCGCCGCAGCCTGCTGATCCTGGACGAGATCGGCCGCGGCACCTCGACCTACGACGGGCTGTCCATCGCCTGGGCGGTGGTCGAGTTCCTCCACAACCATCCCAAGCTTCGGGCGCGGACGTTCTTTGCCACGCACTACCACGAGCTGATTCGCCTGGCCGAGCTGCTGCCCGGCGTGCGCAACTACAACGTGGCCGTCACCGAGGAAGGCGGCCGGGTGGTATTTCTGCACAAGATCGTTCCCGGCGGAGCCGACCGCTCGTACGGCATCCACGTGGCCGAATTGGCGGGTTTGCCGCGCCCGGTGCTCAACCGGGCGCAGGAAATCCTGACCCAGCTCGAGAGCGACTCCGGCCGCGCTCGCGCCGCCGACCGTCCCGTGCGCCAGCTGGCGCTGTTCGCCGACCACGATCCCTTGCTTCGCGAATTGTCGGGTCTGGATATCGCCGAGCTCACGCCCCTGGAAGCGCTCAACAAGCTTTTCGAGTGGCAGAGGAAGTACGCGGGGAAGAAAGACTAGAATTCAACCCAAACCCGTTTTGCGCAGCAAAACGGGTTTGGGTTTCGATTGGCAGAGGGGGATACGATGCCATACCGCAAGTTCAGCTTCCGTGCTGGCGAGTACTACCACCTGTTCAATCGTGGCAACAACTTCGGAGACATCTTCCGAAATCGGGAAGATTATCTTCTGTTCCTGCGACTGCTAAGGAAGCATTTGCTTTCATCCGGGGCTGTCGAGCTAGCGGCCTACTGTCTCATGCCAAACCACTACCACCTGCTGGCGAAATTGCAGAACGACGGTCTCTCCTCTGCAATGCAATCGCTCAGTCTTGCCTATACAAAGTGCGTCAACTACAAGTATGGGCGGGTGGGATCCTTGTTCCAGGGCAGGTTCAAGGCGGTCCACGTCGATCGCCAACGCTACTTAGATGCGTTGATGGTCTACGTCCACCGAAATCCTGTGGAGGCCGGCCTGGTGGCGAAGGCTCACGACTGGGAATTCTCGTCCTTTCGCGATTGCCTGGGCCAGCGTAAGGGGACGCTGGTGGTTCGCGGCCTCATGAATCCCGCGATTCACATGGACGCCGTGAACGACAGCCGTGTTCGTAACCCTGAGGGTCTGGCGTCCGTTATCCTGGAATAGATGCCAAACCCGTTTTGCAGATGCAAAACGGGTTTGGGGCTTACCCGACCAGATCCGGATAATCCAGCTTCACCGGTTCGGCGCCGCCGGCGCCGAGGACTTTCAGCAGGTCCACCAGCAACCGAGCCTTCTCCTCGGCGTCCCGAAGCGACCAGGTGCGGGACTTCACTTCGAGGAAGGCCCCCTCGAGACGGGGGGCGGTCACGCGATCCAGGTTGACGAAGAACTCGACCTCGCGGAACCGGACCAACCACCGCCGCCGATCCTTGACGATGGCGATCTCGCCCGTCGGCTTGAAGTATTCCCGATAGAAACGCAGGCTGTGCGTCGCCGGTGCAATGAACCTCGAGCGAGACAACAGCACGGAGTGCTCATACTCCCTCTCCGCCGCCGGTCCGGTCAGCGTCAGCCGATAGCGTACCTGGCTGACGCTCCCGTCGTCCTCCACGAACTCGTCCTCGCGGTATCGCAGGCGTCCCTGGGAAAGGTCGTCGAAGGAGAAGTACGTATCGAACTCGTGATAGTGCGCCTTGCGCACGATCTCGAGGTCCCCGCCGCCCAGCGCCGCTTCGACGGGCTCGGGCGAGTCCAGACGCACCTTGACCTGGACCTCATAGCTCTCCTCCTGCTGGGCGCCCTCGATGGCCACGAGCTTGGACAGAAGAGACCCCTCGCGCGTGACCAGGAAGGCGTCGACGCGGCGCGCGTAGTCTTCGGCCGCCCGCACCAGGGGATCCACGTCAACCGTCAGCAATCGGCGATCGCGCAGCAGCCACCGGCCGTCGACCATCACGTCGGTGACGTCGGTGGACTTGGCGGCATATACGATGCGCGAGTAGATGCCCTCCGGATCGCGCTCGAAGTGCGGCTGATTGTGGACGGCGCTCAGGTCGACCAGGATCAGGTCGGCGCGCTTGCCCGGCTCGAGCGAGCCGGTGGTCTGGCCCATGTGCATGGCCTGAGCCCCAAGGCGCGTGGCCATCGCCAGAACCGTCTTGGCGGGCAGGGCGGTCGGATCGCCGCTCACGCCTTTGGCGATGAACGCCGCCAGGCGCATCTCCTCGAACATGTCGAGATCATTGTTCGACGACGGGCCGTCGGTTCCCAGGCCCACGTGCAGGCCGGCCTCGAGCATGGCACGCACCGGTGCGAATCCTGAGGCCAGCTTCAGATTGCTGGAGGGATTGTGGGCGACGCCGGCGCGGGCGTGCGACAACGTACGAATTTCGCCTTCGTCGATATGCACGCAGTGCGCCGCCAACACCTTGGCCTCCAGCATCCCCACCTTCTTGATCCACGGCACGACCGGCATGCCGTGAATCTCCCGCCACTGTTCGACTTCGAACGCGGTTTCCGAGATATGCGTGTGCATGGGAACGTCGAACTCGATCGCCAGGTCCGTGCACGCCCGCAGGATCTCGGGCGTGCTCGTGTAGGGAGCGTGGGGGGCGACGGAGGGGACTATGAGCGCGTGGCGGCGCCAGCGGCCGATGAAGTCACGCGCCGCGGCCAGGGAATCCTCATACGAAGGGGCATCGGGCGACGGAAACTTGAGCACCGTCTGGGCGCAAAGGGCGCGCACCCCGGCCTCGGCGGTCGCGGCGGCGACCGCGTCCTCAAAGTAGTACATGTCGGCGAAGCAGGTCACCCCGCCTCGGATCATCTCGGCGCACGCCAGGAGCGTTCCCAGGCGGACGAAATCGGGCGAGACGAACTCGCGCTCCACCGGCATGACGTAGCCCAGCAGCCAGACATCCAGCCGCCGGTCGTCGGCGACGCCGCGCAGCAGGGTCATCGGCACGTGCGTGTGGGCGTTGACCAGGCCCGGCAGCAGCGCCTTCCCGTCGCAATCGATGACCTCCCGGCCCGAGAACGCCCGCAGGATTTGCTCCTCGTCGCCGGCGGCAACGATGGTCGAGCCGCGCACGGCCAGCGCACCCTTGGGGTGGAGCGCAAACGCCTCGTCCATGCAGACCAGCCAGGCGTTCTTGAGAACGATGTCGACCGATTCCATTCGGACCTCGCGGGCGTGGCGCGATTATAGCAAGGGGACAGGATCGGCTCGTAACCGGCCGCATGGGTATAATCCCGACAGCATGCGCGCCGTCGACATCATCACCCGCAAGCGCGATGGGGAAGAGCTCTCTCGAGAGGAGCTCGATTTCTTTGTCGGAGGCTTTGCTCGAGGCGAGATTCCGGATTATCAGGCGGCGGCGTGGGCGATGGCGGTCCTGTTCCAGGGGATGACGCCGCGGGAAACGTATGACCTGACCGTGGCCATGGTCGCCACCGGCCAGACCCTGGACCTGAGTCGCATCGCTCCCCGGTCGGTCGACAAACACTCCACCGGCGGCGTGGGGGATAAGACGACCCTGGTGGTGGAACCCACCGTGGCCGCGTGCGGAGTCAAGGTGGCCAAGATGTCCGGCCGCGGCCTGGGCTACAGCGGAGGCACGCTCGACAAGCTGGAATCGATCCCCGGCTTCCGCGTCGAACTGACGTCTGCAGAATTCTTGGCCCAGCTCGAGCGCATCGGCCTGGTGCTGTGCGGTCAGACGGTCGACCTGGCGCCGGGCGACGGCAAGCTGTACGCGCTGCGCGATGTCACCGGCACCGTGCCCTCGATGCCGCTGATCGCCGCCTCCGTCATGTCGAAGAAGATCGCCGGCGGGGCGCAGGGGATCGTGCTGGACGTCAAGGTCGGCACGGGCGCGTTCATGAAGAATGTCGCCGAAGCATCAGCGTTGGCGCGCCGGATGGTGGATATCGGGCAGCGGGCCGGACGGAAGGTCGTGGCCCTCATGTCGGACATGAACCAGCCGCTGGGTTCGGCCGTGGGCAATGCCCTCGAAGTCGCCGAGGCCCTGGAGACGCTGAACGGTCGTGGGCCAGCCGACTTTCGTGAACACTGTTTGCGTGTCGCCGCACATCTGCTGGTGCTCGCCGGTTCGGCGAAAGATGTTCGTCGGGGTGAGAAGCTGGCCGCGGCGGCGATCGAGAGCGGGCGTGCCCTGGGCAAATTCCGAGCGCTGGTCGAGGCGCAGGGCGGCGATGTTTCGGTCATCGACGACCCGGCGAAGCTTGCTCGCGCCCCGGTCGTTCTCGATGTGACCGCGACGCGCAACGCTTACCTTTCGCGCGTGGACGCGCGTGTCGTCGGCGAAGTATCGGTCGGATTGGGCGCGGGCCGGGCCAAGAAGGGCGATCCCATCGACCATCGAGTGGGCATTCTTGTCCATCACAAGGTCGGCGAGGCCGTCCGCCGCGGCGAGGCAGTCTTCACCGTGCACGCGGCCAACCAGGCCGCGGCCGAGGCCGCCCGCGAGGGGCTGAAGGCAGGTGTGGCCTACTCCGAACGCCGCGTTCGACCCCTTCCGCTTTTCTACCGCACCCTTCGATCCTGAGGGAGTCTGGCCGGACTTCCCCCCTTCGCCGCCAAACCCGACGGAGTCTCGCGCGTGCCAGGCAAGATCGAAACCTATAGGCGACAGATCCGGGAGACGAGCGATATCGACTCGTTTCTCAAACGCCATTCGGGCCTGCCAGGGCCGCGGGGCAACCTGGAATTGGCCCATGCGTTCGTGCACGAAGCCGAGGCGTCCCTGATCCGACGCTACGCCGGCTTCGAGCCCGAGGAGGCTTCGGAAAACACGCCGGAGGCTTTCCTGGCCTTCTGCGGTGTATTTGGCCTCGGCCGTCTCATCCTCGAAGGAGACCTCAGAGCCGAGGGCCGCCTCAAGGCGCGCGCCGCGGATCCACGGTGGCGCGTGCGCGAG
>DASSGB010000064.1:0-31545 GCA_035693825.1 Anaerolineales bacterium
ATCCAGACGGTTCGTGGCAGGCGAAAGAAACGCGTGACGGCCAGGTAGAGAGCCAGCGGAATCCCAAGGAAGTACATGGCGGTGTAGTCGTGGAAGGCCGAGAGATTCCGCATGGCGGCCAGCCACACCGCGCCCGAGACAACGAGCACGGTCAACACCATTCGGCGCGGGGCGTCCAACGATCGTCCGAACCACACGATGACAGCCAGCATGAGCACCAATATGACGGCGCTCAGAGCCACCGACCCTTCGTAGCCCCAGATCGGGAACGACCATCGAACCAGCCGCACCAGCTCATCGGCGATGAAGTAGCGCCAGTTCAGCAGCTGGAGGTAGGACTGGTTGAAATCCTGGTTCAAGGCGAGGCGATTGACCGCGGACTGGACGATGCTGGTCTCGCCCAGAGGAATGCCGCGCCTGGCGGCCTCGACCTGAATGTTGTACAGCAGATTCAGGGCCGCCCAACCCGTTCCCAGCAGCAATGCCCGGAAGGCGTCCAGCTTCCACACACCCGAGAACTTCGCTGCAAAGGACATGCCTCGTTCGCGCAGGATTCTCAGGGCTTCCAATCCCAGCCAGACCAGCAGCACGGAAATCGATGCGTAGCCGCGACCGAGGCTCACGGCCGTCAGGGTGGCTGCGTACACGGGCCACTTCTTCGAGTCAACCTTGTGCACCGCGATCGCCAGGGTCAACAACAACATCCCCAACAGCGCGGGCTGATCGTAGTGGACCATGTCCTTGTAGAAGAGTAGATAGCGGCTGGAGACGCCCAGGACGGCGGCCACCATCGACGCGAGAGTCTGACCGGAGATCTTCCGAAGCAGCAGGTAGGCAACGACCACGGTCAGGACGAAGACCGCGTTCATCATCTGCTTGGCGAGGAAGACCTGGGTGGAGAGCCGCGGTTTCCAGGACAGGACGGCATGCATGCCGGCACTGAAGAAGACCGGATAGCGGTCGAAGTAGTCGTAGTCGCGCTCGCCGTTCTCGTCGCTGGTGGCCAGGGCGTAACCCACGAAGCCGTTCTCGGGCGTGGCATGGGCGATGATAGCCAGCGTGTGGGACGAGACCCAGCCGTGATGGCCGGGTTGAAGTTCGTTGTACCCGGGTTCCCACCCCACGACTCGATTCTGTTGCAGGAATAGGATGGAGGTCAGGGCCGCGAAAGCCAGGCTGACCCACAAGACATCGCTTCGAAGGATATTTCGGAGGCCAGCGCGAAACGCGCTGAAGGACGATGTCGACCGCGTGGTGATCGGGAATGCGTTCAAGGAAACGTCAGGGCGGAGGCTTGCGGAAGTATAAGCGGTATTTCATGGTCTCGTCGATGCGCGTGTAGTTGCGCGTGCGCATGTACTCCTGGACCACCGGCAGGCTGAAGCGAGCGTTGAGGATCATCTCCGGTTTGTAGGCCTCGAGCGTCGCCAGGACCTCTTCGTCCGTCAGCTGGCCGGTCTCCAACCGCTTGGCGGTGATGACGGCCAGATTCGGTGGAACGGGCAGGCGCGTGAGAAAGGCGAACATCGGGCGGTCGGTGTACAGCCAGTTCGTTTCCTCGACGTGATTCCCCATGACGCCCAGCAGCTCGCGCTCCGCCTCTTCGCCCGGGGATGGGCCGGTCAGGTTCGGAAGGCGGAGGTCCAATCCGTCGACGGTGCTCGGGCCGCGAACGCTCACGAAGACGAGGAACAGGGCGATGCTTGCCAGACTCAGGCCCAGGCTGAGGGCGGTCGGGCGCTCGGTCCTGATCGCGCGGAGGTCATGCACCCCAGCCGCCACGGCGATGCAGGCGAGCATCGCCGCGGGGATGGTGATCAGCAGCTGGTGGTGGTACCACGCCGGACTATTGGTGGTCAGAAGCGCGTACCCGGCCCCGAGCCAAGCCGCCAGGTACATCGCCGTCCACCGCCGCGCCTGCACGGCCCTCCACACCCCGGCGATCGAGAGCACGAAGAGTGACACCGATTCTCGGAGGAAGTACTCCAATGGCGGGTGGACCGCGGAAACCCGGAACGCTTCGGTCTGCCCTGCCTGCAGATGCACGTTGACGAGCTGGTCCAGATTGTCCAGGCCGATCACGATGAAGATCGCGGCGATGCCCATGGCGCCCAGGACGACGGACCACAACGCTGGAGCGAGCCAGCTTCGGCCTTCGCCGTTTCTCCGTGCGGATACAGCGATTCCGATGAACCAGATCGGCGCCAGGATGACGGTGAATCCTTTGGTCAGGACGGAAGAGCCCAGCAGCAGGGCGGAGGCCAGGAGCCACCCGGGGCGCGGTTGTTCATGCCAGCGCGCCAACGCGTAGAAGGACAGCATGGCCAGAGAGATCGCCGGCAGACCGATCATCATGGAAACGCTGAGGCGAGGAAAGAAGGGAAGCATGAAGAGCGTGGCCGCGCAGAGGCCGGCGGCGAGCGACCCGAACGATCGCCGCAGATAATCGGCGGCCGCCGCCACGAGCGCGGCCGAGAACAGCAGCACCAGAAGTCGTCCGGCGGCGGCGCGCAGCCCAAGGAGCTGAAACCACCCCGCCAGCAGGTAGGTGAACAGAGGCGGTTGATCGCTCCAGATGTCGCCGTACAGGCGATAGCCGCGCAAGACCATCATCGCCTTGATGGCGTTGACCCCCTCATCGGCGTCGAATTCGATGCGGAAACGGAACGGGAAGAACAGGAGGATGAGCAGGACCACCGCCAGCGGAAGCGCGAGCCACAGAAGCGTTGTGCGCGAGGCAAGCCGTTTCTCAAGCATCCTTCAGTCACACAGCAGCCGCGTGCCCAGATCGAAGGTCGCCCGGTCGAGGAAGTAGGTCTGCGCCAGGCCCGAGCATAGCTCGCGGCGCGCGATCTCGTCGCCGCGGACGAAGGCCGCGAGGCGTCGAGCGCCCGCCTCATCGCCGGTATTCAGATAACCGTGGAAGAACGGCATCCACTCCGAGACGTCCCCGGGCGAGAAACCCAGCGTTTCTGCCTCGTTCGCGAGTTCCACCACGCGTTCCCAGTCGCCTCGCTGGCGGGCGAGGGAGGCCGCCTGGTAGTACCAGCACCAGCCGTGGGTCGGCTCGCGGCCGAAGATGCGTTCGGGCGGGCTCGCAGCCGGCGCGTCAGTGAGTATGAGATCTGCGCGCGAATATGGCGCGATCGCGCGCATCAGACTTCCGGAGGAAGATGGAAGCTCGGGCTGGTTTCCGTCCACGAGGTGGACGCAGGCGTTCCCGGACGGCCAATCGACCACAAGCGTGCGGGCATAGTCGCGCGGGATCTCGATGAAGACCCGCATGGCGCGCGTTTCGTCCCAGGCGAGCAAGACCTTGCGCACCGTTTCCTCGGCGATGACCTCGGCGGCGATGACCGGGTTGGACCTTTCCGGCGCATAGATCAGATTGGCCGGCGCCCACACCTCGTAATCCTCAAAGTATCGTTGGCTTGGGAGATTCACCACCAGGACGGTGCCGTGCTCGAGCGCGGGCGCGCGCCAGACCATCTGCCACCATAGCTGTCGCTGTTCCTCCCAGAAGCGTGCCCAGTGTTGAGCGTTGGCCTGATGGGTGAAGACCGACAGCCCGATGAGGGCGGAAATCACCACCAGACGCGCCTGGGAACGGACCAGGGTGAACACCATGCCTGCGATGAACATCCCCAGTCCCAGCGTGGCGTGAAGCGTGTAGCGGTCGAAGGCGCTCGACCAGCGGACGTCGCGCCCCAGGAGAACCACGGGGATCAGGGCGGCCAGCGTGGCGAATGCCCCGAAGGCCAGCAGATCCCGTTCCTCGCGGGGGGACGACTCATAAGAGGGAACTCCCGTGGAGTTCGACGTCTGCCGGACGTAAAGGATGAAGACGAGGCCCGCCAGGGCGGCCGGTATCACGCCCCAGAGGAGCCGGACGAGTCCCAAGGAGTCCACCAACTGATACACCGGGACCGCCCAGGCCAGAAAGGCGCTTTCGACGAAGTCCCAGAGAAGACCTGCGATTCGCTGAAGCAGAGTCGCAAAGGGTGACGAGCCATATTCCGCCAGCACCTGGCCCACATCCACGCCCATGCGCGTCGCGCGAAAGACGAAAAGCCGCCATCCAAGATAGGCGATGACCGGCACGAGGTAGGGCAAGGAGGCACGCAGCCATCGGCCGACCCAGGCCTTCTGCGTTCCGCCCGACTTCCTCAGACGGTCGCGGGCCAAAACGAGATACCGGGCCGCCTCGAGGCCGATCATGTACTCGTAGATCATCCAGCAGGTGACCGCACCGACGACCGCCAGGGCAGTGAACGCGGCGCGGCGCCGGCCTGAATCGGAATGAATTGCCTCGGCCGTCGCTGCCAGAGAAAGAATGCCGGCCGCGTAGCCGAACAGGTGATTGGAGAACGTGTTGGCGTTCGGTTGCTGGAGAAACCCCGGGTACACCAGGAACAGCAAGGCGGCCGAGGTCGTCATCCACGGCCGCCCCGGCCACGTCCGGCGCAGGAACCACAGCGCGGCCAGCGCACCCACCCAGCGCAGGAACAGGGCGTACACCTGCCAGGCCAGCGGCACATCACGCAGGAGGTAGAAGGCCGCGGCGTAGGTGTAGCCCATGGCAGGCCGATCGATCGAGAACAGGGTGATGATGCTTCGGTAGCCGTGGGTCAGGCCGGCCCAGATCTGGTACCAATCGTCGCGATAGAAACCCAGGCGGGTAAGCAGGGGGCCGTAGGCGAGAAGCGCAGCCAGCGTGACAAGGCCGATCGCCAGCCAGCGTTCTCGAGGATGAGAGGGCGACGTTCCGTCCGGGTCGGGCATGAGCATGGCCAGCGATAGTCTACTCGCAGCAAGGCGAAAATGTGATCGTCGCTCCGGGTCCAGACCACAATGGCCCTACCGGGGATCGCGCTTCGTCGCGCTTCGCCTCCCGGAGGGAACGTCCCCCGGGGGACTTGGATCGGGGCCCGCGCCCGCGGTGCCGTCGGGCGAGAACAGCAGCGAAGGTCCCGGCGATTTCGACGCGGCCCATGTATAATCCTGGAAGACCTCCCACGTTCGGTGTGGGAGTTTCTGTGTCGCAGGCATGTGGGACAGACTCGACGGCATCGTCAAGAAGTACGAGGCGATCGAATCGGAGCTGGCTCAAGCTCCAAGGGATCGTCATCGCCTGGCCAGCCTCGGCCGGGAGCGGGCCGAGCTGGAGCCGATCGTCTCGGCCTACCGGGCGTTCCTCGAGGCGCGCACCCATTACGAGCAAGCCCGCGGCCTGCTCGACAGTGATGACTCCGACGTGCGCGAACTGGCGCGGGCCGAAGTCGATGAACTCGAGCCGCGTCTGGCCTCCCTGGAAAACGAGCTGAAGGAACGCTTGGCCCCGCAGGATCCCCGGGACCAGCGCGATGTGATCGTCGAAGTGCGAGCCGGCACCGGGGGCGAAGAGGCGGCTCTGTTCGCCGCCGATCTCTTCCGCATGTACACCCGCTATGCCGAAGCGCGCGGCTGGGAGACCGAGGTCCTCTCGCAGAATGAGACCGGCATCGGCGGGTTCAAGGAGATCATCTTCGGGGTCAAGGGCCGCGGTGCGTACTCGCGGCTGAAATTCGAATCGGGAGTCCATCGCGTCCAGCGCATTCCGGTGACGGAGTCGTCGGGCCGCATCCACACCTCGACCGCGACCGTCGCCGTCCTGGCCGAGGCCGACGAAGTCGAAATCGAAATCCCCGAGCGCGACATCAAGATGGACGTCTATCGTTCGGCGGGGGCCGGGGGCCAGAACGTCCAGAAGAACGCCACCGCCGTCCGGCTGACGCATCTGCCGACGGGCATCGTCGTTCAATGCCAGGATGAACGCTCCCAACTCCAGAACCGCACGCGGGCCATGAGCATCCTGCGGGCGCGCCTGTACGATATGGCCGTTCAGGCCAAGCAGGCGGAACGAGATGAGGCCCGGCGCTCCCAGGTCGGTTCGGGCGAGCGGTCGGAAAAGATCCGCACCTACAACTTCCCGCAGTCGCGCGTCACCGATCACCGCGTCGGCGTCTCGCTGCACAACCTGCCGTCCGTCCTCGACGGCGAGATCGACGCCTTCATCGACGAGCTGGCCGCCCGCGAGCGGGCCGAGCGCCTGCAAGCCGCGGGTTGACGGATGCGCGTCGGTGAGGCGCAGGAACAGGCTCGGCGCAGCGCCGGACCCCATGAGACGGCGCCTAACGACGTTCGTCTTCTGATGGCTGAGGCCCTCGGACGGCCGGTCACCTGGGTGCTGTCGCATCCGGAGGCTCCTCTTTCCCCGACGCAGCAGGACCGATTCGACAGGTCCCTCAACCGCTACCTGGTTGGCGAACCGCTGCCGTACATCCTCGGCTGGTGGGAGTTCTATGGCCGCCGCTTCGCCGTCGCTCCCAGCGTCTTGATCCCCCGACCTGAAACTGAGTCGCTTGTGGAGCGCGTGCTCTCCTTCCTTCGAGAGAACCCGGATCGGCTGGATGTCGTGGACGTCGGCGCCGGTTCGGGTTGCATCGCCGTGACGCTCGCAGCCGAATGCCCGAGCTGTCGTGTCACGGCCATCGATATCTCGGAAGCCGCCCTTCGGCTGGCGCACGACAACGCACGCGCCCACGGCGTCGAGCCGCGCATTTGCTGGCTCCAGAACGATCTGCTGCCGGTGCGCACGGCCTGGGACGTCGTCGTCGGCAATCTGCCCTACGTCCCTAGTCGCCGCGCGCAGGGGGGCCGGGAGCCGAAGCTGGCGCTGGACGGAGGGGACGATGGGTTGGTTCCCCTTCGCAGACTGATCGACCAGCTGCCGCAGGCCCTCCGCCCCGGGGGCTTCGCTGCACTCGAAATCGATGAGGGGCAGGGGCATGAGGTAGCGGCGCGCGCGCAGACCCTTCTCCCGGAGGCCGACATCGAGATCGATCAGGACCTTGCGGGCCGGGAGCGGTTCCTGCTGATCCGAAGGAATACCGGCACGTGATCGCGACTCGGGTGCTTCGTGCAGACGAGCCGGGTTGGATGGAGGTCGTGCTGCAGGTGCTGTCGCGCGGCGGCCTGGTGGCTTTTCCGACCGACACGGTCTACGGCGTCGGAGCTGCGGCGTTCGATGGCGCCGCCGTGCGGAGAATCTACGAGGCCAAAGGGCGGCGCGAGGCCAACCCGATCCCGATCCTGGTCGCCGATGCAACCCATCTCGATCGGCTCGCCGGCCCGATCTCGGATCGAGTTCGCCGCCTTGCGGAGGCTTTTTGGCCCGGCCCGCTGACCATCGTCGTGCACAAGCAACCGAATGTGCCGCCCGAAATCAGCCTGAACGCGACAGTAGGAGTCCGGGCGCCGGACCATCCCGTGGCTTCCGCCATCCTTCGGGCTGCGGGCCCTTTGGCCACGTCATCCGCCAATCGATCCGGCGAAAGCCCCCTGACCCGGCCCGAAGACGTGCTGGCCTCCCTCGGAGGCCGAATCGAGCTTCTGGTCGATGGGGGTGAGTCGCCTGGAGGCGTGCCCTCGACCGTGGTGGACTGCACACAGGATCCACCCTCGATGGTGCGGGAAGGACCCGTCTCGCTCGACGCTGTTCTTCGTGCGTGGGGGAGTTAATCGGCCCTTAAGGCGACGTTCATGTCGCGCTCAGTGGGGAGAGTCACGCTATGCGTGCATTCTCCTCCTCAACCCGCGCACAGGAGCTTTGAGCCAGCTCCCGGCGCGGTTTGAGCTTAAGATGGCGTCGCGCCGATCACCAGAACTCGGTGTACCAGAGCAGATAGGCCTCGAGGTGTGAGAACCAATACTCGGCCGTGTGGTCTCCCGGATCGAACGTCCACCTGTACTCATACTCCAGGCCATCCAGGACTTCCTTCAATTCAAATACCGATGCCCGCAGGCTGTCGTGATCGCCGATGTCGATCCACAGGCGTGGCCTTCCATCTTCCTGGATGGTGTCCACCCACTGGGGAACGTAGTACAGGTCGGGGGCGAGGACGGCCGGGCTATGCAGCCCGACAGAGCCGAAGACGTGCGCATGTTTCAGCCCAATGCGCATCGCCCAGCCCGCGCCCCGAGATAGGCCGCCTATGGCCAGCCGGGATCGTTCGCGCGTGCCGCGAAAATCGGCCTGGATATGAGGCAGCAGGTGCTCGACGAGGGCCGTCTCGAACTCGAGGCCTCGGCGTTCCCACGGCATGACGATCAAGAATGGAGGTACTTCACCCGCGGCGATCAGTCGATCGGCCGCTGCGGCGACGCCGAGGTCCTGCCACTGCTGGTCGGTGGCCTGCAGTCCGTGGAGCAGCAAGAGAACCGGCAACGGCTCGGGGTGCGTTTCCTCGTAGCACGCAGGGAGGTAGATGCGAAAAGGAATGCTGCGCGGCAGGTCGTCGTCCAGGTACTCGGAGACCTGGATCGTCCCCGGTTTCTCCCGGCAAGACGGGCTCGTTGGCGCGGAGGTGGGTGAGGCGGGCGCGGTCGCCCGAGGCGTGGGCCGGCGTGTCGGCGATGATTCAGAAGTGACGGTCGCGGTCTGCGCGGGCGGAGCTGAGGTACAGGCCGAAGCGGCGAGGGCGAGGATAAGGCAGAGCCGAAGTCGCATGGTGGAAGACAAACCCCGCCGGCCTGCCACGGGCGCAGGACGACGGGGGCGCCTGTTGGCCGAGAGTCTAAGACCAGCATGGAGCGATGTCAAGGCGACACGGATGAGCATCGGCAATGGCATGAGAGGCTTTCGGCGCATGGCGGCCGCCTCGCCATGTCAAGAAGCGCGCAGTATCCACCCTCTGGCTGACAGCTGATGGCTGAAAGCTGATGGCTGACGGCTGACAGCTGATGGCTGATCGCTGATGGCCGACGGCCGACGGCCAATAGACGCCCTCCCGGAAATGCCGTACAATCAAGTCAATCGAATCGAAGCCTTCGGGGCAGGGTGAGGGCCGAGCGGCCCAATTCCCGATCGGCGGTAGAGCCCGCGAGCGCTTTGCCCTTTGCAGACACCAAGGGCGGCGCAGGATCCGGTGAAACTCCGGGGCCGACGGTAAAGTCCGGATGGGAGAAGGCAGCAGCCGATGGCCGGTCTGGCCGACGGCTGATTCGCTTGCGCCTGCGCATTCGCCCCGAGGACTATCTCGGGGTGTTTTGTTTGTCGGACTTCAGCCAGAGCCATCCAGGCCCGCATTCCGCCAGCCGATCTTCTCCGCTGGCGACGCTGGCGTTTCGTCTACTGCCGGCAATCCTGGCACTGGCTGCCTGGGAGTTGGCATCGCGATGGAGCAACTGGCCCCCGTTTCTTCTGCCCGGGCCGGCGGATGTCGCCTCCACCTTTGTCCAGGTCGTCCGGGACGGAAGCCTGCAGCGCCACACGGCGGTCACTCTCCTGGAGGTCATCGTGGGCCTCACGCTCGGCTCGCTGTTGGCCCTGGGCCTGGCATATCCGTTGGCGCGCTCCAGGCGCGCCGACCGGCTGCTGTCGCCGTACATCGTCGCCTCGCAGGCCGTGCCGACGGTGGCCATCGCGCCGCTGCTGGTGATCTGGTTTGGCAACGGGCTGCTGTCCAAGGTGCTGGTGTGCGCGCTGATTGTCTTCTTTCCGGTCTTGGTCAACACCGTCGTCGGCCTGCGCTCGGTCCCGGAGGACCTGAGGGATCTCATGCGGTCGCTGCGCGCCACGCGCTGGCAGGTGTTTCGTCACCTCGAGGTGCCGTCGGCCACCCCCAGCCTGCTCGGGGGTCTCAAGATCGGAGCCACGTTGTCGGTGATCGGCGCCGTCGTGGGCGAGTTTGTCGGCGCCGAAGCCGGGCTCGGCTTTCTGATCAACCAGGCGCGCGGCCTGTACAACACGCCCTTGGTGTTTGCCGCGTTGGCCACCCTGATGACCATGGCCCTGGCCCTCTACGGCCTGGTGGCGGTGGTCGAGCGCCTGGCCCTCGCCTGGCGGCGACGGTGAGGAGGAGTCCCATGCGTGCACGGTCATGGATGACCGCGCTTCTCGTGATCGGCCTCGCGGCTTGTGCCCGGACCGCGCCGCCGAATGAAGAAGCCCTCACGACCATTCGCTTGCCGATGGGCTATATCCCCAACGTCCAATACGCTCCTTTCTACCTCGCCGTCGACCGCGGCTATTTCGCCGACGAGGGACTGGCCATCGATTTCGACTACTCGTTCGAAACCGACGGGGTGGCGCTGGTCGGCGCGAACGAGTTGTTCTTCACCCTGGCCTCGGCCGAACAGGTTCTCCTGGCGAGGGCCCAAGGGCTGCCGGTGGTCTACGTGCTGAGCTGGTGGAACGACTTTCCGGTGGCCGTCGCCGCGCCCCTCGACTCGGGCATCGCCACGCCCGCCGATCTGCGCGGCAAGACGGTCGGCATCCCCATCCTCGGAGGCGCGTCGTACATCGGCTACCGGGCCCTCCTCTCGGCCCACAACCTGCCCGAAGACATCGCCTCGCTGGAGGTGATCGGTTTCACCCAGGTGGAGGCGCTGCTCACGCACCAGGTCGATGCGGCTGTGGTCTACGCCAACAACGAACCGATACAGCTCGAGGCCCAGGGCCTGCCGGTGCGGTTGATGCGCGTGGCCGAGGCGGTGAGCCTCGCCTCCAACGGCCTGGTGACGAACGAGGCAACGCTGCGCGATCAACCGGACCTGGTGCGCAGGATGGTGGCCGCGACATTGAGGGGCATCGAGGCGGCGCTGGAAGATCCGGAAGCGGCGTTCGAAACATGCAAGTCGTTCGTCGAAGGCCTGGAGCAATCCGACGGGGACGTGCAGCGCGCCGTGTTGGCCGCCAGCATGGAGTTCTGGAGGTCCGATCATCCTGGCGTCAGCGACCGCGCCGCGTGGGAGAACATGCAGGCCGTCTTGCTCGACATGGGCTTGCTGTCGGCACCGCTGGACATCGATCGCGCGTTCACCAACGAGTACCTTCCTTGAAAGACTCGCCGTCGACGCCTGTCCTGCAGGCCAGCCATCTCGAGAAGCGCTACTCGAACGGGCCCGGCGGACTGCTGGCCCTGCGCGACGTGAGCCTGACGGTCCACGCCGATGAGTTCGTCTGCGTCGTCGGCCCTTCGGGCAGCGGCAAGACGACTCTGCTTCGATTGCTCGCCGGGCTCATCCGGCCCACCGCGGGCCAGGTCTTCTTCGAGGGCAGACCTCTGGAGGGCCCACGCCGCAGGATCGGCTTCGTCTTTCAGCAGGCGAACCTGATGCCCTGGCGGACGAGCCTGGACAACGTGCGCCTTCCCCTCGAGCTTTATGGGCTGGGTGAGGCTGAGCAATGGACGCGCGCCCGCCAGCTCCTCGACCTGGTCGGCCTGGCAGCCTTCGAATCCACGTATCCGCACAATCTGTCGGGCGGGATGGCCCAGCGCGTGGCCCTGGCACGCGCCCTGGTGCATCAACCCGACCTGTTGCTGCTCGACGAGCCGTTCGGCTCGCTCGACGCCCTGACGCGCGAGCGCATGGCGGCCGAGCTGCTCCGAATCTGGAACGCGCGCCCGGTGACTGTGGTGATGGTGACGCACTCCATCCCGGAGGCCATCATCCTGGCCGACCGCGTGATCGTGCTCAGCCCGCAGCCGGGTGAGGTGCGCCTCGAGCTGCCTGTCCCTCTGCCGCGCCCGAGGAGTCTCGACCTGGAGCACACGGCGGCCTTCGGCGCCCTGGCGGCGAAGATTCGCGCCGCGCTATAACACAGAAACACAAACCCGGTTTCCGACGGAAGCCGGGTTTGGTATTTGGAAACGGGTAGCCCGTTGATGTAGGGGCGAAGCATGCTTCGCCCCTACACTTCTTTGCGGGAGCCTTCTACGCTTCGGGCTTGGCGCGCCGCGCTCGACCTCGGCCGATCGCTCGCACGATCAGCCAGATGACCAGGATCGGCAGGCCCAGGACGATCAGCGCCACCGGCAGGACGTACAGGGCAATCCAGATCGCCCCGTCGGCGATGTTCTGCAGCGCCCGCAGCAAAGCCTCGACGGCGACCTTGACCGTGCCCTGCGGGTTCCACACACCCGGCTCGATGGGCTGCGCCGCTTCGTCGGGGATCAACTCGACGGATATGGCCGAGAACGACGCCGATTCCGAAAAGTACTGGATCTGGCCGCGCACGCTTTCGATCTCGCCCCGCACCTGAACCAGTTGGTTGTAGACGGCCAGGACGTCCTCCGTCTTGACCGCGCCTTCCATGATGTCCAGCAGCTGAGCCTCGGCCGCTTCGAGGTTCCGCAGGCGCGATTGCAGATCGGTGTACTGCTGCGTCACGTCCTCGCCGCTGACGTTCTCCGATCGGACCTCGACCGCGCCTTGCTTGATTTGCTCCAATGCTTCCTGCAGCCGCTCAGCGGGAACGCGAATGGTGACGGAGGCCTGGTCGGCGGTCAGCCCCTGGCTGCCGTAGGTCGTCTTGTAAACGTACGAAGAGACAACGAACCCACCCATGTTTTCCGCCATGCGGCGGATCTCCGCCACGCGCCGGGCAGGATCGGCGACGACCAGCGTCAGACTGCCCGTCTGAATCACGACCCTCTCGGCAGCCGGCAGATTGGACGCATACTCCGACTTCGAGGCGTCGGCCGCCACCGGCGCTTCGGCCTCCCCAAAACCTTCCGCCGGCGGGGCCATGCCGACTTCGGGTTCGCTCGACCGATAGCCGAGCATGGAGGGTGCCGCCTGTCCGCAGGCGGCCGCCAGCAGCCCGATGACGATCAGAAGGATTGCGGCCAGTCGCTTTTTCATGGTGGGTTCCTCTGTGAGCCCAAGCCGATGGGTCTCACCGGCATAGACGCCGCCCCCGCGTCAGGAGTTCCCCTCACCATCCGGCGAGCAGGCGCATCGCCTGCCGTTCGGGCAGGCCGGCCCGGAGCATTCGTTCCTGGACCTGAGAAACGTCGTACTCGACGCGCCGTGGCTCCCACGTCTCGCCTTTGAGATCCAGCAAGGCATACGCCGCCCGTGGATCCATGTCTCGCGGCTGGCCCACCGACCCCGGGTTGAGGATCATCCGGGGCTCGAGGGGCATGCGGTCGCCCCAGGCTACGGACGTCAGCCGTGCCCGGCCGTTCGCCTCCTGGCGCCGAAAAATCAGAGGCAGGTGGGAGTGGCCGATCAGACAGTAATCCGTAGTGAAAGACTCGAAATTCACGTTGGCCGTCTGAAGGTCGAGGATGTACTCCCAGACCGGCTGGCGCGGGCTGCCGTGGGCCAGGGTGAAATCTTCGAAGGTGATCTTGCTGGGAAGCGACCGGAGGTAGGCCAAGTTTTCCGGCGTCAGCGTGTGCGTCGTCCAGGCTGCCGCCGCGCCGGCATCGTGGTTGAACCGGGACAAGGGAATGATGCCCATGGCGGCCTGATCGTGATTGCCGATAAGGCACAACAAGGCCGGCAGGCCGCGCACCCGCTCGATGACCTCGTTCGGATCCGGTCCGTAGCCGACGAGGTCGCCCAGACACCACACAGCGTCGATCCTTCCGGCATCGGAGAGCACGGCTTCCAGCGCCGTCAAATTGGCGTGAATGTCCGAAATGACCAGAACCTGCATGCGGCGGATGGTATCACGGTTCACTTTCGCCCATGGACGGGCGGGAGGCATTCGGTCGGGGGCGCCATCGGCGGCCGAGGAACGCTCGCGGCTTGTTCGCCCCTGGGCGCGGACGTATAATGCCGCCGCCCATGCCGATCCTCGACGATCGCAGTCTGGAATTCCTCAGCCACAGCCCGGAACAGACCCGCCGGCTGGGTGTGCGTCTCGGAGAAATGCTCGGAGAGGGCGACGTTGTCTGCCTCGAGGGAGATCTCGGTGCGGGTAAGACGACGCTGGCCCAGGGCATCGGGCGCGGCTGGGGCGCTCTCGAGTCGGTCACCAGCCCGACGTTCATCTTGGTCAACGAGTATCGACGGCCGGATGCCTCGGTGCTTCTGCATGTCGACGCCTATCGTCTCGCCACGCCGCGCGAGGCCGCGGCCATGGGCCTCGACGAACTCCTGCGCGGCGGACGGGCGGTCATCCTCGAATGGCCCGAGCGCGTGGCTGAGATGTTGCCCGAATCGAGGTTGTCGGTCACGTTGAGCTGGGTGGATGATTCGCGCCGCCGCATGCGCTTTCAGGCCCTCGGCCCGCGCTACGAGCGCCTGCTGCGAGAGTACCGCAAGGTCGCCTTTGGAGGCTGAAGTGATTCTGGCGCTCGACACCTCGAGCGACATGACCGGGCTGGCCCTATTCGACGGTCGCCGCCTTGTGGCGGAACAGCTGTGGAATGGAGCCGGGCGTGCCACAGCCGAGGTCGCGCCGGAAATCGCCCTGCTTCTGCGCCGGACGCACTCTTCGATCGATTCGCTGACCGGAATCGCCGTGGCGCTGGGCCCCGGATCCTTCACGGGTTTGCGGATCGGGCTGGCGCTGGCGCGCGGCCTGGCGCTGGGAGGTCGACGCCGGCTTGTTGGCGTGCCGACGCTGGATATCCTGGCCGCCGGGCAACCTGCGCGCCACGAGCCGATGCTCGCCCTCCTGCGCGCCGGACGAGGGCGCCTGGCGGGCGTGTGGTACAAATGGTCCAAGCGGGGTTGGAAAGCACAGGGCGAACCGCAAAGTTTCACGTGGGAAGGCCTGCGCGAACGATTGACCTCGCCGGCGTATGTATGCGGCGAGTTGGACGCGGATGAGCGAGAGGCCTGGGAGCCTTTGCCCGGTGTGACGATCGCCGGGCCGGCGCTCTGCGTGCGACGGCCGGGTGTCCTGGCCGAACTGGGTTGGCATCAGCTCCAGGCGCGCAAGATCATCGATCCGCTGAAACTGACGCCGATCTACCTGAGCACCCTCGAGCAGGCCGCCGCCTCGCCCGATGAGGAACGCCCGACGACCGGCCGCGGCCAGTCCACGCGCCAGAGGTCGGCGTGACTCCGTGGATCGCGGCCGCCGAGCCCGGCGAGGCGTCGCTTTGAAAGCGTCTGCGAACGGCGTCCTCATCCGCCCGATGACGATGGCCGACATCGCCGAGGTTGTGGCCATCGACCGCCTCTCCTTTCCGGTGCCGTGGCCGGAGCGGAGCTATCAATACGAACTGAGTGAGAACCCGGCGGCTCACCTGCTCGTTGCGGAGATTCAGGACTCGCCCCGGGCGCGCCTGGTGGGTTACATCGGGCTGTGGCTCCTGGTGGATGAGGCTCACATCAGCACGATCGCCGTCCATCCGGCCGAGCGCGGCCAGGGTATCGGCGAGGCGCTGCTCGTGGCCGGATTGGCCTGGGCCACGAAACGCGGCGCGGACATGGCAACCCTGGAAGTGCGCGCCTCCAACGCGGGCGCGCAGGCGCTGTACCGCAAACACGGCTTCGAAACGGTGGGCCGTCGGCCCGGATACTACAAGGACAACCATGAGGATGCCGTTCTGATGACCCTGGCCCCTCTCCGCCAGCGCCAGGCGGTGCCCGAAGAGGGCGGCCGTGAAGCCTGAGGCCGAGATCAGGACGGTGGCCTCGGAAGTGATGGTGTGCCGCGACTGCAAACTGCATCTGTCGCGGAAGTTGGCCGTGCCGGGGGAAGGACCGGCGAATGCGGAGATCCTTTTCATCGGCGAAGGCCCCGGGTTCCATGAAAACGAGCAGGGCCGACCGTTCGTCGGGGCCGCCGGCCACTTCCTGGAGGAGCTCCTGGCTTCGATCGGATTGAAACGCGAGCAGGTGTTCATCACCAACATCGTCAAATGCCGCCCGCCGGCCAACCGCGACCCCCTGCCGGAGGAAACCGAAGCCTGCTCGAAATACCTCGAGCGGCAGATCGCCGCCATCAATCCCAAGGTCATCGTGACCCTGGGGCGTCACTCGATGGCCCGCTTCTTTCCCAATGCGCGCATCGGCTCGCTGCACGGCCAGGGGCGGCTGGTGAACGGCCGCATGGTCGTGGCCATGTATCACCCGGCCGCCGCCCTGCATCAGCCGTCGCTGCGGCAGCAGGTCGAGCAGGACTTTGCCCGGCTGCCCGAATGGCTGGCACGCGCCGAGCGAGCGGCGGCGCCCGAATCCGAACCCCCCTCGGGGCCGGAACAACTCAGCCTCTTCTAACCCTTCGTCTCCGGGAGTGACCCTTCGCATGACCTCAGTCGATGCAAGACTTCCCGACACCGCGCGCGAGTTGATCGAGCGATTCGTCTCACGGCGCGCGACGGTGGGCGTGGTCGGCCTGGGCTACGTCGGCCTGCCGCTGGCCGTCGTCCTGGCCGAGTCCGGCTACAGGGTGATCGGCGTCGATCTCGATCCCGAAAAGATCGACGCCCTTCGCCGGGGCCGAAGCTACATCGAGGATGTCCCGGCCGAGACGCTGGCGCGCCTGGTCGGTGAGGGCCGCCTGGAAGCCTCCACGGAATTCGGGACCCTGGCCCGGGCCGACGGCGTCAGCATCTGCGTCCCGACTCCTCTGCGCAAAACAGGCGATCCCGACCTGTCGTTTATCGTGTCCTCGACCCAGGCGCTCCGGCCCGCGCTGCACCGCGGCATGGTCGTCATCCTCGAGTCGACGACCTATCCCGGCACGACGCGTGAGATGGTGCTGCCCGAGATCGAGGCCGGCGGCCTCCAGGTGGGCCAGGATATCTTTCTGGCCTTCTCGCCCGAGCGCGTCGATCCGGGGCGCGCCGACTGGACGACTCGCAACACGCCCAAGGTCATCGGCGGCATCACGCCCGCCTGCACCGAAGTCGCCGCCAGCATGTACGAGTCGGCCATGGAGTCGATCGTGCGCGTCTCCTCGGCCGAGGTGGCCGAGATGACCAAGCTGCTCGAGAACACCTTCCGCGCCGTCAATATCGGGCTGGTCAACGAGATGGCGCTGATGTGCGACCGGTTGGGCATCGATGTGTGGGAGGTGATCGACGCCGCGGCCTCCAAACCGTTCGGTTTCATGCGCTTCACGCCGGGCCCCGGCCTCGGTGGCCACTGCATCCCCATCGACCCTCTCTACCTCTCGTGGAAACTCAAGTCGGTCAAATACAACGCGCGCTTCATCGAGCTGGCCAGCGAGATCAACACCAACATGCCCCGCTACGTCGTCAGCCGGGTTCAGGACGCCCTCAACGCAGCGGGCAAGGCGCTGCGCGGCTCCAAGCTTCTGGTGATCGGCGTGGCCTACAAACCCAACGTCTCCGACATCCGCGAATCGCCGGCGCTGGACGTCATCGGCCTGCTGCGCGAGAAGGGCGCCGAGGTGGAGTACTTCGATCCCTTCGTGCCGTCGATCGAGCACGAGGGGTGGGGGATGCACTCGGTGGCGGATGTCGAAGCCGCCGCCCGCCGGGCCGACTGCGTCGTGGTGGTCACCAATCATGCCTCGATCGACTACCCGCGGCTGGAGCAGGCGTCGAAGCTGATCTTCGACTCGCGCAACGCGCTCGGCGCAGCCGGCGTGCGAAGCGAGAAGGTGGTCCGACTCTAGTGCCCGCCATCCTGGTCACCGGCGCGGCCGGGTTCATTGGATCGGACGTCGCCCGACGTCTCCTCGACGAAGGTCGAGAGGTCGTCGGAGTCGACAATCTCAACGATGCCTACGATGAGCGCTTGAAGGAGTGGCGGCTGGCGCGCCTGCGCGGGCGGCCTGGATTCACCTTCCGCCGAGCCGACATTTCCACTGCCGAGGGGGCGCGCCAGGCATGGGGCGGGGAAGCATACGAAGCCGTCATCAACCTGGCGGCACGCGCCGGCGTTCGCCCCAGCCTGCGCCATCCGGGCCTGTACTATGCAACGAACGTGCTGGGCACGCTTCACCTGCTCGACCTGTGCCGCGAACACCGCGTGCCCAAGTTCGTCCTGGCTTCCACTTCGAGCCTGTACGGAGCGCACAACCCGCGCCCGTTCCAGGAGACGGCCGACATCACACGCCCGTTTTCTCCCTACGCGGCTTCCAAGGGCGCGGCCGAGCTCTTGTGCCACACGTACCATCATCTGTACGGCCTGGACGTCAGTGTGCTGAGGTATTTCACCGTGTACGGCCCGGCCGGTCGACCCGACATGAGCATCTTCCGATTCGTGCAGTGGATCGCCGAGGACAGGCCGGTGCTGATCTACGGCGACGGCACGCAGGAACGAGATTTCACCTACCGCGATGACGTATCGGCCGGCACCGTCGCGGCTCTGCGACCTCTGGGATACGAGGTCATCAACCTGGGCAGCGATCGTCCGATTCCCTTAACCGGTTTGATCGAGCGCATCGAAGGACGGTTGGGTAAGAAGGCCAGGGTCGAACATCGTCCGCCCGCGCCCGGCGACGTGCCCTCCACCTGGGCCGACATCACGAAGGCCGGACGTCTCCTGGCATGGGAACCGGCGACGAGTCTGGATGACGGGCTGGGGGCCTGCGTCCGCTGGTACCTGGACGAGAGGGAGTGGGCTCGCCAGGTGAACACACTCGACTAGGCGGGACCTGGATGGCCTGGCCGGGACGACTCTGGGCGCGGCTTACCGCGAATCCCCTCCTGCAACGTGTCCTGCGCAACTCCGGATACCTGCTGAGCGCCAGCACCCTGAGCACGGCCCTCAGCATGTTGCAGGGGGCACTCGCGGCACGGATGGTGGGCGTCGAGGGGCTGGGCCTGGTAGGCGTGATCACCGACTTCGGTTCGAACGTCAATCGTCTGACGTCGTTCCGAATGAGTCAGCTGGTCGTTCACTACGTCGGCGAGTTCACCGAACGCGGAAAGCCGCGCGAAGCCGCGGCGGTCTTCAAGGTCGCCGGCTTGGTCGAGATTGGCAGCTCGTTGGTTGCGGTGGCCCTGATCGCCGCCTTCTCGCCTCTGGCGGCAACGTTCCTCGGCCATGACCCGGCCACCGCGCCGCTGTTTCTGGTCTACGGGCTGGCCATCCTGGCCAACCTGATGATGGAAAGCTCGACGGGTCTGCTACAGCTCGCCGATCGCTTCGCCGCCCTGAGCTGGATTACGCTTGGGCAGAGCCTGATCACCCTCGGCCTGATGGCCGTGGCCTTCGTTCGCGGCGAAGGATTGCTGGCGGTCGTCGTCGCCTACACTGTAGGAAAAGCGATCGGGGCGGTGGCCATCAGTCTGATGGCGCTGGTGGAGGCCGGCCGCCGCTGGGGCGCCGGGTGGTGGCGGGCTCCGATGAGGCTCCTGTGGGACCGCCGCATGGAGATGATTCGTTTCGCCTGGAGCACCAATCTTTCGACGACCATCGCCCTGCTCACGCGCGACAGCGAGCTGTTGTGGCTCAGCGCGTTCAGCTCACCCACGCAGGTCGGGCTGTATAAAGTCGCCAAAGCCATCACCAACGTTCTCTTCGTCCCGGTCAACCCGCTCATCAGCACGACGTACCGCGAGGTCTCGCTCGAAATCTCGGCCCGGCGATGGCCGAACGTCCGCTACCTGTTGAGGAGCGGATCGATCCTGGCCTCGCTGTGGACCCTCCCGGCGGCGCTCGGTTTGATCATCGCCGGGCGCGGGTTCATCTCGCTGGTGTATACGCCCGACTTCGTGGGGGCGTACGTCCCGCTGCTGATCCTGCTGGCGGGCACGGTCATCGTCAACATTCTCTACTGGAACCGGAGCGTGCTCTTGCTGCTGGGCCAGGCGGCGTATCCGAACTGGGTCCATCTGTGGGCGGGTGTGCTGAAGATTGTCGGGACGGTGGTGCTGGTGCCGATGGCCGGAGCCAACGCCATGGCGGCGCTGCTCTCGGCCTACTTCGCGGGAACGACGGGCGTGCTGGTGGCGCGCACGGATGGCGCGCTGCGCCGCGCCGAAACGGCGTTGTCTGCGGCCACGGGAGCCTGAAGCCCGTGCGGATCGCCTTCATCGCCTCGTCCCAGATTCCCTCGTTGACGGCAAATTCGATTCGGGTGATGAAAGTCTGCCAGGCCTTCGCCGAGCTGGGCCACGAGATCCGGTTGTGGGTGCCTCGCACACCGGCCGCGTTCGACTGGCCCGCGGCGCGAGTGCATTACGGCCTGCGGCGCGAGTTCCCTATCGATTTCGTCGAAGGCGCGGCCTGGCTGCGCCGCTGGGATGTCGCCATGCGGTCGGCGCAGGCAGCGAGTCGCTGGAAACCGGATCTGCACTACGTTTGGCCGTATCAGGCGGCGGCCTACCTGTCGCTCGCCGCACAGCCGACGGCGATCGAAGTCCACGACCGGCCGTCGGGCCTGGCGGGGCCGCTCCTGTTCCGAGGCTTTCTTGCGGGCCGCGGGGCGATGCGGGTTCTGCCCATCACCGAGTCGTTGCGGGCAGCGTTGGAGAAAGAGTACGGGCCGCGGATTCGCCCGCCGTTTGCGCGAGTCCTTCCCAGCGGTGTCGATCTCGCGGCCTACGATGGAATGCCGTCCCCGCGCACTGCCCGGGCGAAGCTCGGCCTTCCCGAGATGTTCACCGCCACGTACACCGGCCACCTGTACTCTGGGCGCGGCCTGGACTTGATGGCGGCGCTGGCCGCGCGCAATCCGGGAGTGTCCTTCATCTGGGCGGGCGGGAAACCCGACGACGTGGATGCGTGGCGGGAGCGCCTACAGTTGGAGGGCATTCGAAACGTGCACCTGATGGGGTTCGTCCCCAACTCGGATCTGCCCATGCTGCACGCCGCGAGTGACGTGCTGCTCATGCCCTACGCCAAACGGATTGCGGTCAGCAGCGGCGGCGATACCGCCGCGTACGCCAGTCCGATGAAGACTTTCGAGTACATGGCCGCGGGAAGGGCGATCCTCTCCAGCGATCTGCCAGTCTTCGGAGAGGTCCTGAACGCTGGGAACGCCGTCCTGCTGCCGCCGGAGGACGTCGACGCCTGGGATCGGGCCCTGCAGGCCATGCAGGCCGACGATGGCCGGCGTGAAGCGCTCGGGGCGCAGGCGCGCCGCGAGGCTGCTGCGTACGATTGGAAAGCACGCGCTGGCAAGGCGATCGAGGGACTCGAGCCGGGCTCGCCATGAACCTCACCGCACTTCTCTCCGATGGGCGCAGGGTGGCCTGGTGGGGAGGCCTCGTTCTCCTGGTGCTCGGGCTTTTCCAGCGCCTCTGGCTTTGGTCCGTCTATGCCCCGATCGAATACGGGGACACCGGCTCCTACTTTCGTGCGGCCGCCGTTCTGGCGCGCGGGAGCCTGGACGGTTACGACGGCACGCGGGTTCCAGGCTATCCGTTGTTCGTCGCCGCCCTCGGAGTCGATCGAGAGTCCGTGTGGATTGGGCAGATGGCGCTGGGCATCGGGATCAGCCTGTTGCTCTATGCCTTGACCCTGAGGATGACCGGCCGGCCGGCTGTGGCCTTCATCGTCGGCGTCCTCTACGACCTGATCCCGGGTCAATTCCTTTTCGAGGCCAATCTGCTGACGGAGACTCTGACCGCGTTTCTCGTGATCTTGAGTCTGTTCCTTGTCGGCCTGGTTCGAAGATCTTCGGGGCTTGCGCCGGGCTGGAGCCTGCTGGCGGGACTTGCGGCGGGCGCGGCAGGGCTCGTGCGCATTCTCTTCTATCCTCTGGCGGTATGGCTGCTGCCGTTCGTCTCGATGGGAGGTTCCCTCTCGTCGCGGACGCGCCTCGGCCGTGCCGTCTTGTTCGCCGTGCCCGCCGCTGCCCTTCTCGGTGGATGGATCGCCTGGGTCAACTCGAGCTACGGCTTTCTGGCGCCGACGACGATGGGCGGCTACAACCTCGTGCAGCACACCGGCGTGTTCTTCGAGTACCTCCCCGACGAGTACGCGCCCATGCGCGACACGTATCTGAGATATCGCCAGGCGCGCCTGGCGGAGCGCGGCGACCAGACGAACACCATCTGGGAAGCCATCCCCGAATTGACGCGGGTCACCGGGCTCGGTTTCTACGACCTGTCGCGCGAAATGCAGAGGGCCTCGCTCCTTCTCGTCCGCGAGCACCCGGATCTTTACGCTCGCAACGTCGTCGAGGGCTGGATCGATTTCTGGAAAGCGCCGGTCTATTGGGAACCGGAACGCGTCGAGGCTTCGGCTGCCCGGTCTTTGCTGAACGTCTGGGCAACGGCCGGGCGAGTTGTGTCCCTTCTCGCCAATGCTGCCTACCTGCTTCTGATGGCGGCCCTGGTGCTGCCGATCCGGGCCGTGCGCGGCCTTCGCCGAAATGGCGAATGGATGGCCGCGGCAGGGTTGATCGCCTTCACATCCGTGCTGCAGACGCTGCTCGATCACGGGGACAATCCACGTTTCCTGGTACCCTTGCAGATGGTGGTGGTCATGGTGGTGATCGTCGGGATCGTCCGAATGATCGAGGTCGTTCGTCGGCCCGCCGAGGCGGCGGCGTGACGCGCGCCAGGTTGCCCGCGCTCATTCTCGCGGGCGGACTTGTCGGCGGTCTGCTGCTGGCCTGGTCCGACGGCAAAGGATTCAGTCTTCCCGGCGCGCTGGGCTACGCGCTCCTGCTCGCGGTTTGCACTGCACTCATCGTGTACGCCTACCGCTCCCTGTCGGTCGTCGGCGTGACGGGGCTCGTGCTGGGCCTCGCCTTTGGGGCCATGGCCCTGCGCGTGTTGGTCGGACTGGCGCTGGCGCGAACGCTGCCGGACCTCGGCTACGAAAACAACCCCGAGAATCACGGCTACGTTTTCTGGGATGCCTACAAGCGCGACACCGACGCGTGGCAGCGGGCGCGCGGCGACCTGCCGCTGCTGGTTTCTTTCACGGATCCGAAGGGCAGCGACCAGTATGGCGGCCTGCTTTTCGTGAGTGTGGGCGTCTATCGTTATCTCGGAGGGGAAACGCATCGTCCGTTGATGGTCGTGATTCTGACGGCAGCCGCCTCTGCGCTCGGCGTGCTGTACGTCTACGGCTTCGCCGCCTCGCGTTGGGGGCCCGCCGTCGGCCAAACGGCCGCGTGGATCGCGGCCCTCCTGCCGGAGTCGGTTCTCCTGGGCGCCTCCCAGATGCGAGAGCCGTTCCTGATTCTCGGCCTGGCGATGTTGATGTACGGCTATTCCGTCTCGCGCGGAGAGCTGCGCACGCGCGGCACCCCATGGCTCATGACAGGGCTTCTCAGCCTCATGTTCTTCTCGCCTCCGACGGCGCTCGCAGGCGCGGCGGTCGTGGGGCTGGCGGCCCTGTGGGAGGGGAGGCAGGCGCCGCGTATTCCAGCCTGGGTATGGTGGCTCGGGATTCCGATTGGGCTGGCGGGCATATTCCTGGTGATCCGAAGTTGGGCGCGGTTGGAGGAGATCACCGGGACCTTCGGCCAGGTCATCGTGCAGTGGCTGGAGAACGCCGGTGCTGAATGGCGCGTCGGGCAGGCGGCAGCCGGGTCGGACATGCTCGAGGTTGTTCTGACCGAGCTCCCGCCAGCTGCTCGGCTGGCCTTTCTTGTCGCCTACGGTTTGGTGCAGCCGTTCCTGCCAGCGGCCATCGCCGCCCCGGGCAACCCAGTGTGGAAAACCATCGCCATCACCCGCAGCCTGGGATGGTTCGCCCTCGTTCCGCCTTTGGTGTATGGGACCATCGCCGCCATTCGACGGAGAGGTTGGCGAAGCCTGGAGGCGTATCTCGGTCTCCTGGTTTGGGTGACGGCGCTGGTCGCGTCCTATCGGGCGCCGGGTTATCAGTGGGACAACCCTCGCTATCGGGCGGTCTTCCTCGTGGCGCAAGTCTCCCTGGCTGCCTGGGCGTGGATCCTGGCGCGCTCCGAGAGAGATCCTTGGCTCCTGCGAACGTATGTGGCGCTCGGACTCTCGACGCTCATCGTTCTCCACTGGTATCTGGGCCGCTACGCCGGCCTGCCGAGCCTCGGTTTCGAGGCCTCCCTGGCGGCCACCGTCCTTGCGGTGCTGGCCTATGTCGGGGTGTGCCTGGTTCGTGATCGACGCTCCCATGCCGCGGACGCCCTGCGGCGACGCCCGGCTGATGTATAATTCAGAGACTGAATTTCAACCCAGCGAGAGGCGGGAATGCGCAAAGCTTTGATCACGGGGATCACCGGCCAGGACGGGTCGTACCTGGCCGAGCTGCTCCTGCATAAGGGCTACGAGGTCCACGGGCTCATTCGCAAGTCGAGCACCTTCAACACCGATCGCATCGACCACATTTACCAGGACCCCCACGATCCAGCGGCGCGGCTCTTCCTGCACTACGGCGACCTGTCGAACTCCGAGCAGCTGACCAACCTCGTCTACAACGTGCGGCCGGACGAGGTCTACCACATGGGTGCGCAATCGCACGTCATGGTGAGCTTCGAGATGCCGGAATACACCGGCAACATCACCGGACTGGGTGCGACCCGTCTCCTGGAAGCCATCCACCGCAGCGGGATCCAGGCGCGCTTCTACCAGGCCTCGTCCAGCGAGATGTTCGGCGACGCACCCGCGCCCCAAAACGAGTTATCGCCGTTCCGCCCGCGCAGCCCGTACGGCATCGCCAAGGTCTACGCGTACTGGATGACGGCCAACTATCGCGAGGCTTACAAGATCTTCGCCGTCAACGGTATCCTGTTCAACCACGAAAGCCCCCGCCGCGGGCCCACCTTCCTCTCGCGCAAAGTCACCCGCGGCGTGGCGCGCATCAAGGCCGGCGATCAACGCAAGCTCTACCTGGGCAACCTCGATGCTCGTCGGGACTACGGCTACACGCCGGAATTTGTCGAGGTCATGTGGCTGATGCTTCAGCAGGACAAGCCCGGCGACTACGTCGTGGGCACCGGCGTGGCGCCCACCATCCGCGAGTTCGTCGAGGAAGCCTTCGCGTATGCGGGCCTGGACTGGAAGGAGCATGTCGAGGTCGACCCGCGCTACTTCCGGCCGACAGAGGTCGATCTGCTTCAGGCGGATGCTTCGCGGGCCAAGCGCGAACTCGGATGGGAGCCCAAGGTGACCTACAAGCCCCTGGCTCGGATCATGGTCGACGCCGACTTGCAGGCTACCGGCCAGTCGCCGATCGGTGAAGGCCTGAAGATTCTGGACACGCACTTTGGCAAGTGGCACCGCTGGGACACGGGCGTGACGGCGGTGCTGAACCACGCCGGCCGCGGCGTGGACTGACCCGGCACGGCGGACTCGGCCGGATCTGGGCGCGGCCGAACCCGCATGCCGGCTGGGGTGTCCTGTGAAAATCTCTCTCGTGATTCCCGTCTACAACGAAGTCGAAAGCCTGCCCCATCTGGATCAGGCCATTCGCGAGTCGCTGGCCGGACGCGACTACGAAGTGGTCTACGTGGACGACGGATCGACGGACGGGAGCGTCGAAGTCCTGGAACGACTGGCCCGGCAGGACAGCGGCCACAGCCGGGCCGTGATTCTGCGCCGCAATTTCGGACAAACGGCGGCCCTGGCGGCGGGCATCGATCACTCCGAGGGAGATGTCATCGTCACCCTGGACGCCGATATGCAAAACGATCCGGCGGATATCCCGACACTGATCCAGAAGATCGATGAAGGCTACGACGTCGTTTCAGGGTGGCGCGTCGATCGGCAGGACGCCGCCCTGACCCGGCGGCTGCCATCTCAGATGGCCAACTGGCTGATCTCCCGTGTGACCGGCGTCCCGCTGCACGACTACGGCTGCACGTTGAAGGCCTATCGTCGCGAAGTGCTCGAAGGTTTCCACCTCTACGGCGAGATGCACCGATTCATCCCGGCCTATGCCGGAGGGGTAGGGGCGAGAATCGTCGAGGTGCCGGTGCGCCATCACGCCCGGCGCTTCGGGAAGGCCAAGTACGGGCTGGAGCGGACGGTGAAGGTCATTCTGGATCTCTTCACCGTCAAGTTCCTGACCAGCTACGCCGCCAAGCCGATCTACATCTTCGGGGGCGCCGGCCTGGGCATGATCGCGGCGAGCTTCGTCGTGCTATTGGTTCTCATTGCCCGCCGGATCATGCTCGACGAGCATATGATCCGTTCTCCTTTGCTCCTGCTCAGCGTGACGGCTTTCATCCTGGGAGCCCAGGCCATCCTGATGGGCCTGCTCGCCGAGCTCACCGTCCGCACCTACCACGAGTCTCAAGCCAAGCCCACCTATTCCGTGCGCCGGGTCATCGATCCGGCCCACGGGACTCCATGAGCTTCCCTACTCCACGCCTCGACCGTCAGCTGATCGTACGGGGTCTTGGCACGCTCGCCTCCCTGGCCCTGCTCGTGTACTTGTTGAGCCGGCAGGGCTGGTCCGAAATCCTTTCTGCTTTCCAGCGCATACCGCCGTCAAGCCTGGTCGCGGTTGTGGCCCTGCTGGTGATATCCCGTGTCGCCATTACCGCCCGCTGGTTCTCCCTATTGCGCACCGCGGACAAGTCGATCCCGTTCCTCGAAAGCCTGCGATTGACCCTGGCCGGTCTCTTTGCGGCCAACTTCCTCCCGACGACGGTCGGGGGAGACGTCGTTCGGCTCGCGGGAATCCTGAAACTCTCCAGCAACCGGGTGGGCAGCGCGGCTTCGATCGTGGCCGATCGCCTTATCGGGCTGCTGGGCATGGCGATGGCGCTGCCGTTCGGGCTCCGCGATCTTGTGCTGTGGCTTCAGAAATCCTCGCTGGTGGCCGCGCCGCTGGCGCTCGGAGTTGCCGCCGGAGAGGCGCCTCCGGCGATGAGGTCGTGGCTCGAGCGAGCCCGCCGGGCCGTGACGCGCATCGCCGGCGAGCTGAGAATGTGGATCCACCATCCACGGGCGCTGCTCCAGGCGCTGTCGTTCACCTGGGTTCACATGCTTTGCCTGTTCGCCGAGATCTGGCTCCTCCTGCGAGGGATGGGGTCGACTCCTTCGGCTGTCACGATCGCCGGGTTGTGGAGTCTCTCGTACTTCATCACCCTTGTGCCGTTTTCGATCAATGGCCTCGGCCTGCGTGAGGTCTCGGTCACGTACATCTTCTCTGAGTTGGGGAGTGTACCGATCGAGAACGCGCTCACGCTGGCCCTCATCCTCCGCACGATGGACATGTTGATCAGCCTTCCGGGCGCGGCCTTCGTCTCGAGCATCGTCGCGGATTGGTCCGCCGACCGCCGACGGGAGGCCTGATGTCGGCCGAGGCCTTGCCCAAGGATGCGGCATCCCGCGGGCGCGCCTGCCTCGCGCTCACTCTGACGCTGACCGTTGCCGCCCTGATCCAGCTCGGCCTCCAGGCGAACAACGACGGCGTTCTGGCGATCTCCCGAAAGTGGCAGGCGGCCCTTTTCTTCGGGATCGTGGTCGTCGTCGCCGAGTTGGTGCTTCTGATTCTGATGGGGCGCGGGCGGGCGGTTCGGCTGGTGGCTTCGATCCCCGAAACCGAGCGGGTCCTTGTGCGAAATCGAGCGGTCGCGGCTCTTTTGATCACGTTGGTCGCGGCGGTGCTGCCGCTGGCGGTCTTTGGCCCCGCCGGACGTTACTTCGAGGGTGTGTTTCCCAGGCTTCTCCTCTTCTGGGTTGCGGTGGTCGCCTTCTCCCTCCTGCTGAGGTCCTGGTATCCGGCTGCGCCCTGGTTGGTCGTTGCACTTTCAAGCGTCGTGATCTACGGATTGGTGTACAGGCTCTTGGTCTTCGTGCCGGAAGTAAGCAATTATCCCTTTTCGCTCGGCTGGTCGGAGGCCAGCCGCTACTACTACGCATCGCTGTTTCATGCGCAAAGGCTGTACGGCCTGGCGTTAAGGCCTCCGGAGCTCCATCCCACTCGATATCTCCTGCAATCGATTCCCTTCTTGGCAGGGTCGCTGCCCCTATGGTTTCACCGGCTATGGCAGGTCGTGTTGTGGTGGGCAATGCCGGTTGTGGTCGCATGGCTCCTTGTGGCGCGACTTCGCCTGACGGGAGCCCTGCGATGGGTGGCAACGGGTTGGATGATCCTGTTTCTGTTCCAGGGACCGGTCTACTACCACCTGTTGGTTCCCGTGGCCCTGGTGCTCTTCGGGCTGGATGTTCACCGGCCCTGGAGGACTTCCATCTGGATCGCCGCCGCCTCCGCCTGGGCCGGGATCAGCCGTCTGAACTGGTACCCGGTCCCGGCCCTATTGGCGGGCGTGCTCTACGTGCTCGAGTCGGAGGCGCTTGTCCGGCGGCGATGGTCCATTCTGCGTTGGCCCGCCGCCTGGGTTGTGGGAGGTACTGCAATCGCGCTCGTCTCCCAGGCTCTCTACATTCGCCTCTCGGGGACCAGCGTCGATCGTTTCGCCTCGAGTCTCTCTTCGGACCTGCTGTTCTACCGTCTGCTCCCCAACGCAACCTTCGCACCCGGCATACTCCCGGCGATTCTCGTCGCCAGTGCCCCCATGGCTTTCTCGCTATGGAAAACCCGGGCGTCGTGGGCGCACAAGATCGATACGCCTCGGCGGCTGTTGGTGGGCGGGACATTGGGTGTCCTGCTCGCGGGCGGCCTTCTGGTCTCCCTAAAGATCGGCGGCGGCAGCAACCTGCATAACCTGGATGCATACCTCGTGCTGCTGCTCGTAACCGGCAGCGTATTGTTGTTTCGCCGGGCGCCGAACGGAACTCCACTGACTCGGCCAATGCTGCCCCGTCCTTCGCATCTGGCGCTTCTGGTCGGCGTGCCTCTGGTCTTCGCCCTGGCGAATGGCGGCGCCTGGCGCCAGAGGGATGCAACGGTGGCAGCCCGGTCGTTGGAGGCTATCCGGAGCGAGGCTCAACGGACCGCCCGGGCCGGTGAACGGGTGCTGTTCATCTCTCAGAGGCATCTCCTCACATTCAAAATGATTCCGTCCGTGCCTGTCGAGCCCGAGTACGAGACCGTCTTCCTGATGGAGATGGCCATGTCAGGGAACCCGGCCTACCTCGACGACTTTCATCGCCTGCTCCAGGAGCGCGCCTTCGGGCTGATCGTCGTCGACCGTTTGACGACGGCCCTTCAAGGCCGCGCCCATAATTTCGGTGAGGAGAACGACGCCTGGGTGACACAGGTCTCGCTGCCCATCCTGTGTTCGTACGAACCGCTTTTGAAGCTGGACGAACCCAGAGTGGATCTCCTCGTTCCGAAGCCCGGACCGTCGGGCTGCCCAGATTGATCGGCGAGAACGAACCTCGAGGAGCCTCGTGTACTGGTCGCTGACCGGCAATCCCCTGGACCTCGTGGCGCTGACCGCCTTCCTCGCGGCGTGCATGGTGGGCGGGTGGGGCCTCGTGCATGCGGGCTTTCGACTGCCTGCGCGTGATAGGACCCTCGCCGGCGCGGCATTGGGCCTGGTCATCGCCATCTGGGTGGCCAACTTGCTGGGCCGCTGGATCCCATCTCCACTGTCGTCTTGGATTTCGGGAACCATCGTCTTCGCCGGAGGCCTCGCGGCGTGGTGGACGGCAGATAACCGGAAGCTTCGCCTGCACATGGATTGGCGCGCGTGGGCGATGTGGGCGGCGGTCGCGGTGATGACCTTCGCATTCTTCCGCATCGGCCGGGGCGTGGCGATCTTCGACGATCGCAAGAATCTTTCGATGATCTCGCTTCTCGCAGCGGGTGGGCCCATCCCACCGCCGTTCTACATGAACCCGGACTTTCTGTTCCCCTACCACTATGGATTCCAGCTCTTCGGCGCCATGCTCATGCGGATCGGAGGCCTGTTCCCCTGGAGCGCCTTCGACCTGGCCAAGGGCATCCTGGGCGCGCTGACCGTCGGCCTGAGCGTGATTTGGGGACGGCGGGCGACAAGGTCCTGGGTTGGGGCTGTGGTGGTCGGGATGGTCCTGCTGCTGGCCAGCGGAAGCCGGTGGCTCCTTCTGCTCGTTCCCTCCCCGATCGTCTCGGGGGCCAGCAGGGATCTCGTGATGTGGGGCTCGGCGGCGCAGACGGCCGCGGACCTGCCGCACGCGTTGGGCTCGGCATGGGGCATCGAAGGCGGGCCACCCTTCCCCTTGCCGTTCGCGTTCGTGAACGGGATTTTCCAGCCACTCGTTCTCTATCTGCAGTCGGGCCCCGTTTCCCTGGGGTTGATGGCGTTGTTTCTTCTGCTGGTTCTGTATCCGGCGCGGTCGGCGCGATGGGCGTGGGGAGTCCTCGCCGTTTTGCTGGCGTTGTGGGGACTCGCGGCGGAGTCGAGTTTCGTGCTGTTCGGCCTGGGACTTGTGGGCGCATCCGTTCTGATCGTCTCCCGCCGCGGGCGCCGGCAGGCGCGAAGCCAAGCCCTCGCCTTCCTGGCGATCGCGGCCGTCGCCGCGATCGTCGCCATGCTGCAAGGAGGCACGCGCACGGAGGCCGCGCGGCGAGTTCTGGAGAGCGGATCCGCCGGCGGCTCCGGCTCGTCGTTCGCGGGATTCTCCTTTCGCGCCATTCCATCGATCGTGTCCTCGCACCTAGGCGAAATGAGGCTCAGCCGCCCGGGGGAGATCTTGCTGGCGGTCTTCGAACTTGGCCCGGCCCTGCTCCTGGCGCCGGTCGCCGGCTGGGCGGCCCTCCGGGCACTGCGTCGAGGGCAGGTGCTTCCGCTGGCGTTCGGGCTGAGCACCTTCTTCGGTTTCATCGTTCCGATCTTCGTGCGATACGAAGTGGATCGGGACATCACCCGACTGACCTATTACGCGCTGATAGGCTGGCTCCTGCTCGCGGCGGCTCCCATGGCCGCGGCGTGGCGTTCAGGGCGGCTTCTTGCACGCGCGGCGATCCTGGTCGGCGGCGCCGTATTGGTCTTTGGCGGGATCATCGTTTCCGGTTCTTTGCTGACGGCCTTCCCGAGAGCCGTCTTCAGCGATGGCATCCTGCCGGTCGATGCCGCCATGGCCAAGGCGGTCTGGAACCGGCTCGAGCCCGGGGCGCTGGTGCTTGACTCCGATTCGTGGAGAGCGGTCGCGCTGACGGGGCGCTTGACCCGATCCGCGGAAGACAGCTCGACCCTGCTTGAGTCGTGGCAGACGCTGATCGACCAGCCGGAGGTCGGGCGCGTGGTCCAAAGCGGATTTGGCTACATGTACGTCGACCAATACTGGTGGGAGGGCATGCCGGAAACCGCCCGCCTGTCGCTGCTCGACGAATGTGTCGTGGAGGTGGCGGCGGCGGACGACGACGGCGCCAACGGTGACCGCTGGTTGTTTGACCTTCGCGCCTGCCCGCCGGGGTAGGCGGGTCCCCCACAAGATGGGTGTATAATTCAGTGACTGAATTTTGAAGCCATGGACGAACGTCAGGCCTTACGCGAAACGCGCGAACTGAATCTGCTCTCGGAAATCGAGCGCAACCCGGACGCCACCCAGATCGGCCTGGCGGCCAAACTGGGCGTCGCCGTGGGTACGGTCAACTGGCATCTGAAGCGCATGGTGGCCAAGGGCTACGTCAAGGTCAAGCGGGCCGAGCGTCGCAAGCTTCGCTACATCATCACCCCCGCCGGGCTGGCTTTGCGCGCTCGATTGACCGTGGACTACATCGAGAACTCGATGCGCCTGTATCGCCAGTTGCGCCACGCGGCGCGCCGGGAGCTTTCGCGGGCACAGGCCAAGGGCTATCGCGCCCTGCGCCTGAGCGGCGAAGGCGACGTGGCCGATGTATGCCGGTTGACCGCGCTCGAGATGGGCGTTCGCATCATCGAAGACCGGTCCGACGATCACACCGCAGTGTTGAGTGTCGAAGGCAACAAGATTCATCTTCACGAGCCTGCGGAGGCAAAGGATCGTAACCGCCGATGAGAGGGCCACGCGGGAGGTAGGTCTTGACCAGTTACCCGGCATCCGACTCGTTTTGGACGTCCCGGCGGATATGCGTGAC
>DASSGB010000065.1:0-8642 GCA_035693825.1 Anaerolineales bacterium
CCGCCGGCGACGTCCAGGACGGCCTCCGCCAGGTTGAGGTGGCCCTCGTGGATCTCCGCCAGGAGGGCCTTCGGAAACCATCGTCCGGCGATCCGGACGATGTCCGGAGCTTGATTCAGCCGGCGAGTGAGCTCCCGCTCGATCGTCGGGCCATGCCGTCGCAAGACGGAGGCCGGCGTGTCGTCGAGCTCTTCGGCCGTCGGCGTCGGAGCGGGCTGATTCAACTTGTGGGAGGCGAGGTTGGCGGCGAACTCCCTCGGATCGTCGCCATCATTGAAGCGTACCTGGATGACGGCGAACGGGCCGAGGTCAGGATTCTCGCCGGGGCGGACGCCCACGACGGTGCCGATCGTGTTTCCGAACTGAGGAAAGCGGAGACGCTGCCCCTGCTCGTAGTTTTCACGCGGGGCGTACACCACAGCCTGGTGCCCATTCTCCTCGCGGGCGGCCTCGGCCAGCTTCTCCATCCGCCGGGCCACCAACGCACCGGCCAACTCGGCGGTCGTCAGAGGCGCCTCGCGCTCGATCAGCAGGTTGGAGAGGAAATCGAGGTCCCCGTCCTGGAGAGCGAAGCTGGACCAAGAAGACTCAGGGGATCGAACGTGGGGCGAGGGCATGCTCGGCGATGCGGGGCGGAATTATACTACATCTCGTCAGGAGGACGACTCATGGAGACGGAGTGGGTGACCGTCGATGAGGCCGCCGGCCGACTCGAGGCCGAGATCCTTCGAGGCATGCTCGAGTCGCTCGGGCTGCGCGTGCGCCTTTCCCAGGAGTCGGCGGCCGCGAGCTACGGGCTCAGCCTGGGCCCGATGGCGCGCGTCGAAGTGATGGTCCCTCAGGAAGAAGCGTCGGCCGCCAAGGCCGCCCTCGACGATTACTACTCGGGAAGAGAAATCCCTTCAGACTCCGGCGGAGAACCGACCGGGGATTAGGGGAATACGATCTCGGTCCACTGCATCGGGTCGACGGGCACTCCCCCAACCCAGATCTCCCAGTGCAGATGCGCACCGGTCACGCGGCCGGTGGCCCCCACCATGCCGATCGTGTCTCCCGTCTCGACTCGGTCGCCGGGGTGGACGAAGATCTGCGATTGATGCAGGAAACCCGAGTACACCCCCCACCCGTGATCGATGTACGTGGTGTTGCCGCGAACGGTCAGTTCTTCGGCGAAGACGACGATCCCGGGCGCGGGAGCGAGGACCGGCGTCTCGGGGTTTCCATATAGATCCAGCCCGGTGTGATAGTAGGAGTAGGCCGAACCGTTGTAGCTGCGCCGGGTTCCGTAGCGCGAAGGAAAAGTCTCGAAGTAGCTCGACGGAAAGTGAAACACGCCTTCCCAGAGCTTCTCCGCGGACGCGGTGCGCACGACCTCGGCGATGCGCTCATCCTCGGGCCCCGTATTCGCCGGATCCAGGGTTTGCGGAGGTACCTGGAGCGACTCACGCCCGTACCCGCCATCCACGACGGGAACGGGTTGCCGGTGGGCGATCTCGGCGCCGGCGATCTGGATGCGGATCTCGAGCTCGACCAGATCCGCCGGCTGCAGGGCGTGAATTCCCTGCAGGGCAATCCAGGTTCCGGGGGACGCCTCGGGAGACATGAAATTGAGCGCCCGCTCTCCAAGGCGGCCTTGGACCTGAACTTCAGGATCGGCTTGGACCTCGATGATCGTCGCCCGACCCTGGACCAACGGTGACGGACTGACGGTTACAGAACTCACGCCCCGCGGCAGGTCGCTGGCCGCACCGGCACCTCCCGGCAAATACGCGCGCTGCCCGGCGACGCGCCACAGCCTCAGGCCCGGGTTCCCCAGCAGCCACGGATTGGCTCCCCACTCGACAGCCGCCTCGAGCAGTCCCTGGCCAGCCGAGTACGTCCGGGCTCCCGCTGCGGCCGGGCTTCCATTGGCGGGCTCGGGCACGATAGCCGGCTGCCCCACGTACAGACGTTCAGGGTTGACCAAACGGTTGAGCTTGGCCAGGGCCGCCCCCGACGTCCGGTAGGTGCCTGCCAGGGAGGCCAGCGATTCGCCGAAGGCGACCTGGTGGACAGAGAGAATGCCCGAGACCCCCTCGAACCCTGGAAGCAGAAGCTGCATCCCGGGGGCAATGATCGAAGCATCGGCGATGCCGTTGGCCTGGACGAGCGCCTCCACCGTCGTACCGAAGCGGATGGCGATCGTGGAAAGGGTGTCACCTTCTTGCACGATGTAAATCGGGCCGGCTTCCTGCGCCGAAGCCCGGCCGACCGGCGCCAGACTGCCGGCCACGAGAGCCATCAGCAGGAGAAGGCTAGACCACGGCTTCATCGATGAAGTCCACCTGCTCGCCCGGGCTGAGGAAATCGAGGATTTGAGGCGAGGCTTCGAGAGTGAACTGCGCTGCCGATCGCGGCGCGTAAACGCGCCACGGTTGCGCCAGACGAGTATCCACCACGCGATGATCGCCGTCGATCCAAACGACTCCGAGCGGGAAGAACATCCCCAGCATGTGGATGGAGGCATCCACGCGGCTCGCCCTGCGCTCGACCAGAAGCAGGCCCTCTCCCTTGCCGAGAGAGCTCCGAAAGCTCAGTCCGCGCAAGCGGCACAGAAACGACGCGCACCAGCGGGCGCGCACAACCGGCAATCCGCCGCGGGATTCATTGACGACGTTGACCCAGCGTGTCATGCCCCGTCACACATGAAAACGGGGCGACCATGGCCGCCCCGCCGCGCCCGATGTCGGTGGCGGTCAGGATCCGGGTTCCCCGAGGATCTTCGCCACACTTTCCAGCAACTCTTGCGGACCGAAGGGCTTGGTGATGTAGTCATCGACCTTGGCGATATGCAAACCGAGCACCTTGTCGATCGACTGCGCTTTCGCCGTCACCACCACAACCGGGATGTCGCGCAGCGCCGGGTCGGCTTTCATCTGCTGGTAGACCTCCCAGCCGTCCATGTCGGGCATCATGAGGTCCAGCAGCACGAGGTCGGGCTTTTCGCGGCGGACGGTGTCCAGCCCTTCGATTCCTCCGTTGGCGCCGATGACCTGAAAACCTTTGCGGCCGAGGATCAACCGAACGAGGTCGATCATTTCCGGCTCGTCTTCGATGCACACCACGCGCTTGGCCTCTGCCGCCATGGTTCTCTCCGCCGGGATCCGGCCGCGCGGAGGAGTGTACCATAGCCGCTGGGGGCCGCAACGAGCCCGGCTTTCGCACGGTCGCGGTCAGGGCGGTGGAGTGCAGTCCTGTCGATCGCGGGACGGCGGTTGGCCTTCCTTACTGGGGTCGTACGTGAGACGCCGAGAGCCCCCGCCATGCGTCGGGGGCTCTCGAGGAGGAGGAGGCAGGCCGCTTCCTCAGGGGCGTCCGTCCTGGGGGGCGTTGGATATTGTCGGGGCTCCGGCCGTTGACCACGAGGGGTTCGGCATCGAGTGGCCCCTATCATCCAGGATGTGGTGTTGTCCCCGGACAGCGCGCCGCACAAAGAACGGTCTGCGAATTCATCGTACTCCTCGATGGCCGGCCGGAGCCTTACGGCCGCCTTACGCCGGGAGCGCCATCTCCTTCGCCCCAACCGGGCCCTGTAAGGAGGATGTAAAACCGGACTCGGCCGGCGCCGTGCTAGGATGCTTGCAGAGGTACCGGCGCGGAAGGTCGAGTCGGGTGGAGGCAGGAATGGCCCTTCAGAAGATGCCTACGGTCGAAGAAGCCCTCGAGTTCGCTGTCCGCAAAGTGCGGGCGAACGACTATCAAACCGGCCGGGCCGTGCTGTCGTGGGTTCTCCGGCACCAGCCTGAGAATGTGGTCGCCTGGTTGTGGCTGGCGCGCTGCATCGCCGATCGAGAACAGCGCATCATGTGCCTCGAGAGAGTGGCCGCCCTCGATCCGTTCACGCGCTCCCATCGCTAACCGCCCCTCCCGAAAACCAACGGCCGCCCTTCGGCGGCCGTTTTGTTTTCGCGTCGGAACCGAAGGCTTACCAGCGGACTGCCCGTGTCGGCAAGCATCGCAGGCTTCCACCTGGAAGCCTGCGGGTTTGTGGCCGATCGAAAGTCGCGGACCCTTCTGGCCTGGAAAAGCGGCTCCAGGTTTGCCTAATTGCCTGCCCACCAAGGCTTTCGAGGGGTGGCCTCTTGGCATGCCTGGTAGTGTCCGATTAGGGGGCCCCAGAAGTATCCGTGATAGCCCCCTACACCCTGTTCGGCGCCAAGCATGGCCCCGGCACTCTGCGCCTCACCGGTGGCGCCACAACCGTTGCCACCTGCAAGAGCTGGAACCGCAAGGATTGCGGCAAGAAGAATCACGACAACCCCGGCGAGCAGTGCCTTTCTCATGGAAGCCGCCTCCTCCTACAACGAACTGATCGGTGACCTGGTTCTCCGGTACCATTTTGGGGCGTCTTCAAGCCGCCCGAGCCTTACAGGCACCTTACAGGGGACAACCACCGCCTGACCTGTATCAGCCCTTCCAAGGCAATCAGGACATGCCCAGCCGGCAAGAACGCGGTGGGCTCCCACATGGGGAGCCCTGTTCCCAGATCAGTACTACTTCGTTCTAGCGATCCTTGGGGTCAGTTTTCCGCCGAGCATGCTGTGTCGGGCGACAACCACCGCCACGACGGGGTGACCGCGCCGTAAAGCACTTCCATCTGAGCGTCGGCGGCGGCTATGCCCGAGAGGTACGGCGAAAAGGTGAGCGTGAAGAGCTGTCCCCCGTGGACGATGTACACCCTGCGCACCGGGTCCTGGCCCGGCATTCCGTCCAAGACCAGCGCCTCTTCGCCTCCCAACATCAAAGAATAGCGCGGCGGGTTGCCGCCGAAGGCTTCTATCTCTTCATTGGCCACAGCTTCCGCCGTGCGGCCTCCTGCGTCCGTGACATCCACCCACATGATGGCGGGCTGAGGCCCCGAGCCTGAGTAGTCCCCCACGACGGCGATCTGGGCTTCGGACTGGTAGGTGAACCCTTCGGGGTACTCGAAGCAGAAGCCGTGCTCTTCGTTGATGGCCACCTGCGGGCTCGCGTCCACGGCCGGAACTGTCGCGGTAGGAGCCGCGGGCGTCGGCACTGCTGCGGTTGGGGTAGGGGCCGTCGCCCGAGGGCCGCACGCAGTCAACATCGCGCCGATGACGATCAGCGTCAGAGCCAGCCGGTCCGTCGGAATGGCAGCCTTGGCGGGCGAAGGGATTCTTAGAACAGCGAACATCCTCTCCATCCTAATCACCGATTTGGTGGACACGCACAATAGCCTGGGGTGGGATGACGGAACGGAGCGAAGGGAGGCAGATGATCCCGGGAGGACTCGAACCTCCAACCAGGCGATTAAGAGTCGTCTGCTCTGCCAGTTGAGCTACGGGACCATGTGGCCAACTACCTTGCAGAATCCTGCTCTGCCGGAACCCGGTGGGCCTCGCGCGGCATTATACCAAGGACGGAAGCTTCACTGGCCGAACATCTCCAGCAGGACCGGGTTGATACGCGACCAGTCCGGCGCCAGGACCTGCGCGCCGGCATCGGTTCTGAAGCCCTGCACCATGTCGCGACCGATGGCGCGGCTATCGATCCTGCTCGGCCCCGCCCGAAGCACGGCCAGAGCCAGTCGCGGCCACTCGAGGGGCGACAGATCGGTGCGCACCGCCGTCAGCAGGGCCGGCAGGGCGAGCGGCCAGCGAGGCCAGGTCAACGGGCTGACCACGGTGCGCAGCAACGAACGGACAAGTATCTGCCCGTGTTCCATGCGAAAGAAGTCGTCGCCGTCTTTTCTGTCCCGGGCGAAGGCCAGCGCCTGGGTTCCATCCAGATGATGCTTGCCGGCGGGATAGCCCCCCATCGGACGGTCCAGCTCGATCGTCACCCCGCCCAGAGCATCCACAAAACGGACGAACCCGGTGAATTCAATGACGACGTAGGCGTTCACATCCACGCCGAAGTTGGTCCGCACCGTTTCCACGGCCGCGGCGGCGCCGGTTCCGGGTTGCTGAGCCTCGGCCAGGAAGTAGGCCGTGTTGATGCGATTGGGCCCGGCACCGGGAACCTCGACCCACAGGTCGCGCGGGATCGACAGCATCCCCACGTAGGGCACCGTTGGGATGACGGTCGTCAGGATGAGCGAGTCGCTTCTGGCGGTGGGTCCCTCCCCCGGCCTTCGATCGGTGCCCAGGACGAGCACGTTGGTGCGAATAGGCGACAGGAAGTAGACGGCCGCGCTCACTCCCAGGACCAGGCCGAGAAACAGAGCGCCCGACCGCCGGCGCGGTCTCCGACGCGGCCGGGTCTCGGCCGCTTCGATGGGCGTCTCTTCCGCTGGGCCCCGGAACGAAGGCCGCGTGTCCTCGATGGACGGCGTATACATGGCGCCCATTCTACCCGCGGGCCGATGGGTCTCCAGTTTCGCCCATGGAAAGACTGCTACAATTTCGTCGATGCCTCTCGAACCGCCCCTGGTTCGCGCCCCGGACTTCCACCAGGGTCCCTGGCTTCAGTCGCTCTCTCCCATAACGATCGAAGGTCTGCGCGGTCAGGTGGGCCTGATCCATTTTTGGGACTTCACATGTATCAACTGCGTGCGGACGCTGCCGTACCTTCGGGCGTGGATCGATCGTTACGCTGACGCAGGATTTCTCCCCATCGGGATACACACTCCGGAGTTTCCATTCGCAGGGGATGCTCGCCTGGTCGCCAAAGCCTCCGGTCGCCTGGGGATCCGCTGGCCGGTCCTACTCGACAACGACCAACACATGTGGACATCCTATGCAAACCGGTATTGGCCGACCATGTACCTCATCGACGCTCGGGGCTATATCCGCTATCGACGCGAAGGTGAGGGCGGTTACGAAGAAACCGAGAATGCACTGCGCGAGCTCCTGGAGGCCGCCTCTCCGGGTGTCTTTCTGCCTCCGGTGGTCGGCCTGCTGCGGGAGGAAGACGCAGCGGGCGCGGTTTGCGCCCCGGTGTCACCCGAACTTGAAGTCGACTCGCTTGCCGGCGGCAGACCGGATTTGCAGACCTACTCACTGCCCTTGTCCCGGCCGGAGGGACAGTTCTATGCTGAAGGGACGTGGGTCCTCGAGGAAGAGGCACTTACGCTTGCCGAGGCCGGCGGCTCGATCGTCGTGCCCTTCCGCGCCGCCGATGTCTACGCCGTTCTGTCGTCCGGCCCGACGGCGGACTCTCTTCCGGCTGACCCGGTCCTGACTTCCATCGAGCTCGACGGGCGACCTCTGGCGTCATCTCACTACGGAGCCGACATCTTTCTGGATCGCGGGCATTCCTGCATCCGCGTCGAGGCCCCGCGCCTCTATCATCTGGTATCCGGGCTTCCGCCCTCCGCGCACGAACTTCGGCTGCGTGCGGACACGCCCGGATGGACCTTGTACTCTTTTTCTTTCGGCACCTGCCTCGTCACTCCGTCGACTCTCACCGCAGCTCCCGAGGAGGCCAGGTCGTGCTAAAGGCGCTTTTCATCTACCTGTCCAAAGCCCGCTGGGCCCGCCAAATCGTCACCCGCTGGGGATTCGCCCGTAGAGCCGCGGGGCGCTTTATCGCCGGCGACACGCTCGACGAAGCCATCACCTCCGTCCGGGCGCTCAACGCCCGTGGTTTCAACGTCACCCTCGACCATCTGGGTGAGAACGTCAGCGCGCTGAGCGACGCTTTGCGGGCCACCGACGACTACCTGGTTCTCATCGACCGCATCTGCGGAGCCGACGTCCGGGCCAACGTGTCGCTCAAACTGACTCAGCTGGGGCTCCTTCAGGACCTGCAAGCCTGCCAGGACAATCTGTCGTGTGTGGTGCACAAGGCGCAAGCCTGCGGCGGATTCGTTCGCATCGACATCGAGGACAGTTCGACGACGGACCGCACCTGGCAGGTCTACCGAGGCCTGCGTTCCCAGGGCCTCGACAATGTGGGCGTGGCGGTGCAGTCGTATCTGTATCGGAGCGTGGACGACGTGAAGAAGCTGTTGGACGACGGCGCTCGTATCCGGCTGGTCAAGGGCGCCTACAGCGAACCGGCGAACCTCGCCTTTCCGCTCAAGAAGGATGTCGACGCGAACTTCGATGCTTTGTCCCGAATGATCATCGACGCCGCGCTGGCTGCAGGTTCGCGGCCGGTCTCGGCCGACGGCCGTGTTCCTCCGATGATGGCGATCGCCTCCCACGACCCGGCCCGCGTCGAGGCCGCTCGTGCGTACGCCGAACGCGTCGGGTTGCCGAAGTCGGCCTTGGAGTTCCAAATGCTCTACGGCATTCGGCAGGATCTCCAGGAGAAGTTGGCTGCCGCGGGGTATCCTGTACGCGTGTATGTCCCCTATGGCACGGAGTGGTATCCATACTTCGTTCGCCGGCTGGCGGAGAGGCCGGCCAACGTGTGGTTCTTCCTGGAGCACCTGGTGAGGGGATAGCCGCCCGTCGAGATCGGGAGGACGACGCGTGGAATTGAAAGGAAAAGTCGCCGTGATCACCGGCGGCGCGCATCGCGTCGGTCGAGAGATCACCCTCGGCCTGGCGCGCAAAGGCTGCGACGTCCTGATTCACTTTCACGCCTCCGGGGACAATGCCAACCTGACCCGGGCGGAAGCCGAAGGCGCCGGCGTGAAAGCGTTCTCTGCGTCGGCCGACCTCCGGTCGCCGGCCGAAGTGGTCGAGCTGTTC
>DASSGB010000066.1:0-3389 GCA_035693825.1 Anaerolineales bacterium
ATCGGCCCGCGTCACCTCCGCCAGCTGCCGGTTGCGCACGTCTAGCATTTCACTCACGATCGACAAATCGATCCTCCGGCGGTCGGCGATGTCGCGCAGGTGGAGGAGGGTCACCAGCGTTTGCGCGTCCGCCTCCTGCTCCGCCAGCGCGTCGTAAGCCAGCACGATGACGTGATCGTAGCCATGAACCGCCAAACGGTCCAGCGTGCGTCGGTCGGTGGTGTCCCCCGCCTCGACCTTCACCCGTTGGCGAACCAACCGCGGCCCGAAGCGAGCGATGTCGCCGGCGGGCTGCCCATGCGCCGCAACCACGCGCACCTTCGATCCCCGGGGAACGTAGTGCTCGAGCTCCTGCAATATGGCAGGCCCGCGCCAGTTCCAGCCCAGGATGAGGGTCGACTCGGGTTTGTGCACCGTCCGCCGCGGCCTCCGGATGGCCTCGTGCTCGATGGGCGGCCTCCCATGGGATGAAAGGCGAATGGTGTCATCGTCCCGAGCGATGACGATGAGTCGATCGCCTTCTTCCAGAAGAGTATCCATGGGAGGGTTCAAGACCGGCGGGCGACCGTTCGGCACCAGGCCCATGACGGTCGAGTCGTTGTACGCCGCCAGCGAGTCGCCGAAGGCGGTTCCCGCAAGACTCGGCTCTTCCTTGAAATAGATCTCGTCCCCCGAGAAGTCTAGCAGTTCGTTGTAGACCACGGAAAGGCCCGACTGACGGCACGTTTGCGCGATCATCCGCGAAATGAGATGGCCCACCAGGACGACTTCCACCTCATCCCGGCCGACCATCCGGGCGACGTCCATGTTGCGAGGGTCACGGATCTCAGCCACGATGTGATACGGTTCGGGACGACGCAGCGGGTTGTTGGTGAGGGCCAGGATGGCTTTGATTACCTCCGCGTCGGGGTTATCCCCCCCGGGCGTAAGGATGATGACCGAACGCGAAGTCGCCACGCTGACCAGGTCCAGATCGGCCATGTCCATCGGCTTGCCCGAGCGGCAGACGAGACGCGTCCGGCCGGTCGGCCCCACCCGATCGCGCAGCGCATCCTGCATTTCGACCTTGTCCTTCTCGGACAGGATGGCGATGCAGCCACGCGCCTGGTTGGCGTTGGCCAGGATGAGCTCGGAGACGATGGTGAACACCTGATCCGACCATCCCAGAATCACCGTGTGGTTCTGCTCGATCACCCGCGATCTACCTTTGCGCATCTCCTCGAGCTTGCCTTCGATCCCGCTGGTCAGGACCCCGATCAGGGTGCTGATGACGAAGATGCCCCCGAAGGTCACGCCCAGCATTACGATCCGGAAGCCCCAGCCTGTATCGCCGCCCATTGTTCCGGGGTCCAGCGTTCGCATCAGGCTCATCCAGAACGCCTCGTGGAACGCCAGCGCCGACTCCCCCTCCGGCGCTGCCCGCGTCACGGTGACAATCATGGCCGCAACCAGGATGAGCACCAACGAGACAAGGCCGAGCCAGGCAATGAGGGCTGAGGGCCCGCGCGAAAAGGTGTTGTCGAAGGCGTAGCGCAATCGGTCGGACCACGTCACGCGCCGCATGCCCGTCTCCCGTCAACTCGTGGGCGCAAGGTCGCGGAGGATGGCCGGTTTCGATTGCCGCCAGGCGTCACCCGCGGTGGCCATCTCAAAGGCGCGCCCGATCCGGAGCAGCATCGCCTCATGGAAGTCCGAACCCAGCAGCTGGATTCCGATCGGCAGCCCTTGCCGATCGAGGCCGCCCGGGACCGACAGGCCGGGGACGCCGGCGTGATTGGCCGGCACCGTCAGCAGATCGGCATACTGCATGAGGACCGAGTCGCCGTAGACCGCGCCGATGGGAAAGGCCGTGGTCGGCGTCGTCGGGGTCAGCAGAGCATCGAGCCGATACTCGCCCCGAGGATCGAAGGCGTTCTCGAAATCGCGCCGGATCAACGTCCGCACGCGCAGCGACCGGGGATAGTACGCCTTCTCGTACTGCTCGGCCGAGACGTACATCCCCATCAGGATGCGGAGCTTCGGCTGGACGCCGAACCCGCGGCCGCGCGACTTGCGGTAAAGCTCGGTCAGATTGGCGACCGGGCCGGGAAAACGGTAGCCGTACTTCACTCCGTCATAGCGGTGGAGGTTCGAGGCGGCCTCGACTCGCGAGATGACGAAGTAGGCCGGGATGCCGTAACGCGTGTTGGGCATGGGCACGCCCTCGACGATCTCGGCCCCGGCGCTCGCCAGCCGCTGAGCCGCGTCCTTCAACGCCCTCTCGATGTCGGGCTCGATCGACTGTTCTCGCAGGCCGCCCGTCTTCGAATCGGGGAATCGGAGGCGGACGTAGTCGGGGGAAAGCCCGATGCGCAGCCCTTTCACTCCCTCCTCGAGCGAGGCGACATAGTCCGGAACGGGAACATCGGCCGCGGTCGCATCCATGCGATCGGGCCCGGCGATGACCCTCAGCGAGAGGGCCGCATCGGTGACATCTCGACTGACCAGCGACGGGCAGTCCAGCGACGAGGCGAAGGCGATCAGGCCGTATCGGGACACACGACCGTAGGTCGGCTTCAGCCCGACCACGCCGCAGAAGGCGGCCGGCTGGCGCACGGAACCGGCCGTGTCCGTGCCCAGAGATAGGGTCGCCTCACCGGCGGCGACGGCGGCTGTGCTCCCGCCCGAGGACCCGCCGGGCACACGCCGCGGATCCCATGGATTCCCGGGCGAGGGTTGAAACGCCGAAGATTCGCTCGACGAGCCGAAGGCAAACTCGTCCAGATTCGCTTTGCCGACGGTGACCGCCCCGGCCGACTCGAGGCGTTCGACCGGCGTGGCGCTGTAGGGAGCCACGAACGGCTCGAGGATGCGCGAGCCGGCCGTCGAGGCCGTGCCGCGAACGCAGAAGATGTCCTTGACCGCTACCGGCACCCCGGCCAGCGGTCCAGGATCGTCGCCGGCGGCCAACGCCCGATCCACGGCCTGCGCCTGGCGGCGGGCGCGCTCGGCGGTCACCGCGATGTAGGCGTGGATCTTGGCCCGATCGTCCGGGTCTTCGACATACGGGACCGTCGAGGGCGCGCGGCCCTCGACGGCGGCGACGCGCGCCAGAGTCGCTTCAAGAACGGCGGTGGCGGTTGTCTCGCCCGCGCGGAGCTTGCGGACGATGTCGACAGCCGAAAGATCGCACAGGGCGGTCATTCGAGTTCGGTGTGGGGGGTATCGGGCACGACCAGGTACCGATCTTCGGTCTCCGGCGCCTGGGCCAGAATGTCATCCGCCTCGCGTGCCGGCCTAACCTCGTCCGGACGCAGTTCGGGGCGGATGCCCGGAAGATAGGGTACGCCGTGCGAGGTGATGCGCGTGGAGGGACCGAACTCGATCGACTCCAGCTCGGCGATGGCAAG
>DASSGB010000067.1:0-3528 GCA_035693825.1 Anaerolineales bacterium
CGGCCCGGAATCTCTCCAGCGCTTTCTCGCGCTCTTTCTGGCCAAAGTCGCCGTGCATGACGGCCACCGACAGCCCGGCCTGGCGGAGTTGACGGGTGACCACGTCGGCATCCTGCTTGGTGCGGGTGAACACCAGGGTGCTCTCGACCGCCTTGCCTCGCAGGAGCTCGGTCAGCAGGGCTGCCTTGAGATGCTTCGGCACCGGATAAAGCTGCTGCTTCAACGCTTCCGGCGGCCGGGCGTTTTCGATCTCGACCCGCACCGGGTCACGCATGAAGCGATAGGTCAGGGCCTGAATGGCGGCCGGCATCGTGGCCGAGAAGAGCAGCGTCTGGCGCTCTCTGGGCATTCGAGAGATGATCGACTCGATGTCGGGCAGGAAGCCCATGTCGAGCATGCGGTCGGCTTCGTCGAGCACCAGGATTTCCAGGTGGTCGAAGCGCACGTTGCCGCGGTCCATGTGGTCCATCAACCGGCCGGGCGTGGCGATGACGATGTCGACGCCCTGGCGCAGTTGATGCGCCTGGCGGCCGAGCGGCGCCCCGCCGTAGACCTCGACCACGCGCAGCCCGCTCGATTCGGTCAGCTGGCGCGCGTCATCGGCGATCTGGAGAGCCAGCTCGCGCGTCGGCGCCAACACCACCATGCGCGCCATGCCTCCGCGCGCTGCCGCTCGCGCCTGGGAAGGCGCCTTGTCGGAGCGTGAAAGCAGGCGTTGGGCCGATGGCAAAACGAAGGCGGCGGTCTTGCCGGTGCCGGTTTGTGCGATGCCGAGGACGTCTTGCCCTTCCAGCGCCGGCGGAATCGCCTTCTCCTGAATCGGCGTGGGGGTCTCGAACCCCTGGCGGCGCAGGGCGCGCAGCAGGGAGTCGTTCAGGTTGAAATGCTCAAAACGCATAAGTCGTACGGATTCCATCCTTATCACTGGACCAGCCCACTAACGCAACACCGCTCCGGACTTCGGAGCGGTGCGTTAGGCCGATCCTGTTCACTGGTCGCTAAAGATACCACACTTGTGGGGATTTGTGAAGACTGCCCCCTTATTCTCCCCCCTCTGGTCCCCCCAAGGGGGACGGGGGGGGGCGTATTCGCCCCCCACACCCCCTAATATGGCCGGGCCCCGCGGCCATACGTGCCGCGTGGTTTGCGATCGCACCGGGTTCTACGATCGATTTGCCGGGACTCTTCTCCAACTAGGCCGAACGTAGGTCACCGAACGGTCGCAAGGCTCATCCCCGCCGCGCCCGCGAGATCAAGCCATAGCAGGGGGGCGTGGGGGGAGGCTTAAGCCCCCCACCGTCCCCCCCCCGTCGGGGGGACCACAGGGGGGTGGAGAAAGTCTACGTCAACCCCAACGCGTCCACCCGCGCTCGCACGATTCGCAGCGGAACGATCGAAAACGCGGCGCTGGCCAGCCCGCCCAGGATCAGACCGACCACCCGCCCGGCATACGCCGGCGCCCCCAACATCGCCCCGCCGATCAGCGGTCCGAAGAACATCAACAGGCAGACCCCGATCGACAGCAGGCTGGCGATGGCGGCCAGGCAGCCGCTGCCGCCGCGCACCATGTGACGTGGATCTTGCCAATCGAAAGACGCCCCTGAAACGCCGAAGGCCAGGTTGACACCGCTGGCGGCGGCGAAACACGCCGCCACAACGAACAGGCTGAACATCAGCTGCCCCATCTCCACCCGCCGGGCGATGGACAGGATTACCAGGAAGGTCCATCCCAGGGCGGTCGCCGGCAGAAACGCCACCGCGAACTTCGCCGCGAGCAGCCGCGCGGCACCGACCGGAGCGGTCTTGACGATCCAGTAGTAGCGACCCTCCTGCGAGAAACCCATCGTCGCCAGTCGTCCCACCAGCGACCAGCCGACGAACAGTGCGATCGCGGCGTCGCCGTACACCAGGAGGTCGCGGAATCCCTCCATGAACCAGTCCGGGGCTTCGCCGCGTCCCGCGGGCGGCTCGCCGCCGCTGCGAATCAGCAAGAGGGCATACAGCGCGCCGAAGATGATGGGCGTGATCATCTGCGACAGGTTGCGCAGGTCGCGCCGAAGGACGGTGAAGTCCTTGATGATGATGGCTCGGACGGCGGCCTCCACATTGGGGGCGAGTCCTCGCCGCACCCCTGCGCCGGCCCGCCGCGCCGCGCGCCTGCGCGTCTTTCCACTCGGAAGCCGCGCCCACCCGGAATAGTAGAGACGCTCGGCCGTCACCAGGGCCAGGTAGAAGGCCGCCCCCGACAGCGCCAGAGTCAACCCGAGCATCGCCGCGCCCGCTAACCACTCGCCCTGACCGATGGAAACCAGGCCTCGCCCGGCCCAGGCCAGCGGCGACCACGGCGAATCGAACCGGCTGACCAGATCCGCGGCGCGTCGCATCTGGTCGCCCGACATCTCGGAGTAGTTGGCGAGCTGTCCGGATTGCGAGCACAGGATCGAGATCAGCGCGCCGAGAAAACCGAGCACCTCAGCCACGCGTCGTGCCGGAAAGACGCGCACGACCACCATCACCAGCAGGCTGGCCAACCCGGCCGCGGCCAGAGCCAGCGCCGCCAGCGCCACAACCACCAGGGGGTAGTAGATGGAGTGGTACCCGCCCTCGGCGCCCAGGCCGAAAAGCAAAGGCAGGCCGAGCAGAACGATGATGGCGAAGTTCGGCACGATGGCCTGCAACAGCTTGGTCAGGAACACGGCCCGCATCGGCACCGGAGCGCTCAGCAGGAAATCCATGTCGTTCGCCAGATAAAGGGCCTGCAGCAGGACGCCGAAACTCGTCAGAAGAATCCCCAGGAAGACCGCGCCCAGGACCAATACCGGCAGGCTGTCGACGAACTGATTCACGTTGGGGACAGCCGAAGTCAGGTGCGGCGAGCGCAAGAAGGACAGGAGGGCCTTGGAGGCGTAGAAGACGAAGCCCATCACGCCGGCCAGGAACAAGAGCAGGACGATCCGGCCGACCTTGTCGCGAGTGCGCGCCCTCCGGAATCCGTTGACCCAGATCAGCAGCCGCAGGCGGAGAAGCTTCCAGGTGGCGGGCCAAAGCCGCCCGAAGGCTCCGGCCGGGTCCTGTCGATGCATGGGATCCACAGCGACGCCGGTCACGGCGAGGTCTCGACGGAGAGCCGGATCACGTCAACCTCCCGGCCATGGCGGCAGCCTCCGCGCCGCGCGGTCCAGGGGCGTTTCCACGCGCTTCGCCAGGCCATTCGCCCCGCGGGACGGGGCTCAGCACGTGGCCTGGCGGCGTCGATGATTTCCCCGGTCACATCCTTCGACACCTTCGGCAGGATGTGGCCGTTGCGGCGGTGTCCGTTCACGCGGCGCCGCGGTTGTCGGACGACCTCACCGCAGCACCTCGGCGACGGCCGCGTCCTCCACGCCTCCGGTGAGGCTCAGGAAGATGTCCTCCAGCCGGCTCTCACCCTTGCCCACGGCGCGCAGCTCGTCCATCGTGCCCGAGGCGACCAGCCGTCCCTGGTGGATGATCCCGATCCGGTCGCACATGCGCTCGGCGATCTCCAGA
>DASSGB010000068.1:0-32017 GCA_035693825.1 Anaerolineales bacterium
AAGGGCACGTGGGTGTAGACGCCGCCCCGCAAGGCGACCATCTGTCCCGACTGGCCGGCCAGAGCCAGGTTCGAAGCCAACTGGGCGTAGTTCATGGCGACCATTCGGTCGAGCGAATCGGGTGGGCCGGCGCGCATCAAGTAGGTGAGCTGTTGCACCAGGACTTCCTGCCGCGCATACTTCTTGATCAACTCGCCTGTGATCTCTCCGATCCCGCCCAGTTTGCGGTGGCCGTAAGCATCTTCGACGCCGCGCAGGGCCATCTCCCCGCCCTCCACCTGCGCGCCCTCGGACACCGTCACCACGGCGTAGCGGCTGGGGTTGGCCGCCCGGTCTTCAGAGATGAGCCGGGCCAGCTTCTCGGCATCGAAGGCGACCTCGGAAATGAGCACCCGGTCGGCCGAGGCCAAATACCCGGCCATGAGGGACGTTTCGCCGCTGTACCGGCCGAAGAGCTCCACCACCGCGATCCGTTCGTGAGAGCCGGCCACGGTGCGCAGGCTGTCGATGAACTCGACGCTGCGCGAGACCGCCGTCGAGAAACCGATGCAGTAGTCGGTGCCGTGGACGTCGTTGTCCATGGTCTTGGGGATCGCCACGACCGGGAAGCCTTCGTTGTGCAGGCGCAGGGAGTACGACAGCGTGTCGTCGCCGCCGATCGTGACCAATACGTTGATCCCCTGGCTCTCCAGAACCGACAGGACGTGAGGCGTCATGTCCTGGAGGCCCTCGCCTTTTGCCCTATCCATGAGGAAGGCCGGCACATTCTTGGCTTTCACATTGCCCGGGTTGGTGCGCGAGGTGTGCAGAAACGTGCCGCCCGTCCGGTCGACGCCGCGCACGACATTCCGGTCCAGAGGCAGCAGATGCCGCGCGACCGAGTCGGGATCATCGGGATTGAGCTCCAGCAGTCCGGCCCAGCCCCGCCGGATGCCGACGATGGTGTGGCCCGCCTCCAGCACGCGGTTGACGACGGTCTTGATGGCGGCGTTCAGCCCGGGGACATCCCCGCCGCCCGTCAGGATTCCGAAGCGCATGCGGTTCCTCTCCAGTCAGACATGGGGCGAGGGTTCTTCGGCCCGGCTATTGCATGTGAAGCCGCTCGACGCGGACCATGCCTTCCCCCAGCAGGTGGCGCAGCTGGGCCATCAGGTCGGCACAATGGCCGGTGGTCGAGTTGGGGAATTCCAGGTGGTATTGGCGCGCCGCCTCGAACACATGGAACACAAAACGGTCTCGACCGTGGTACGAAGTCAGAAGACCGTGAACCCGCCGCATGCGCAGGGCGTCGCGTTTTCGATCGCCGGTGGACTTGAGGCGCACGGTGAGGATGTAGGCATCGCCTTCGCCTCGAGGCAAGCCCTCCAGCTCGGGCGCCTTCTCGCCGGCCGGCTCGACGCTGGTCACCAAGACGGCCGGAGGAATCTCGAACGAGGAGGCGGCGGCCGCCTCGACCCATGCCGGAGGCAGTGGCGCAGGCTCGGCGATGGGTGGAACGTCGATTTCCATGGGCGGATCGACCTCGACCGGCCCCGGCAGCATCGGTTCTGGAAGCGTGCTTTCCCTGGGCCGGACGAGCGAGATCTCGGTCGAGATGTTGTCCGCCAGAACTTTCGGGTCGCCGCGCTCGCTGTCGATCTTGCCGCGGACCACGACGATCGCACCCGATTGGATCCAGCTCCCGACATCCTTCCACAGCCGATGAAAGACGATGACTTCGATCGGGCCCTGCAGGTCCTCGACGGTGACGAAGGCCATCGGCCGGCCGCTCCGCGATTGGAACGGCCGCAAATGGGTCACCTCGCCCGCAATGCACACCGACTGGCCGTGCGCCGCCTCGCCCAGCTCGCCGCTGAAGTGCGTGACGACCTCGGCCAGCTCCTTCAGATAGGGGTTCAGCGGATGATCGGACACGTACACGCCCAGCAGTTCCTTTTCCCACTGAAGCTGCTGGCGGCGAGGAACGTCTCGGGCCGAAGTCGACAGGTCCAGCGAGTCGGCCACGCCGGTGGCGGCGCCGAAGAGCGAAAGCTGACCGACCTCGGCCGCGCGGAAGTGCACGCCGGAGGAGCTCATGATTCGATCGAGCGCTTCGAGCACGGCCGGCCGGGAAGCCAGCCCGTCCAGGGCCCCGACCCGGGCGAGGGATTCAAGGGCCCGCCGCCCCACCTGGCGAAGGTCGACGCGTCGGGCGAAGTCGGTCAGCCCGGTGAAGGGGCCGCCCTGCTGGCGGGCGTCCAGGATGAGCTGCACGGCGCCTTCTCCGACGTTCTTGATCGCCGCCAGGCCGTAGCGAATCGCGGCGTTCGACCCCTGGCGCTCCTCGATCTCGAAATCCACATAGCTGGCGTTGACATCCGGCGGCAGCACGTCCATCCCCATGCGCCGGCAATCGGCGATATACAGCGCCACGCGGTCCGTGTCGTGCTTGAACACCGACAGCAGGGCCGTCATGTATTCGATGGGATAGTGAGCTTTGAGGTACGCGGTCTCGACGCAGATGACGGCGTAATCGGCGGCGTGCCCCTTGTTGAAACCGTAGCGGGCGAAGGCCTCCCAGTCGTCGAAGATGGCGTGGGCGTCGTTCAGGGGAATGCCGTTGGTCACGGCTCCCTTGACGAAACGATCTCTCTCTTTGTGCAGCGCCTCGGCCTTCTTCTTGGCCACCGCCTTGCGCAAAGTGTCGGCCGAGGCCGCCGTGTAGCCCGCCAGGTTCATGGCGGTGTACATGATCTGTTCCTGGTAGACCGTGATCCCGTAGGTCTCTTTGAGGATCGGCTCCAGGCGCTCGTGTCGATAGGCCACCGCCTCCTCACCGTGCATTCGGCGGATGTAGGAGGGGATGAACTCCATCGGGCCGGGGCGGAAGAGCGCCACCATGGCGGTGATGTTGGCCAGGGAGGTCGGCTTCATTTCCATCAGGTAGCGGCGCATCCCCGAACCTTCGACCTGGAACACGCCCAGGACCTCGCCCCGGCCGAGCAGAGCGAAGGTTTCGGGATCGTCGAGGGGGATGGAATGGATGTCCAGCCGCCGGCCCGTGCGCTTTTCGATCAACGCGCAGGCCCGAGCCATGACGGTCAGAGTGGATAAGCCGAGGAAGTCCACCTTCAGCAAGCCGAGCGACTCGAGCACGCCCATTTCGAACTGGGTGACGGCCGCGATCGGGCTGTCTTCCTGGCTGGTCTTGGTCGGGCGATGGAGCGGGACGTAGTCCTGGATGACGCGATCGGAGATGATGACGCCGGCGGCGTGCGTGCCTGCATTGCGGACGACACCCTCCAGCTTGGAGGCCGTGTCCACCAGCTCGTGCAGGTAGGGGGTCGACTCGTAGGCCTCGCGCAGCGGCGCCACCGTCTCCAGGGCTTCGGCCAGGCCCACGGGTTTGCCCGGAATGTTCGGCACCATCTTGGCGACGCGATCGACCTCCGGCAGCGGGATGTCCATCACCCGACCGACATCGCGCAGCGCGGCGCGGGCTCCCAGGGTGCCAAAGGTGATGATCTGGGCTACCCGGTCGCGGCCGTATTTCTGGGCGGCATACTCCAGCAGCCGGTGACGCTGATCGTCCTGGAAATCCAGGTCGATGTCCGGCATGGAGACGCGGCCCGGGTTCAAGAACCGCTCGAACAGCAGCCCGTGCGCGATGGGGTCGACCAGGGTGATCTCGAGGCTGTAGGCGGCAATCGAGCCCGCCGCCGAGCCGCGCGCGTTGTACCAGATCCCCTGCTCGCGCGCGTAGCGGCATAGATCCCACACGATCAGAAAGTACGTGTCGAAGCCCATGCGGTGGATGACGTCCAGCTCGTGCGCCAGCCGCCGCCGCAGCTCGGGCAGGTCTTCCCGCCCGGCGTAGCGGTTTTCCAGATTCGACTCACACAGCTCGCGCAGATAGCCTTCGGGCGTCTTGCCTTCCGGCACTTCGAAAGCCGGGAGTCGGTAGCCTTTGAAATCGAGGTCGACCGCGCAGCGCTCGGCGATCGCCAGCGTCGAAGCCAGGGCCTCAGGAATTTCCGCGAACAGCGAGCGCATTTCGTCCGGGGTGCGAAGATAGTAGGAGGGATCCGTCATGCGCATCCGATCGGGGTCGGCGCGGACCGAGCCGGTCTGGATGCAGAGCAGGATGTCCTGCAGCTCGGCGTCTTCGGGGCGAATGTAGTGGACGTCGTTCGTGGCGACGAGGCGGCCGTTGACGCGGCGCGCTTCTTCGATGAGCGCCCGGTTGACCTCGGGCAGCTCGCGGATGTCGTGATGTTGGATCTCGAAGAAGAATCGATCGCGGCCGAAGACCTCCATGTACCAGTCGACCATCCTGCGGGCCTCTTGCGGCCGGCCTTCCAGGATGGCCCTCGGCACCTGACCGGAAAGACATCCGGTGGTGCAAATCAGCCCCTGGTTGTGGGCGGCGAGGAATTCGCGATCGATGCGCGGGCGATAGTAGAAGCCCTCCAGCTGCGAAGCGGTGGCGATGCGCAGAAGGTTGCGGTAACCCTCGTCATTTTCCGCCAACAGCAGAAGATGAAGCGCGCGGTTGTCCAGCTGCGGGTCGCGATCCTGCATCTTGCGCGGCGCCAGGTAGGCTTCCATGCCGATGATCGGTTTGATGCCGGCTTGCTTGGCCTCGTTGTAGAAGTCGATGACGCCGAACATGGCCCCGTGATCGGTCAGGGCCAGAGCCGGCATGTCCAGCTCGCGGGCCCGCGCCACCAGATCGGGGATGCGACTCAGCCCGTCCAGCATCGAGTATTCTGAATGCACGTGCAGGTGAACGAAAGACATCAGGGCCTGGGGTTGGCCCAGGTGTGGGGCCAGGCGGAATTATAGCCGACCCGTCGACCCCCGCCAGTCAGACCTCAGTCGTTGGCGAAACAAAATCGGACGGGGAGCCTCGCTCCCCGTCCGATGGCGACCCGGTCTGCCAGGTGCCCAGGAAGGCGACAGTCCGTCAGCGGACCATCGGCGCCGCGGTCGGCGTACCCAGGTAGTCCTGCCCGCCGAACCGGGTCAGAATCACCGCGCCCAGTCCAAGCCAATACACGACCGCCGGCACCCAGAACCCGAAACACGGGCCGAACATGAGATCGAAGGCATAGGCCACCAGCGTCAGGACCAGCGTGCCGACACCGGCCGAGGCCGCCAGGCTCCAATCTTGACGGAACGCGGCCGCCATGCGCTGGCCCAGCTCCAGACCGATGGCGATCCAACCCAGAGCCGCGGCGACTCCCAACACGATGCCGCCGAGAATCGCTACCGGCGCCAGGCAAATCGTCAACCCCAGGATCAGCAGCACCGGAATACCCAGCAGCAGCGTCAGCAGTCCCAGGCCGGCCGAGATCACCGGTTGAGCCACGGCGGTCTGCGCCACTCGACCCGTGCGCAGGGGCCAGAAGAGCGCGACCAGCACGGCCACGGCCGCATACAGGAACGCCCGCATGAAGAACCATCCAACCCGCATGGCGCCCGAGAAGGGGCCCACATCCACTGCAACGCGCGGGATCTGGGGCACGATCACACCCGGCATGTTGAAGCCGAAGGGACCTTCGGCTTCGCCCTCGGTGATTCGGCCTTCGACAACGGCGCCTTCGGCCCGCGTGATGCTCGCGCCCATGGTCACCACGTCTCCATGGACCACGGCCGTGGAGGCCAGGTTGACCGAGGCGCCGACCGCTCCGATCCCTTCTCCGATCACGCCCGCGGCATCGACCATGCCTCCGATGAGGGCAACGGTGCCGGTGACCTCCGATCCAACCTCCAGCGTTGCGATTCCGCCCACGACTACCAGGTCGCCGTCTAACACTTCACCGGATCTCAATGTGTAGGTTCCGCCGAGGACGACCTTGCCGTCGGGCCAGCCCGCGGCGAAGGCCACCCCGGGAAATGCCAACAGCGCGACCAGGGTGAGGGTGAGGATGAGTGGGATGCGTTTCATCGTTGTACTCCTCGAGCCAGAATGCGGCCGACGGATGCGGCCCAGATGACGATCAGACCGCTGGAGGCCGCGGCCAAGGCCAGCCACAGCGCGGCGATCGACTCGGTGGGAAGAGCTCTCGACATGGCTTCCAGGATGTCGCCGCCGACGCGAATCCACAGGCTCCAGTGCACCAGTTCTCGGATCCAGGATTGCAGCACCAACGACGGTGAGTTCAGCGCCGCGAGAATCTGCCCCGCCACCAGACCCGCCGCGATCAGCGATCCACTGAGATAGAACGCGAGCATGATCCACACACCGCGGCGGCCGGCAGGCAGGCGCGTCGCCTGCCGCTGCGACCACCGCTGCGCAAAGCCTTTCGACGGACCGATCATGCCCGCCGTGGTCAACCGGTTGCGAGCGTGATCCCAACCGTCGGCCAGCCCGCGGCACTCCACACACTTGGACACATGAAGCCGCAAGGCTTGTGAGTCCTGCGCGCTCAAGGGAATCTCGCCCAGGATCCAGTCTTCAAACGGCCGGTGCGTCGACACGCCTGCCTCCTCCGCCGCCAACCGGCAAGCGATCGGGTGTCGCCTGCATCGCCAACAGCCGCCGCGCCCGATGCAGTCTGCTCTTCACGCTGCCGACCGACGTCTGGAGCATGTCCGCCATTTCTTCATACGAAAGGTCGTACCAGTAGCGCAGAATGACGGCCGCACGATCGCGCGGGCCCAGTTGCCCGAGCATGGCTCTCACTTCTTCGCCCTTCTCGCGTTCGAGCAGGGCGGCCTCCGGGCCGAGCGAGCGTTCGCCAGGCACTGATTCCGCAGGCAGGTCCTCCAGGCTCACGGTGGTCAGCCGACGGCGACGGATCCCATCGATGGCGTGGTGGGCGGCGATGGAAAGCAGCCAGGTCCGGAATGGCCGCCGGGGGTCGTAAGCCGAGAGATTGCGGAAAGCCTTCAGGAACACTTCCTGTGAAGCCTCCTCGGCCAGGTCCGCCCCGCCGAGCATGCGGTAGCAGAGGTTGAAGACGGGCACCTGATACGCCTCCACGAGCCTGGCGAAGGCCGCAGAATCGCCGTCGCGAGCCTGCCGGAGCCACTCGCTCTCTTGTTCGGGGATGGGTTTGGTCATGCGCCGTCGCTTTTGCGGCTCCAGGGCCTACCTTCTTCTACGCAGCCGGGAGCCGCAGGTCGCGAGGAAATCGGATCGGGGCGGCTCGCAGGGCGCCCCTGCCTGGGTATCTAGAACATCTCACGCAACATGTACGTTTCGCCCAAGCGGTATCCCTGGCGCTCGTAGTAGCCGCGGGTTCCGAGCGCGGCAATCACCGCCACACGCCCAAAGCCGGCCTGTCGGGCGCAGTCTTCCGCGTGGCGCAGCAGCCGGGCGCCTAGGCCGGAGTGCTGCGCGCTTCCCTGTTGGCTGGCGCCCAAGTCCAGCGACTGCCCGTACACATGAACCTCTCGCACGCGCGCGCTCCCGCGCAAGTCGGGCTGCGCCGGGTCGGGCGAATCCTCGCCCGGGAGCCATAGCCTCAGGTAGGCCGCCAGCCGATCATCCGAGGTGACGAGGGACATGAAGTGTTCCTCGCCTCCGGCGGCGGGGTACGCCTCGTCGACCAGGGTCAGATCTTCGGGGTCGACACGGCCCCCCCGAACCTCGCGGCAGCGAATGCACGAGCAACGCCGGCCGCGGCGCCGCAGTTCGAGGTGGGCATCTTGTCGAAGGCTTGTTCGCCGATTGCCGGCCACGACGTTCGTCGAGGGGATATCGCGGATGACCCGGTTGACACGCGCGTAACGCGGGATGGTCGGCTTGATGTCCGCCAGGAGATCGACCAGCACCTGCGTGGTGTAGGGCTGGTACTCGCCGCGAGCCCAGACGCCATACAGCTCGGCGTTGGCCAGCAGCTGGCATGGGTAGATCTTGATCTCGTCCGGGCGAAGAGCCGCATCGTCCCACAGCCGGGCGAAATCCTCGCGGTCGGACTCCGGAGTGGCGCCCAGCAGGTTGGGCATCCAGTGCAGCACCAGCTTGAATCCCGCGCTTCGGAGGAGAGTCATGGCGCGGCGAAGGTCGTCGACGGTGTGGCCTCGCTGGTTGAGCGCCAGGATCCGGTCATCGAGACTCTGCGCGCCCATCTGCACCTTGGTCACGCCCAGGCGCCGCAGGTGCGTCACTTCGTCCACGTCGACGTGGTCCGGGCGCGTCTCGATGACCAGGCCGACGTTGCGGTGCCGGCTGGCGGCGTTCGCCGTTTGCGCGGATGCGAGGTCCGGCGAGTCGAAACCGTTCAACGCGTCCAGGCAGCGCTGGACGAACCATTCCTGGTAGTCGCGCCGATAGGCGCTCCAGGTTCCACCCAGGATGAGCAGCTCGACTTTGCCTGTGGGATGGCCGATCGCTTCGAGCGCCTCCAGCCGGGAGCGAGTCTGGTGGAAGGGATCGAAGTCGTGCTCGAGGCCGCGCATGGCGCCGGGCTCATCGGGCAGATACGATTTCGGCATGCGCGCGTCGGTCGGGCAGAACACGCAGCGGCCCGGACACGGGTAGGGCTTGGTGAGGACGGTGACCGTCGTGACGCCCGAGAGCGTGCGCACGGGCTTCATCCGAATTCGCCGAAGCAGATCGGGGACGTCGGGCAGGTCGCCGCGCGCCGCGCGTTGGTGGTAGGCGCGCACCAGCACGTGCTTCCCCAGGAACCCGCCCGAAGGAAGTGGATGACGACGCAGGGCGTCGTTCACGCCGGCGCCGGCGGCGACCTCGTCCAGGACGCGCGACGCCAGCCGGAGTTCTTCCTGGCGATATTGACGAGCGGCGAGCCAGGCCTGTCGGTCCATCCGCCGTATACTAGCCTCGTGGAAGCGCTGACCGCAACGAAGTTGCTGGATCTCAATCGAGGATTCTATCAAAGGTTCGCTTCGGCCTTCACGCTCAAGCGCCCTCGGCTCCAACCTGGAGCTGCGAGGGCGATTCTCGGCATCGGATCGGAACAGTCGGTGCTCGACCTGGGGTGCGGACATGGTTTGTTGGCCGCGGCGCTGGCGAAAGCCGGCCATCGCGGCCGCTATGTCGGAATCGACTCCAGCCGCGAACTGATCGAGAAAGCCCGCCGGTCGGTCGATCATCCGCAGGCTTCCTTCATCGCCGGCGAGTTGGCCGAGGCGCACTGGGCCGACCGGGTGGAAGCGACTCCTTTCGACTGGATCTTCGCGCTGGCCATCCTTCATCACCTTCCGGGCGAGGCCTTGCGCCGCGAGTTCGTCGGCCGGGTCCGGCCCTGCCTGCGCGCGGAAGGCTGGATGGTCGTTTCGGTGTGGGACTTCTCGGGCAGTGCCCGCATGATGAAGAGAATCGTCCCCTGGGAAAACCTCGGCATGACGCAGGAGGAAGTCGAACCCGGCGACTACCTTCTGGACTGGCGCGAGGGCGGCCGGGGCCTGCGCTACGTGCATCTCTTCACGCCAGAAACGCTGGAGGACCTTGCCCGGTCATGCGGCTTCCGCGTAAAGGAAACCTTCCGGTCGGACGGGGAAGGCGGCCGGCTCGGGATCTACCAGGTGTGGCAGCGGTAGGAAGTGGCCAGTGGTCAGTGGCCAGTGGTGAGTGGTGAGTGGTCAGAAGCACTCGCCCAACGGCTTCTGGGCAGCGCCCTCAAGCTTCAAGTCCCCGGTAGGGAAAGGATATTAGAGAGTCGACGGTCACAGCCGCGCATGGTAGAATGCCGAAGCTCGGGGGAGTGAAACGAACCCGGAGGGATGGCCGAGCGGACGAAGGCGGCTGTCTTGAAAACAGCTGTGGGGCAACCCACCGGGGGTTCGAATCCCTCTCCCTCCGCCTGGCTCCACCCGGGGAGGTGCCGGAGATGGCCGATCGGGGGCGCCTGCTAAGCGCTTGTCGGGGGTTTAAATCCTCGACCGAGGGTTCGAATCCCTCCCTCCCCGCCAGCCGCGCGGCGCGATCGGCCATTCCGAGGCGCTGCCGGACAGTCGACATGCCCTCGTAGCTCAGCGGATAGAGCACTTGGTTGCGGACCAAGGGGCCGCGTGTTCAAGTCACGCCGAGGGCGCTGGAGCCGCTTCCGATGGAAGCGGCTCATTGATGTAGGCCGGACCCTTACCGGCCCTGGAAGGCCGAAGCGAGGAGGAAAATATGCCCGATCCTGGCCTCATGAGCATCCTAGGGCGCGGGATTCTCACGGCGCCGCCAGCCTACCTCGACCCCGGGTCGGGAAGTTTCTTGTTGCAGCTCTTGCTGGCTGGCATTCTCGGAGGGCTCTTCGTTCTGCGGACGCAGTGGGCCAAGGTCAAGGGTTTCTTCCAGCGGATCTTCACCCGTGGAGGCCGCAAGCCCGACGAGCATGACCAGTAGTCGCCGGATCGGCGCCTCGTTCCGCGATCCGAGTGGTTTTCTCTTCTCGCGCGGCGGGATCCTCTTCCGCCAGGTCAACCACAACTACCGACCCAGCTACGACCTTCTCGTCTCCTCCGGCCTCCAGGAGGAACTTGTCGAAGGCGGATGGCTCATCCCTCACGAGGTCGTGAAGGAACCCCCGGCCGATGAGACTCTCGCCTCCCTTGTCCTTCGGCCCGAGCCGATCGCCTTTGTCTCGTACCCGTACGAATGGTGCTTCAGCCAGCTCAAGGACGCCGCGCTTCTGACGCTGGCGATCCAGGAGCGCGCCCTGGGGCGCGGGCTAACGCTGAAGGACTCCAGCGCGTACAACATCCAATTCCACCAGGGCCGTCCGGTGCTGATCGATTCGCTTTCGTTCGAGCCGTGGACGGAAGGCGAGCCGTGGGTGGCTTACCGGCAGTTCTGCCGGCATTTCCTGGCGCCGCTGGCGCTGATGGCTCGCGTCGATATCCGTATCGGGGACCTTCTGCGGATCCATATCGACGGGCTGCCCCTCGATCTCACCAGCCATCTGTTGCCCGGAAAGACCCGCTTGCAGCCGGGCCTCCTGGCCCACATCCACCTGCACGCCGCCAGCCAGCGCCGCTACGCCGGGACGGCGCCTGAAGCCGCTTCCAAGAGCCGCATGTCGCTCAACGCCATGCGCGGATTGGTGGATAGCCTCAAGTCGACGGTAGGCGGCTTGGATTGGGCGCCGGGCGGCACAGATTGGGCCGACTACGAGCAGGAGCACAACTATTCCGCCGCGGCGCTCGAATCAAAGCGCAGACTCGTGGCGGGATACATCGATCGGATTCGACCGAAGAGCACCTGGGATCTGGGCGCCAACGTGGGGACCTTCAGCCGGCTGGCGGCCGAGGCCGGCAGCACGACGATCGCCTTCGATCTCGACCCGAGTGCGGTCGAGGTTCACTATCGCCGCTGCCGCGAGCGAGGCGAGAAGAATGTGTTGCCGCTGCGGCTCGACCTCAGCAATCCCAGCCCGGCGCAGGGCTGGGCCCACGGCGAGCGCATGTCGCTGGCGGAGCGCGGTCCGGCGGACGTGGTGATGGCGCTGGCGCTCATCCACCACCTGGCGATCGCCAACAACGTTCCGCTGTCGATGGTGGCGGAGACCCTCGCCTCGTATGGGCGATGGCTGATCCTCGAATTCGTCCCCAAGAGTGATTCGCAGGTGCAGCGACTGCTGTCTTCGCGCAAAGACATCTTTACCGATTACACGTTGGAGGGCGTGCAGGAGGCCTTCCGGCGCTCGCATTCGATCCGTGCGATGGATCGGGTCAAGGATTCGGAGCGCGTTTTGTTCCTGATGGAGAAGCGCCAAGAGACGTAGGGGCGAAGCATGCTTCGCCCCTACTCCTTCTGCAACATAGCGCGGCTGCCCCTCCCCGCATGCTGTTCGAGGTGAGCTCGCCCTCACCCTAGCCTCTCCCTCCGCGAGCGGGACATGGTGTGCCCGGGCGAAACCGCCCCGGCCCGCCCGCAGGTTCTTCGAAGGTGACTGCAGGGGCAGTCGCCATTTGTGCCGCTAAGACATGCGCGAGCGCGCACCCAATGCACAGGGTGGTGGTAGGGCGTTCAATTGAACGCCCCTACGGCATTCCAAGAAACGGTGAAGGCAACTCGGGGGCCGCCCCTACGCACGCATCGACGGCGGGCCGCGACCCCCACCCTGCCCTCCCCCATTCAAGGGGGAGGGGGAATGCAAGATCGTAGGGGCACGCCGCCATTTATGCCGCTACGACATGCGCGAGCGCGCACCATTGCACAGGGTGGTGGTAGGGGCGTTCAATTGAACGCCCGTAGAGCATTCGATGGAATGGTAGGGGCACGCCATGGCGTGCCCCTACAAGATCCGCCAGCGCGTCATCAATCCCGAGATGGTCGTAGGGGCGGCTCGCGAGCCGCCCCTACAGTTTCAAATCGTCTGCGAGGATCGCCGCTACGGCAACACGTTCCAGGGATTGACGAAACCGTCGCCGTAGCGCACTTCGAAATGCAGGTGGGGCCCCGAGCAGTTGCCGGTACAGCCCATAAGCCCGATCAGACCCCCCTGAAAGACGGACTGCCCGCAGCCCACATTCACCTGACTGAGGTGGGCGTAGAGGGTCTGCCAATCGTTACCGTGGTCGATCACCACCACCAGCCCATATCCGTAGTCGTTCGCGCCGGCGTAGACGATGACGCCGGTGTCGGAGGCAGCGATGCCGTGCCCGGTATCTCCGGCAATATCGATGGCCGGATGGCCCAGCCCCGGATTGAAATCGAAACCGGAGAGATAGTGAAGCGGCGTCGGCCATCCGAAAGAACCTGTCCCGGTCGGGCCGTCATAGACCGCGCCGCACGCGCCGGGGCCAAGGATGCGGGCGACGCCCGGGTTGGCGCGCGTGATGCGCGGCGAACGCCAGGTCGGCACCTCGCGCTTGCCATCCGGGATGACAAGCACCGTTCCGGCCACGATCGACGGGTTGGCGAGATCCATCTCGGGGTCGAGATTGTTCCCCGGCCAGTCGATGATGTCTTGTGGTTCCACGCCGAAGAACTTGGCGACTCCGTTCAGCCCATCACCGGCGTGCCACACATACGATGCACCATCGACGGGCAGAATATCCAGTTCCTGACCCGGTCGCAGCGCGTGAGGATCTCCACTCAGCTGGTCGTAGTTGCCCCAGAAGAGCGTCTCGGGCTTGAGGCCGAATCGCTCGGCGATGCCGAAGAGCGAATCGCCATCTTGCACTACGTACTTGATGATCTCGAGTCGAGGACGGTTGGGAATCTCGGTGTGGCTGTCGACTCTGCGCTGGATGATGGCCGAGAGCCCCGTGCCGCCGGAGAAGGGCGGGAGGTTCTCCAATCCGAAGATCGAAGGGACTGTCGCCGTCGGGGCCGCGCCTGCGAACAGACCGCCCTCACCGCCTTCGCCGCCGGGCAAGGCCAGGAACCCGGCCCGCGCCAGAATCACCGCAGCCACGACGATGACCACCATCGCCAGGTGCCCGGCGTAACGGCGCGCCGTATCCTTCCACCCGCGCGCATCGAGCTCGGCCCACAGGCCGCGCCGGCGCCCACCGTTGCGCGGGGGCGTGGAATTCTGACTTGATGAGTCCGTTGGAAGCGTCAATCCGACCCCGACAGGCCGCGCATGCTAACAGCCCGGGGAGGACAAGTCAAGTGGGACTTATGTCGCTTCGTCAATCTATGGCTCACGTCGGCAAGAGGCCATCAGCCATCAGCCGTCAGCCATGAGCCGGCAACTGACAGCTGAAAGCTGAACGCGGATAGCCGGTCTCATGGAAGCACATACCACGGATTGACGAAGCCGCCTTCGAAGCGCGTCTCGAAGTGCAGGTGGGGTCCGGACGAATTGCCTGTCGAGCCTGCGGAGCCGAGCGAATCGCCCTGCCCCACACTTTGACCGCACGCGACGCGCACCGAGTTGAGGTGTGCGTAGAGCGTCTGCCACCCGTTGCCGTGGTCGATCATGACCATGTTGCCGTAGCCGACGGTCGACCATCCGGCGAAGACAATCACGCCGGCGTCGGCCGCCCAGACCGTGTCCCCCGTCCCCGCGGCGATGTCGATGGCCAGATGCCCGGACCAATAATCGTTGCCCGAGACGTAATGATTGCCACTGGGCCAGATGAAGCCGCCCGAGCCGAACGCGCCTCCCGAGTAGTCTCCCGTGCAGCCGCCCGGTCCAAAGGCTGCGCCGACGCCGGCCTGGCCGCGGGCGATCGTCGGCACGATCCAGGTGCGGAAGGCGCGCTTGCCTCCCGGCACGATGAGCCAGGTGCCCGGCTCGATGGAAAGGTTGTCGGGATCGAGATTGTTCCCGGGCCAATCCACGATGTCGGATACTTGAGCGCCGAAGAAGTCCGCCACGGATGTCAGGCTGTCACCGGCCTGCCACTCGTAGTAGGTTCCATCCACCGGCAGGATGTTGAGTTCCTGGCCCGGTCGCAGCAGGTGAGGATCGTCCTCGAGCGTTTCGAAGTTCCCCCACAGGACGGTCTCAGGTTCGATGGCAAAACGGTCGGCGATGCCGAAGACGGAATCGCCCTCCTGCACCGTGTAGCGCAGGACTTCGACGCGCGCCCGCTGTCGGATCTCGGTGCGCGGCTCCACAATACGCGAGACGAGCGCGCCCTTGGCGGAGGCCTCGAACGCCGGAAGGTCGATGTCGAGGGGCGCCGCGGGAGCGTTCGCCTCAGGCTCGGACCACGTAGGCGCCTCTCTCTCGGCGCGCACGTTGGCCCAGATGCCCCACGCAGCGGAAAGCAACCCGGCGATCGCTACGATCGCCGGGGCCCACAGGCTCAACCGGGAGGTGATCCGCCTTCGGCGCGGCTCCACCTATCCGGCCTCCTGAAGGGTCTCCAGGAATTCGAGGTTGTTCTCGGTCCGACTCATCTGCTGCAGGAGGGCCTCCGTGGCGTTGGTCACATCCTGGCCGGCGCCGTTGGGCGGCGGCGAGATCAAGTGCGAGAACATGCGCCGCATGAGCCAGACCCGCGGGGTGATGTCGGGGCCCAGGAGCAGCTCCTCGCGCCGGGTGGAGGAGCGCTCGATATCGAAGGCCGGGAAGATGCGCCGTTCCTGCAGCCGGCGCGAGAGGTGCAGTTCCATGTTGCCGGTCCCCTTGAATTCCTCGTATACCACATCGTCCATGCGCGAGCCGGTGTCGACCAGGCAGGTGGCGATGATGGTCAGGGAGGCGCCGTCCTCGATGTTGCGCGCCGCGCCGAAGAATCGCTTCGGCGGATAGAGCGCCGCCGGGTCGAGGCCGCCCGACAGCGTGCGGCCGGAGGGCGTCACCATCAGGTTGTAGGCCCGGGCCAGCCGGGTGAGCGAGTCCATCAGGATGACGACGTCGCGGCCGACCTCCACCAGGCGCTTGGCGCGTTCGAGGGCCATCTCGGCCACGCGCACGTGCGAGTTGACCGGCTCATCGAAGGTCGACGAAATGACCTCGGCGTCGACCGAGCGGTCCATGTCGGTGACCTCTTCGGGCCGCTCGCCGATCAGAGCCACCATCAGGTGCACCTGGGGGTACTTGGACGAAATGGAATTGGCGATTTGCTTGAGGACGGTGGTCTTGCCGGCCTTCGGGGGCGAGACAATCATGCCGCGCTGCCCCTTGCCGATCGGCGCCACCAGGTTGAGCATGCGCGTGGCCAGCGTGTGCCGGTCGGTTTCGAGGTCGAAACGCTCCTCGGGGAAGATCGGGGTCAGATCCTCGAACTTCGGCCGGTTCTTGGCCTCCTCGGGGTCCATGCCGTTGATCGACTCGACCCGCAGCAAGCCGTAGTACTTCTCCGATTCTTTGGGTGGACGAATCTGACCGATGACCATGTCGCCGGTGCGCAGGCCAAAGCGCCGGATCTGCGACTGCGAAACGTAGATGTCGTTCGGACCCGGAAGGTAATGATCCGCCCGAAGAAAGCCCATGCCCTCGCCCATAATTTCGAGAATGCCGCCGCGCAGCTCCAGCCCCCGGCGCTCGGCGTCGGCCTGCATGATCTTGAGGATGAGGTCATCCTTCTTCATGCGAGCCGCGCCCGCGATCTCCAGATCCCGCGACATGACTCGCAGGTCGGGGAGATTCATGGCCTCAAGTTGACCTATGTTCATGTGGACTCCAGGAAGGTTGACCTCCCGCCTCGGCGCGCGTCCTTCGACGGGCTCGGGACCGGCGCGCCCAAAGGCGGGACCTCCGACGTGTCAAGAGACGCGAAGTCTTCGACTCAGTGTGTGCAAGGTATCGGTCTGGAATGAACCCAGCGGGGGATTGCCTGGGGCAACCGTTCTTTGAACTCGGCGCATTATAGCATGCCCACCCCAAGGGCGCAAGGCAACCACGTCCGGGACGCCAATGGCACTTCCTGCTGTCCGCACGCGTTCCGGCTCAGAGCATCGGCGAACGCGTCCGAGCACCGCTAGCCGCATCAGCGTGCCCGGGAAAGTTATCGAAGAAGGACCACCGCGAGGTAGAAACCCAGCACCCCTGCCCATATCCACGAATCCAGCCGGTCCAGCGCACCGCCGTGGCCCGGGAGCAGCGTCCCTGAATCCTTGATCTCGACTTCGCGCTTGATCATGCTGATTCCCAGATCTCCCAGCGGCGTGACCGACCCCAGGATCAAGCCCAGGACCAGCCCTCGGCCCACCGTCAGACTCGCTCCGGGCCCTGCGGGGATGGTCCACAGCAAAGCGAATCCGGCTCCAGCCAGTGCCGCGCCGACGATCCCCGCCAGATAACCTTCCCAGGACTTCTTCGGGCTCAGGCGTGGAGCCAGTCGATGCCGCCCTATAGCGCGCCCGACGAAGTAAGCCGCCGAGTCGCCCACCCAAACGGCCGGTAGAGCCGTCAGAAGCCACCACAGGCCGTCCGGAAGGCCCCGAAGCGAAATCAGATAGGCGCCGATCCATCCCACGTAGACCGCCCCGCCCAGGCTCACGGCGAAGTCGGTGCCCGAGCGCGGCGCCCCGCGTTCGTAATCCACCAGATGCCACGTCATCAGGCCCAGGGCAGTCCCGGCCAGCAACGCCGGCCCGCTGGCGAAGCCGTCGGCCTGCCGCCCCACCACCAGAGCCACGACGGCAGTCGCCATGACCCACGCCGCCGGGCGCAGCCCTACCGAACGGAAGAGCGCGGCAAATTCGGCCGCGGCCAGGGCGAGCACCAGGGCTACTCCCGCGGCGAAAAGCCAGCCGCCGGCTGCAATGATCCAGAAGGCCGCCGGCAGCAGCAGGATGGTGACGAGGACGCGTTCGCGCAGCATGTCAGGCGGGTGGGATCGGCTCGACCACACCGCCAAAGCGCCGCTCGCGCCGGGCGAACTCCCACAACGCCTCGAGCAGCTCTTCACGCCCGAAATCAGGCCAGTAGGTCGGGGTGACGTACCACTCGGCGTAAGCCCCCTGCCAGATCAGGAAGTTGCTGACCCGGAGCTCCCCGGAGGTGCGGATGATCAAATCGGGATCAGGCGAGCCGGAGGTGAACAAATAGCGGTGAACCAGATCCTCGTCCACATCCTCCGGCTGCACTCCGTCGGCCAGCATCCGTCGGATGGCGTGGACGATCTCATCCCGGCCGCCGTAGTTCCAGGCGATGTTGAGGACGAGCTTGGCGTTGCCGCGCGTCAGATCCACCGCCTGGCGGACTTTCTCCTGGAGCGCTGAACTGAGGCCCTCCAGCCGCCCGATGTGCCGAAGTTGGACGCCGTTGGCATGCAGCTCGCGCAGTTCGCGGTCGATGACGTCCTCCAGGATGTTCATCAACCCCTGGACTTCGTCGGGCGGGCGGCCCCAGTTCTCGGTCGAAAAGGCGTAGATCGTAAGAAAGCGCACACCGAATTCAACGCACGCTTCGAGCACGCGCCGCAGATTGTCGACACCGGCGCGGTGGCCGGCCAGGCGAGGCAGGCCGCGGGCGCGCGCCCAGCGCCCGTTGCCGTCCATGATGATGGCCACGTGCTGGGGGACTTTGGCGGGAATCTCTTTCGGATGGGCCAAGGCATTCCCCGCAGGGCGCGTTTCAGACTTCGAGGACTTCGGCTTCCTTGCGTTCGGCGGCCTTGGTGATGGCCTCGATGTGTTCGTCGGTGATCTTCTGCAGCTCGGTTTCGCCGTGCTTGAGATCGTCCTCCGAGATCACCTTCTCGCGTTCGAACTCGCGCAGGTCGTTGTGAACATCGCGGCGCACGTTGCGCACCGCCACCCGCGCCTCTTCCGCCCGGCTGCGCACGATCCTGACCAGCTCATGCCGCCGCTCTTCGGTCAGCGGAGGGATCACCAGGCGGATCATCTTGCCGTCGTTGTTGGGCGTCAGGCCGAGGTCGGAGGCCTGGATGGCGCGCTCGATGTCCTTGAGGCTCGCCTGATCGAAGGGGCGTATGGTCAGCAGCCGCGGTTCGGGCGCAGAAATCGTGGCCAGCTGGATCAGGGGCGTGGGGCTGCCGTAGTACTCAACCGGCAGTCGCTCGACCAAAACCGGCGAGGCGCGCCCGGTGCGAATGGTCGCCAGGGCGTCCTCCAGGGTGCGCACCGCTCCCTTCATCCGCGATGCTGCTTCCGACAAAGCCTCGTTGACCATGGGAGTAGTCTCCTGCTCGGGTCAGGCTTGCCCGAGGGGATCCTGGGGCCCATAGGATAGCCCAAAACCCGAGTTTTGGGGAGCCGAGCAGAGGCGGTGGTCAGTGGCCAGTGGTTAGTCGCCAGAAATCAGGCACCGGGGCACCAAGGCACCTGGGAAACTGGGCGCCGAGTTGGCGCCTTGGTGCCACGGGGCCCTGGTGCCCTACGCGGCGATCTTCGTCCCGACGGCCTCGCCGCGAACGGCGCGCAGCAGGCTGTCCGGCTGCCACAGGTCGAGCACCAGGATGGGCAGCTCGTTGTCCATGCACAGCGAGATGGCCGTGCTGTCGATGACCTGGACGCGACGGTTGAGGGCCTCGATGTAGGTCAGGCGGTCGAAGCGCCTAGCGCTCGGATCCTTCTGCGGATCCGATTCGTAGACGCCGTCCACCTTGGTGGCCTTGATGACCACGTTGGCGTCGATCTCCATCGCCCGCAGGGCGGCGGCCGTGTCGGTCGAGAAGTACGGATTGCCCGTGCCTCCGCCCAGGATCACCACGCGGCCCTTCTCCAGATGGCGGATGGCGCGCCGGCGTATGTAAGGCTCGGCCACGGCGCGCATTTCGATGGCGGTCATCACCCGGGTGATGACCCCGGCACGCTCCAGTGCATCCTGCAGGGCCAGCGAGTTCATGACCGTTCCGACCATGCCCATGTAGTCGGCCGTGGCGCGTTCCATGCCGCGCAAGATCCCCTCGCGCCCGCGCCACAGGTTGCCCGCCCCCATCACAATGGCGACCTGGATCCCCAGCCCCACCACTTCGCGGACTTTGCCCGCGACTTCGTCCGCTCGCTGCGGGTCGATGCCGAATCCCTGGGGTCCGGCCAGAGCCTCGCCCCCCAGCTTGAGCAACACGCGGCGGTAGATGGGTTCCGACATAGCGCCCCTCCGGGGCCGGCTCGCCGAGCGCGGCCAGTCGGCGATGAAACTCGGGCCAACCTTGCGGTTGGCCCGAGCGGTTACGAGTCCTCCCCCACAGCCCAGCGCACAAAGCGCCGGACGGCGACGTTCTCTCCCGTGGTCGCAATGACATCCTGGAGCAGGTCGTTCAACGTGCGCGTTTCATCCCGAATGTACGGCTGCTTCAGCAGGCAGTTCTCCACGATGAACTTCTCTATCCGCCCGGCCACGATCTGATCGACGACGCGCTCGGGCTTGCCTTCGTCCAGGGCCATCTGGCGGGCTTTGGCCCGCTCCTGCTCCACGACCTCGGCCGGGATGTCTTCCGGCCGGACCCATCGCGGCGAGGCCGCCGCCACCTGGAGGGCGACCTCGTGCGCAAAGGCTCGGAACTCCTTCGTCCGCCCGACGAAGTCCGTCTCGCAATTGACTTCGACCATCACACCCACTCGCCCTTCGCCATGGCTGTACAGGTCGAGCACGCCGTTGCGGGTTTCGCGATCGGCTCGCTTCGAGGCGGCCGCCAGGCCCTTCTCGCGCAGCAGGGCGGCGGCCTTCTCGAGGTCGTTGCCCGCCGCCTGGAGCGCGTCGCGGCAGTCTTTGACCCCCGCGCCGGTCTGTTCCCGCAGCTGCTTGATGAGTTCCGCGCTGGTCGACATCATTCGCCCTCGGCCGGTTTCTCGCCCTCGGCCGGCTTCTCGCTCGCGGCCCCGGCTTCGGGTTCGGTCGAAGGGGTCTCGCCTTCCTTCGTTTCCTCGGTCGCCAGGCCAAACTTGGCCGCCTCGACCCAAGTCACACCCAAATCCTCGTCGAACACGCCGCTCTGGAGTTTGGCCAGGGTGGCCTCGCCAAGAAGATCCTCGTCGGTCATGACCGGTTCTTCCGCGGCTTGGCGCCGGCGCAATTCATCCGCCGGGAGGCCGGCTTCCTCTTCCTCGGGCAGATCCTTGCGCAGGGCGCGCCCCTCGAGAACCGCGTCGGCGATCTTGGCCGTCAGCAGCTTGATGGCCCGGATGGCGTCGTCGTTGGAGGGGATGACGTAGTCCACGCCGCCGGGATCGCAGTTGGTATCGACCAGGGCCAGGACGGGGATCTTGAGCAGGTTGGCCTCATGGATGGCCGTCTCCTCGCGCCGCACGTCGACGACGAAGAGCAGGCTGGGCAGGTTGCGCATCGTGCGCAAGCCGCCGAGGCGGCCCTGCAGGCGCTCGATCTTGCGCGTCTTGCCCAGCGCTTCCTTCTTGGTGAGCTTTTCGAAACCGCCGCCGTCGCGCGCTTTCTCGAGCGAGGTCAGCTCTTCGATGCGGCTGCGGATGGTGCGCCAGTTGGTCAGCGTGCCGCCGAGCCAGCGCGTGTTGACGAACGGCATGCCGCTGCGCGCCGCCTCGGCTTCCATCGTCTCCTGCGCCTGGCGCTTGGTCCCCACAAAGAGCACCGAGCCGCCTGCAGCGACCGCGTCCCGGACGAGGCCATATCCCTTTTCCAGGGCGTTGACCGTCTGCTGCAGATCGATGATGTGGATTCCGTTGCGTTCGGTGAAGATGAAGGGCTTCATCGCCGGGTTCCACTTGCGGGTCCGATGGCCGAAGTGGACGCCGGTTTCGAGCAGGGCTTTCATGCTGATGACGGACATGACGGTCGTGCCTCCTCGCGTTGAGCCTCCGCTTCCGTCATCCCCTTCCGGAACCCCCGTAGGGGCACGCCCGGTTGAGTCGGGAAGCGTGTGGGATAGCCCCTAGTCCGGGGCAGAATCACTCCCGCCAAGAACGATCCCTGGCGGGAGCGTGATGCAAGTCTACCATGCCCGCGCCCAAGCGTCAAAGGTCGCCTTAAGAAGCCAATACTCGTGGCCCTGCCGGGGACTTGAAGCAAGGTTCGCACCCAAAGGGCCGTTGGGCGACAGCGAGTCCTTGAATCGACAGCCGATGGCTGGTGGCTGTTGACTGGCAGCTGGTGGCCGATGGCCGATGGCTGACGGCTGACGGCCTACTTCGCCTTGGCCTCAACCTTCTTGAGAAACCGCTCTAGGTCGATGACCATCCGGCGATGCTCGGCCTCGCCGACCTTTTCCGTATCGTCCCAAATCTCGGCCCGAAAATCGACCGCACGCTCCTCGAGGGCGACGATCTCCGCCCGAATACGGACGGTCTTTCCGAGCGGCGTCGGGGCCAGGTGGCGGACGCGGATCTCGAGCCCCACAGTCGATTGCCCTTCCGGCAGGTGCGGCTGGAGCATCGAGTGACAGGTCCGTTCGACGAGCAAAGCCATCGCCGGGGTAGCGAACACCCGCAGCCCGCCGCTGCCCAGGTGCGAGGCGACCAGGTCGGGCGTCACCTCGAGCGAGCCTTCGGCGGCCATCCCGACCCTCGGGCCTCGATCCGTCATCCGCCGCCCCCGTATCCGACGGCGATGGCCACCGCGTGTTCATGGGTGTGGCTCAGACTGATCGCCCAGGCCTTGATCCCCAATTCGCGGGACAGCTCGAGCGCCCGGTGGTGCAACTTCAACACAGGTTGGCGATCACGCCCGGTCACGATTTCGATGTCTTTCCAGCCGACTTCCCCGATGCCCGACCCCAGCGCCTTCGAAACCGCCTCCTTGGCGGCGAACCTCGCCGCCAGAGCCGGGGTGCGACCGCCGGCATCGATCAGCTCCTGGTGGGTGAAGAAGCGATCGAAGAACCGGTCTCCATAGCGCAGAATCGCCTGGTCGATCCGCTCGACTTCGATCAGGTCGACCCCGGAGTGCATCATCTTTGCGATGCCTGAGGCGCAGGCTTCATTCCTGAGCGCTCTTCAGCGGCGGGCCGGCGACGGCGATCGCCAGCCGGTCGGGGTTCAGGAATCGGCGCGCGGTCTCCAACACAGCCTCGCGGCTGATGGCGGCGATCCGCTCGGGGTAACGCGGGTAGTAGTCCAGGCCCAGCTGATAGCGCTCGATGTTGACCAACGCGCTGGCCACGCCTTCGTTCGACTCCAACTGGAGCGGCACGCGGCCGATGAAGTTGGCTTGGTTCTCACGCAGCTCTTCGGCCGACACCTTGCGCGTCACGAAGCGCCCGATCTCTTGTCGAATCAAAGTGATGGCTCGATCGACATTGGCGGGATTGACGCCCGCCAGCACCGACCATGGCCCCGGCCCCGGGCCGCCCGACAGCGCCGAGTAGGCGTAATAGGCCAGCCCGGCGGCCTCGCGCACGGCGTCGCCGATGCGGCCGTACATCCCGAACCGACCGAGGACGTTGTTGCCCAGGGCCGCGGCCAGGTAGTCCGGATCGACTCGGCGAGGCCCGGCAACGCCGAGAACCAGATCGCACTGGCTCTTTCCCGGAAGCGAGCGTTCGCGGCGAACAATTCCCAAAATGGGCCCCAAGGCCGGCAGGGTCGGTTCCGCTGCCTGATCGGAATTGGCCCAATCCCCGAGCGCGCGGTCAACCGCAGCCACCGCCGATACCCGATCGACCGCGCCGACGACCGACAAGACCAGCCCGCGTGGCCCGTACGTGCGTCGGTGAAAGGCGGTCACATCGTCAGCGGTGAGGGTCTCGACGGTCTCGCGCCAGCCTTCCGCCGGCACCCGATAGGGGTGCCCGCCGTAGACCATACCGTCGAACTCGAGCCCGGCGACGGAGCCGGTGTCCTGGTCGCGGATCGCCAGCGCGGTCAGCTTCTCGGCGCGCAGTCGGTCGACCTCGGTCGCGGGGAAGGTCGGCTCGCGAACGACCTCGGCCAGGATACCCAGCAACACGCCCAGGTCCTCCGCCAGGGACTTCCCGTGAAAGGACGTGGAATGCTTCCCCGCCGAAAAGGAGATCGAGGCGCCGATGGACTCGATCGACTCGTAAATGGCTTCGAAGGTACGCCTGGCGGTTCCCCGCGTCAGCGCCGAAGCCGTCAGATTGGCCAAACCCGCCTGCGAGTCCGGCTCGTGCAGCGCGCCCACGGCCACATATCCGCTGACCACGACCGAAGGGCTGGAGAAGTTCTCCCGCGCCAGGACGACGATCCCATTCGGCAAGACTTCACGCAGGATGTTCTCCGGCCCGGGAAGCGAGCGCACATCCAGCCGAGGCAGAGCGATCTTCGTCTCAGGCATGGGCCGCCTCGGGCACTGGGCGGTAGATGCCGACCACGCGGGACGAAGGACGCAGATAGCTCCTGGCCACGCGCAGCACGTCCTCGGCCGTCACAGCCGAGATCTTCTCCAGATAACCTTCGAACCAGCTGTAATCGGCGAACATCTCGCTGTAGCCCAGCCAGAAAGCCTGGTTGGTGATGCTCTCGCTTCCATACGCGAACAGGGCCCGCGCCTGCTTGATGGCCTTGGCCACCTCATCCGCGGCAACGGGATGCTGAAGCAGCCGATCGACCTCGGCATCCATGCGTTCCAGCACCTGCTCCGGGCGGCGGTCGGGACGCACGGTGGCCCGCAGAGAATACATGTAGGGGTCGATCGTGGCCGAGAGATCTCCACTGACGGACGCGGCCACCTCGCCCTGGACGAGGGCTTTGTACAGCCGCGAGGTCTTGTTCGAAAGCCCCGTGCCGAAAAGGTTCAGGCTCGAGGCCCCGGCCAGGATGCTGTCGAGCACCGCCAGCGGGAAGAAATCCGCATGGGCTGCCGGCGGGGAGCGGTAGGCGACCTCCAGGAAAGGCGTCTCCCCGGGCCCCTCGACCACCACACGGCGTTCGCCGCGTTGGGGAGGTTCCTCGCGAATCGCGGGCGATGGGGCTGCCGCGCGCGGGATACGTCCAAAGAGCTGGCGGATCCGGGCCAGCATCGACGCCGCTCGAAAGTCTCCGGCGACGGCGATCAACGCATTGGAGGGAACGTAGTAGGTCCGGTAATGCCGGTAGAGATCCTCGCGGGTCATTGTGCGCAAGTCGGCCAGGTCCCCGATGACCTCGTGGTGATACGGGTGGACTCGGAAGGCGGCCGCTTGCACTTCTTCCGACAAACGGAAGGTGGGCTCGTTCTCGTGGCCCTCGCGCTCGGAGATGATCACCGTGCGCTCGGAGCCCACTTCTTCCGCTTCGAACAGGCTGCGCGTCATCCGGTCGGCTTCCAACCGCAGGGCGAGGTCGATCCGGTCGGCCGGCATCGTTTCGAAATAGGCCGTCCAATCGTGCCAGGTGAAGGCGTTCCAGAATCCGCCGTCGCGCGAGATGGCCCGGTCCAGCACGCCGGCCGGAAACGCCCGCGTGCCCTTGAACTGCATATGCTCGACCCAGTGGGAGATGCCGGTGAGGCCGGGCCGTTCGTTGCGCGAGCCGACGCGATACCACACCCAGAACGACACCAGCGGGGCGGTGTGGATTTCCTTGAGGCGGACGACCAGCCCGTTGCGCAGGCGGACGCGCAACGGCCGCGGCGCCTGTTTCCGGGTCAACGCGCCGCCTCGTAAGCCGCCACCGCATCGAGCGGCCGGCCGTCGGGCCCGTAGCCTCGGCCGATCCCGCGATAGCGGAATCCCAGGCGGATCATTTCGGCCGGATCGTAGAGATTGCGGCCGTCGATCAGCACCGGCTGACGCATGGCGGCTCGCAGCCGTTCGAAGTCCAGCTGCTTGAACTCGTTCCACTCGGTGCACACGATCAGGGCATCGGCGCCCTGCGCCAGGTCGTACGGCGTAGCGGACATCTCAACCTGCGGCAGCAGTTCGGAGGCGCGGGACATCGCCACGGGATCGTAGGCGCGCAGCCGCGCCCCGGCCTCCAGAAGCAGACGCGCCACCTCGAGCGACGGCGCCTCGCGCATGTCGTCGGTGTTGGGCTTGAACGACAGGCCCAGCAGACCCACCACCCGCCCTTGAAGCTCGCCCACCAGCTCCGCGGTGCGCTCGACGAGCTGCCGTCGGCGGTCGGCGTTGATATCCATCACGGCCTGAAGCAGCTGCGGATGACGGCCCTTGTCGGCCGCCATGAAGGCCAGGGCGTTGACGTCCTTGGGGAAGCACGAGCCTCCGTAGCCCAGCCCGGCGTCCAGGAAATGCGGCCCGATGCGCGGGTCGTAGCCCATCCCGCGCGAGACCTCTTTCACGTCCGCCCCCAGCGCCTCGCAAATATTGGCGATCTCGTTGATGAACGAGATCTTGGTCGCTAGGAAGGCGTTGGAAGCGTACTTGATCATTTCCGCCGTGCGCAAATCGGTGATCATGATCGGAGCGCGCAGCGGGAGGTGTAGTTGGGCCACCCGGTGCGCCGCCTCCGGGTCGAGAGAGCCCAAGACGGTTCGCGCCGGACTCATGAAGTCCGCGATGGCCGAACCTTCGCGCAGGAACTCCGGACAGGAAACCACGGAGAACGGGATCGGGCGCGGCTGATGGGCGCGGATGATCTCCGCCACCCAGTCGCCCGTCCCCACCGGCACGGTGGATTTGTTGACGACGACGATCGGGCGCGTCATGTGCGTGGCGACGGACTCGGCCGCGGCGCGCACATACTGGAGATCGGCCTCGCCGTCGACGCTCGCCGGCGTTCCGACGGCGATGAAGACGAAGTCCGCCTTCTGGAGGGCCTCGGCGTAGGACGTCGTGAAACCCAGGCGCCCCCCGGCGACGTTCCGCCCGACGACCTCCTTGAGCCCCGGCTCGTAGATGGGCATTTCGCCCCGCTTCAGGCCGGCGATCCGCGCCTCGTCGATGTCGAGGGCAATCACGCGGTTTCCGAGGTCGGCAAAGCCTGCGCTGGTGACCAGGCCGACATACCCGACGCCGATGACGCTGATGTCTTTCACATCCGGGCCCTCCGCAAACGCGCCGCCCGGGGAGGGCGGCCAGCGAATGATACCATCGGCCGGGCGGACTTTCAGCCGTCAGCCGTCAACTTGGACGCACCGGCCAGATTCCGGAGAGGGCGGTCGTGGCACAAAGCCTCCCAGCCGATTTTTGCGGTCCCGGCGACTGGAAGCACGCATCTGCCGAGACTGGTGGCTGGTGGCTGGTGGCTGGAAGCTGACCCCCTCCCGCTCGTACATTGTCACAACGCTCCAGTGACAACTTTCACTTGCTCCCCCCTGGGCCGGAGCCTAAACTTGATGGGAAACCGACAACTCCTGTCGGTAAGGGCCGAGATTTCCGAATTATGGGGGGAGGCAGGCATGCAGATCACGAAACAGGCAGATTATGCAGTACGGGCAGTGCTGTACTTGGCAGGCTTGGCTGACGGGCGCCGAGCCCCCACCAGCCAGATTGCCCGCGAGCAGCGAATTCCCCCATCCTTCCTGGCAAAGATCGTATCTCAGCTCTCGGTGGCGGGCATGGTGCAGACGTCCCGCGGCGCTCGTGGCGGGGTGACCCTGGCGCGCGACCCATCCCAGATCACGCTGCTCGAGGTGGTCGAGGCCATCGACGGGCCCATCACGCTCAACGAATGCGTGACCGATCCCTCGGTCTGCACCTTCGGCGCCGATTGTCCCGTGCACGGCGTCTGGTGCAAGGCCCAGGCGAGCCTGGTGAAGGACCTGACCTCGACAACCTTTGCTGCCTTGCTCGGCAACGGCAGGACCACCCACTAGTTTCCTTGCAGTCGATGCATCGATCCAGGGCTGCCGCGGCGCGGCGGCCTTGCATTTTCCAGCCTCCTCTGGCAGAGTCAGTCCGCTCATGACCACCGGCATCCCCGTCACACGCGAGTGGGTTTTCGCCCTCCAGACCGGTGAGATCGTCCTCGACTGGGGAGACGGTCGCGTCCAGGACATCCTGACCGGTGACTTCCGGCCTTTCGATGAACACGACTACGGTCATCCCGTTACCGACAGCGATCTGGAGGCCTTGAAGAACAACGGCCGCGTCGAGTCGTACGACTCGCACCGCGTTTACCTTCGGCCCCTGCCCGAACCGCCCCGCAAGACCATCGAATAACCCGCCTCCCCGCCGAGGCGTCCCCAGCAGAGTCAGCGGAGGTTGTCATGGATGTGGCCGAGGCCATCCGTACGAAGCGCGCCATCCGAGAGTTCGCCGCTGATCCTCTCTCCGCCGATGAGGTGGCGTGGATCCTGAGAGCCGGCCGACGCGCACAGTCGGCCAAGAACCGGCAGCCATGGCAATTCATCGCCATTCAGGATCGTGAGACGTTGGAGGCCCTAAGTCGAACAGGGACATACGCCGGCCATCTGGCTCACGCGGCGCTGGGCGTCGTTCTGGCCACTCCCGATCCCGCTGAGCGCTGGTCGATCCTGTTCGACGCAGGCCAGGCAGCAGCCTACATGCAGCTGGCGGCCTGGGAACGCGGCGTCGGTTCCTGCCTGGCAACCATCTACGAGCAGGAGCAAGCGCGCACGCTGCTGGGTGTGCCGAAGGATGTGCACCTCCCGGTCGCACTCTCCTTCGGACGGCCGCTGCATCCGGAGCAGATGACCGCCGCCCCTCGCCGGGGCGGCCGGCGCCCGTTCGCCGAGATGGTGCACTGGGATCGTTGGTGAGGCGCTGTCGACACGTGAGGGGAGGCAACGGTTCACGCGTCGTCTCTTCCTGCACGCGGAAGTAGAATCGGCCCGATGTTCCAGCCCTTGGTGCTTGCCCTCCTTCTTCTTGGCTTGGCCGGCGCCGTAAGTGCAGCCGCACCCGAGGAACGACTTCTGGGTCAGGCGGTCGGTCTCGTCTACCTCCACGGCGCGTGGGTATGGACGTCGATCGTTGCGCTCGCTTCCGCCGCCATCTCGGGACTGGTGGGCCTGCTTCGCCGCTCGAACCGCCTCCACGCATGGTCGCTGGCCCTGGGCCAGACCGGCACGTTCTTCTGGGTGACGTACCTTCCGATCAGCATGTGGACCATGCAGGCCACCTGGGGCGGGCTGTACCTCGCCGAGCCGCGCTGGCGCCTGGGCGTGAGCTTCGCCGTTGCGGCCGTTCTGGTGCAGGCCGCCATTCTGCTGATCGGTCGTCCGACATGGGCCTCCGTCCTGAACGTTCTCACGTTCGGGGTTCTGGCCTTCTCCCTGTCTCGAACGGCGTCGGTGATGCATCCGGCATCACCCGTGTTCGGGTCCGGCGCCGCAGCCATCATCGCCGTCTTCCTGGTCATTCAATTCTGCTGCGTGGGCGCAGCCGCGATGATCGCCTACGCCCTTCACCAGCGCCGATCTTGAACCGATCCCCACGCGCCCCGGGCCGCCTCCGATACCAGCTGGTGGCCTTCTTCGTCACTCGGACCGTCATCAACACCGCGTATCGCATGGTCTATCCTTTCTTGCCGGCCATCGCGCGCGGGCTCAATGTCGATGTACAGGCCGTGACCCTCGCCATCACGGCCCGGTCGAGTCTGGGAATCGCTGCGCCGCTTCTCGGGTCCTCAGCCGACCGTTCGGGCCAGAAACGAAGCATGGTTGCTGGACTGGCGCTGGCCGGGCTGGGTTTGACTCTGGTGGCGTTGTCTCCAAGCTACGGCACGGTCTTCGTCGCCCTTTTGGGAACCGCGGTCGGCAGGATCCTCTTCGATCCGGCCATGCAGGCCTACCTGGCCGACCGTGTGAGCTATGCACAGCGCGGGCTGGCCATCGCTGCCACCGAGCTGGGATGGTCTCTGCCCTATCTCATCGGGATGCCGCTCGTCGGCTGGCTCATGGCGCGCCAGGGATGGGCGTCCCCCTTCCCGTGGCTGGCGTTCGGCACGCTGGGCACCGCCGCCCTGCTGGCCTGGATGCTGCCTGCGGATCCGGGGCGTCCATCTGCCGGGCCTTCGATGGTCAGTCACCTGCAGAGCGTCCTGCGCCATCCGGCGGCGATTGCCGGACTCGTCTTCAGCCTCCTGGCAAGTTTCGCCAACGAAAGCGTCAGCATCGTCTTCGGGCTGTGGATGGAAAACAGTTTCGGCCTGCAGGTGGCCGCCCTCGGAGCGGCCTCGGCCGTGATCGGTATGGCCGAGCTGGGCGGCGAAGGGCTGGTCGCGATCCTTGCCGATCGATTGGGAAAGCGGCGAGCCGTCGCGCTGGGGATCATCCTCAACTCCCTTGCCGGCCTGGCCTTGCCGGTCGTGGGCACGACGACCGCCGGTGCACTCGTCGCCTTGTTTGTCTTCTACATCACCTTCGAGTTCACCATCGTGAGCAGCCTGCCGCTGATGACGGAGCTGGTGCCGGCCGCCCGCGCCACAACGATGTCGGCCAACATCTCGGCGATATCCGTAGGCCGGTCGCTCGGCGCGCTGACCGGCCCTTCGCTGTTCGCCGGCGGCATCCTGGCCAATGCGAGTGCATCCGTGGGCCTCAACCTGGCGGCTCTGGCCGTCCTGGTACTCTTCGTGCGCGAGGATCATGGGCCGCACGTGACACGTGATTCGTGACTCGTAATCCACTGGGGCAACATATGGACGCTGACCTGATCATTCACTCCGCGGCGCAGCTGCTGACCCTGGCCGGGGGCCCTCAACGAGGGCGGGAGCTTGGACGGCTGGCCATCATCGAAGATGGCGCCGTCGCGGTGGCGAACGGCAAGATTCTTGCGGTGGGCGCCTCAAGCGACATGCGCCGGACCTACGCCGCGCCCGAAGAGATCGACGCCGCCGGCCAGGTCGTCCTGCCCGGATTCGTCGATGCCCACACGCATCTGGTGTGGGCCGGTGACCGCGCCGCCGAGTTCGAGCAGCGCATCGCCGGCGCCAGCTACATGGAGATCATGGCTGCGGGCGGAGGGATCGCCTCCACGGTGACCAAGACTCGCCAGGCCAGTGTGGAGGATCTCATGCGCGAGGCCAGGCCCAGGCTGACCCGGATGCTCCGTCACGGCACAACCACGGCCGAGGCCAAGACCGGTTACGGGCTGGAGACGGAGGCCGAGCTGCGCATGCTGGAGGTCATCCTGCGTCTGGACAAGGAGGGCCCGGTCCGTCTGGTGCCGACGTTTCTCGGCGCCCACGCCGTGCCGCCCGAGTTCCAGGACCACCCCCAGGCCTACGTCGACAAAGTCTGCGGCGAAATGCTTCCGGCCGTTCGCGAGTGGTGGAATCTGCACGCCTCCACCCGGCGCCTGCCATTCGTCGACGTCTTTTGCGAGGCCGGCGCGTTCGACCTGGAGCAGACCCGGCGCATCCTGGAAACCGCCCGCAGGTTAGGGTTCCCTCTGAAGGTCCACGCCGACGAATTCGCCAGCCTCGGGGGGACGCGCCTGGCTGTCGACATGGGCGCGGCGTCGGCCGATCATCTGGTGCATACGACCAGGTCCGACATCGAAGCCTTGGGCCTCGGCTCAACCGTGGCCGTGGCGCTGCCGGCGACACCCTTCGGGTTGGGGGAGACCCGCTTCACTCCGGCGAAGGAGATTCTGGCCGCGGGCGGACTGCTGGCCCTGGCCAGCGATCTGAATCCGGGCACGGCGTGGTGCGAGAACATGCAGTTCATCATCGCCCTGGCCTGCCGAACCATGCGCCTCACGCCGGCTCAGGCGATTGCGGCCTCGACCATCAACGCCGCGGCCGCGATCGGGCACGAGGCGCACGTCGGGAGCCTGGAGCCGGGCAAGGAAGCCGACGTGCTGATCCTCGACTTCCCCGATTACCGCCACCTCGGCTACCGCTTCGGCACCAATCTTGCAGCCCACGTTCTTCGGGCCGGAAGGGTCGTTGCCTGAGTCGAGGGTTCCATGGAGATCTTCCAGGATCAAGGGGTTATCCAGACGGCGGTCGTCATCGCCGGCGTTCTGCTTGCCTGGTGGCTGCTGCGCGGGATCTGGCGCTGGATCCGCCGGCTTTCGCGTTTTGGGTGCTTGGCCGGCCTGGCTCTTCTGGCCGCGGCCTTTGTCCTCGTCCGTCTAACCTGAGGCCGAATGCCGAGCGAAGGCCCGAGCATCTGCCCGGGCCTTCGTCGTTATGCCGGTAGACCTCGGCGGCACTTATGCGCCGGGGATAATCAGCCACAGGACGACGTAGGCCAGCATCCCGGGCACGCCGCCCGGGACGAGGGCGATCAGGAACGCCAGGCGGAACCACCAGGCGCTGATCCCGAAGAATTCCCCCAACCCGCCGCAAACTCCGGCCAGGATCCGATCCCGGCGCGAGCGCCTCAAGGCGCGTGAAGAACTGTCACTCATGGGTTTCGACCTCCGGTGCTGATCATCGTACAACTTCTGCGCCCTTCCTGACAATCGTGCGACGTGCTGCTGAAAACGCGCCTCCCCGGATACCATCGACGGTGCGACGGCTCCGCCCGTGAGCCTGAGAGGGAGCCGGGCATGCGGGCAGCCTCAACCTGCCTCGGCTGGCCCGGGAAATGTGCCATATCCCTACCCCATCGGTTGCCGTGCCGGCGGGACAATCATTTATGACCAGCCACATCTCTCCCATGCCGAGAACCCGGATCGGATCTCTGCCGTGGCAGGATGCCTGCTGCCGGCGATCCGAGTTGGCGGAAGAAAGGATATGTCAGGTATGTTGAATTTGAATTCGGTCATGATCGGAACCATGCGCCCCCAGGTCCTGGCTGACTTCTACGCGGGCGTTCTCGGAAAGCCTTCCGAAATGGCGGATGCCGAAAACGGCTTCTATGCGTGGCAGGCGGGCAGCACGAACCTCTCCATCCTTGAGCATTCAGAAACGGGGGGCAAGTCCAAGGATCCCGCTCGGGTGATTCTCAACTTCGAGACGGCCGAGGTCCGAGAGGAATTCGATCGGATCAAGGCCCTTGGGGCAACCGTGATCCGGGCCCCCTACGAGTTG
>DASSGB010000069.1:0-5185 GCA_035693825.1 Anaerolineales bacterium
AGTTCCGGACGTACTTCCCGTCCAACGCCGTCGAGTACTTCGTCTCCTACTACGACTACTACCAGCCGGAAGCCTACGTCCCGCGCCACGATCTCTACATTGAAAAGGAGACCGAACGCAACGAGGATATTGAGCGGCTGCGGCTTTCGACCACGACTTCCGTCATTTCCCGGCGAGACGTCATCGTCGTCGCCTCGGTGTCGTGCATCTACGGTATCGGCAGCCCGGAAGCGTACGGACGCGTGGTTGTGAAGCTCGAAACCGGCGGACAGTACCGGCGCAATGCCGTCCTTCGGCAGTTGGTCGAGAGTCAGTACGAGCGCAACGACACGGAACTTCGCTCCGGCGCGTTCCGCGTGCGCGGCGACACGCTCGAAGTCGTCCCGGCCTACGGCGAGCACGGTTTGCGGATCGGTTTCTTCGGGGATGAGGTGGAACGCATCGTCGAATTCGATCCGCTGACCGGGGAGCTTTTGGCCGAGCGCGAGGAAGTCTCGATCTACCCCGCCAAGCACTACATCACCGAAGAGGAGAAGCTGAAGTCGGCCCTGGTGGCGATCGAGGCCGAGCTCCAGGAGAGGCTGGAATTCCTGCGCTCGCGGGACAAGATGCTGGAGGCCCAGCGGCTGGAGCAGCGGACGCGCTACGACCTGGAGATGCTGCGCGAGGTCGGCTACTGCGCGGGCGTCGAGAACTATTCGCGGCACCTCGATCAGCGGCCCCCCGGCTCACCGCCATGGGCGCTGATCGATTACTTTCCTCCGGACTATCTGCTCGTGTTGGACGAATCCCACATGACCGTCCCGCAGATTCGGGGGATGTACGGCGGGGATCGGAATCGCAAGGAAACGCTGGTCGAATACGGCTTCCGCCTGCCATCGGCTCTCGACAACCGCCCCCTGTCCTTCGAGGAATTCGAGGCGCGGACGGGCCAGATCATCTACACCTCGGCCACGCCCGGGCCGTACGAACTGGAGCGCTCGGGCAAAGTCGTCGAACAGATCATCCGGCCCACCGGGCTGGTCGACCCGGAAGTGGAAGTCCGCCCGGTGGAAGGTCAGATCGACGACCTGGTGGGCGAGATCCGGCACCGCGTCGACTCCGGACAGCGCGCGCTGGTCACCACCCTCACCAAGCGCATGGCCGAGGATCTGGCGGACTACCTGCTGGAGCTCGGCGTCAAGGTTCACTACCTGCACTCCGAGGTCGAGACCATCGAGCGCGTCGAGATCCTGCGCGACCTGCGCCTGGGTGTCTACGACGTCGTCGTGGGGATCAACCTGCTGCGGGAAGGCCTGGACCTGCCGGAAGTCTCACTGGTGGCGATTCTGGACGCCGACAAGGAAGGGTTCTTGCGATCGGATACGGCCCTGATCCAGACCATCGGCCGCGCCGCGCGGCACGTCCAGGGCAAAGTCCTGATGTATGCCGACCATATGACCGACTCGATGAAGCGCGCCATCGACGAAACGGAGCGCCGCCGCGCCAAGCAGGTGCGGTACAACCAGGAACACGGCATCGAGCCGGTCAGCATCGTCAAGGCGGTGCGCGACCTCACGGATCAGGTGGCGGCGCACGCCGTGGCCGAGCCGGCGGGGAAGTACGACGCCTTCCTGCCGGCGCGCATGCCGAAGGACGAGCTGCTGCGGATCATCCGCGACCTGGAGAAGGAGATGAGGGCGGCGGCCGAGGCGCTCGAGTTCGAGAAGGCCGCCGGACTGCGCGATCAGATCTACGACATGCGCAGTGCTTTAGCCGAAAAGGAAGACCTGCCACCCTGGCGTCGGGCCAAAGCCCTCGCGGGAGAGGATTAGGCGCACCTAGGTTCCTCCCGCTCCCAAGGGAAGAGTCACGGTGAAGATCGCCCCACCCTCGGGGCGATTGTTGGCCGTGATCGTGCCAGCGTGGGCCTCGACCAGCTGGCGCGTGATCGCCAGGCCCAGCCCCGCTCCGCCCTGGCTTCGCGACCGCGATCGATCGGCTCGATAGAAACGCTCGAACACGAAAGGCAGCGCCTCCGCCGGGATGCCGTCACCGCTGTCGGCGACCTCGACCTGCGCCCGATCTCCGGCCGGAGATTTGCCCACGCGGAACTCGACCAGCCCGCCGCGTGCCGTATATCGCAGGGCATTCGTCAGGAGATTGCCCAGGATCTGCTCGACGCGCATCGGATCGACATCGGAGACGACTCGATCGCCGCGAAGCGACAACTGGATACCGGCCTGCTCGGCTTCGCCGCGGTACGACTGGACGACGCGCTCCGCCAGCCCCTTGAGGTCGCTCGGCACCCGGTCCAGGGTCAGCTGGCCGCTGTCCGCCAGGGCCAGAGTCCGTAGGTCCTCCACCAGCCTGCTCAGCAGGCGCGTGTTGTCCAGGACCGGCGCGAGGTTCTCGGCCGTGGGCGGATACACCCCGTCGGCCAGGGCCTCGGCCTGAGCCTGGAGGACCGCCAGCGGGTTGCGCAGCTCGTGCGCGATGTCGGCCGTCATGTCGCGACGCAGCTGCTCCGCCCGCTGAAGGTTCTCCGCCATCTGGTTGAAGGCGTCCGACAGCTCACCCACCTCGTCGTGCGTATGGACCGTGACCCGGCGAGTCAGATCGCCGCGGGCCAGGGCGCGCGTGGCCGCGGTCAGCTCGCGCACGGGCTTCAGCAGTCCGGAAAGGAGCATCGCTCCGGCGATCAGGGCCGCCAGCCCGATGGCGCCGCCGACGATCCAGGTTGTGCGCGCCAGCCGCCCGATGAGGTTCTCGCCCAGGCTGCTGACGGAGGGCCCGCTCACGATGAGGATCCCGACCGTGTGATCGTCGACGATCAGCGGCGTGCCGGCGCGGATGGCGGCCGAAGGCAGGACGGCCCCGGGGGCCCCCGGGCCGACGATGACCCGCCCATCGGGATGCACCAGGCTGACGGCCGGGCTCATCATGCCTTCCATACCGGTCATCCGCTGCATCATCCCCGGACCGAACGTGTCGCCGAAGGCACGATGCCACGGCGATGGATTGACCAGGAGCGGTTCGACGCCCTCCCACGACCCGTGCACGCGGTAGTAATCCGTCAGATCGTCGGCCAGGATCGCGCTGTCGGTCATGCCGCCGCGGAACATGAAGCCGCGCACCTCGCGCGCCGCCGACTGAGTCGCCAGCAGAGAAAATGCAAGCAGGCCGGCCAGGACGATCAAGCCGAAGGTCAGCACGATCTTCCACGCCAGGCTGAGTCGAAAAGGCGAAGACGGTTCAGTCATCGGCGAAACGGTAGCCCACACCGAAGACCGTCAGCACCAACCGCGGGTGCCGCGGGTCGGGCTCGATCTTGGCGCGCAGGTTCTTGATGTGGGCATCGACGGTGCGCTCGTAGCCTTCGAAGGCCGATCCCTGGGTGGCTTCCAGCAGTTGCAGCCGTGTGAAAGCGCGTCCCGGCTGCCTGGCCAGGGTCGCCAGGAGATCGAATTCGGTCGGAGTCAGGTCGATGCGGCGGCCGGCGATTTCGACGGCGTGCCGCGTCTGATCGACCGTGACCTCTCCCGCACGGATGACCTCGGGGGCAGCCGGAGTCTCCTGGGATCGCCGCAGGACCGCCCGCACGCGAGCCACGAGTTCGCGCGGGCTGAACGGTTTGGTGACGTAGTCGTCCGCGCCCAGCTCCAGCCCCACCAGACGATCGGCCTCGTCCACACGGGCCGTCACCATGATGATCGGGACATTCGTGCCGCGGCGCATCTGCCGCGCCACATCCAGCCCGTCCATCCCGGGAAGGTTGAGGTCGAGCAGCACCAGGTCCGGAGAGTGGTGCTGAAATTGCGAGACGGCCTCCGGACCCGTGGAGGCCGTCTGCACTCGAAAACCGGCACGTTCGAGATAGTCCCGCAGCACTCGCACGAGCTCGACCTCGTCCTCCACAAGAAGGATCGTCGGGCTCATGCGGCGATTATACCTTTTGGCCGCAGCGAGGGCAGAAAGCCCAGCCCGCGGTGAGCGCCGATCCGCAGTTGGTGCAGTTCGCCGCGGGTCGGTCGCCAGGCCGATTGAAGAGCGAGACGATCCCCACGACGGCCAGCGCCAGCAAGCCGAGCCCCAGGATGGGCCCCAGGAATGGGAACACGAAGCCGCCGCGCGCGGCGTGCATGCCCCAGCCGAAATCCATCATCGGTCGAAACCCGCCTGCGGCCGACCCGGCTGTCATCCAGTAGAGCTGCATGCCCAGCCCGAAGAGGAGCGCGGCCACGACGATTCCGCCCAGAACCCAGAGGGTGGTGCGAAGTGTTCGACTCATGTGTGTCTCCTTTTCCACCTGAAATTGCGGATCCGCGCAACTAGGGAATGGACGGCTGCTCGTCCCGGCTTCCCCAGCCCATGCCGAAACCTCGTCCCCACATCATCGGGCCGAACGGCATGAGACCCGACCCCATGTGATCGAGCATCCACTCGCCCTGGTCCTGGGTGAGCGTTCCGTCGTCAACCGCCTGCTGGATCGCTTCGCTCATGGCCTCGCGGTGCGCTCGGGCCACATCGTTCAGAGTCAGTCCCTGGCTCTCGGCTATCTCCGCCAGTGTGTCCCCGGCTTCCAGCCGCGTGGTGAGCTCCTCGGCACTGAGGTTGAGGGCCTTCGCCATCGCTTCGAACATGTAGTCGTGGAGGACACCGGTCTCACCCTGCACCCAGGCGCCGCCCATCATGGGGCCGGGGAAGACCTCCCCGCGGCCGAAGCCACCCATCATCGGGCCTCGAAAGGCATCCCCGCGGCCAAAGCCGCCCATCATCGGTCCTCGAAAGGCGTCCCCGCGGCCGAAGCCGCCCATGTGCCATGGGGCGCGCCATCCGAAATCGGGGCTAAACGCCGCGGTTCTCGGCGAAGACTGGTATGCGGCGAAGGCCGCACCCCCCACGACCAGCCCCAGCGCGACAACGACGAGAAGGACAACCACCAACCATTTGGCCATCTGCTCAACTCCTTCTGGCATCCATGATTCGGCCGGCCGAGGCCGGCCGCCAACATCTGGAGAGTAGCCTGCCGGTGTGAAGAAGATGTGAAGGACGTTCGAAGGAGATGCGGAAGGCGCGAAGCGGCGGCGCTCGTGCAGGAGCTTCGGGCAACCCAGACGGTGACGCTGCGAGGGGAGGCGCCCCTGGCAGGACTCGAACCTGCGGCCACCCGCTTAGAAGGCGGATGCTCTATCCACTGAGCTAC
>DASSGB010000070.1:0-4548 GCA_035693825.1 Anaerolineales bacterium
CGCACGCTGGGTGTGGAATTGGAATCGATTTGCGGTGGAAGGCAGACCTGCGGCAAATGCCAGGTGATCGTCGAAAGCGGAGCCTACCCCAAGCACGGAATCACCTCGCGCGAAAGCCATCTCTCGTCCGTGGGACCGGTCGAGGCCGAATACTGCCGCGCCCACGATATCCGCGGCCGAAGACTGGCGTGTGCCGCCGAGATCGTCGGGGACGTGCTGATCCTTGTGCCCGAGGAGAGCCAGGCGCGCAAGCAGATCATCGCCAAAGCCGCGACCGAGCGGGCCATCGACGTCGACCCGGCCGTGCGATCCGTCTATGTCGAGGTGAGGTCGGCCGAGTTGGGCTCGGGCGGCGGCGGCGATTGGGAACGATTGCAGGAAGCCCTGCGCGAACAATGGCAGCTGACCGATCTACGCATCGACACCCCGGCTCTGCAACAACTTCAACCTGCACTCGCCGTCGGCCGCCACGCCGTGACCGTGAGCGTGTGGAACGCGCGCGAAGTCCTCAGGATTCAACCCGGCTACGCCGAGGGCATTTGCGGCCTGGCGATCGATGTGGGGACGACCACGGTCGTGGCCCATGTGTGCGATCTGCGCACGGGCGAAGTCCTGGCCACCGAGGCCTCGATGAATCCGCAGGTGCGCTACGGCGAGGACCTGATGAGCCGGGTCAGCTATGCCATGACCCAGCCTCAGGGAGTCGAGCGGATGCATCGGGCGATCATCCGGACGCTGAACGACCTGGCCGAGAAGGCCGTGTCGACCGCCGGCCGCGCCCTGGATGACATCCTGGACGCGGTGGTCGTGGGCAATCCCATCATGCACCACTTGGTGTTGGGCCTGGATCCCAGCAGCCTCGGCGCGGCCCCCTTTGCGCCGGCGCTGACCGCGGCCGCGGACACCAAGGCGCGCGATCTGGGACTGAAGTTCAATCCGTCGGCCTACGTCCACACCTTGCCCTGCATTGCCGGGCATGTCGGTGCCGACCACCTGGCCGTTCTTCTGGCCGAAGCGCCTCACGCCCTCGATGAGATATCGCTGGTGGTGGATGTGGGCACCAACGCCGAGATCTCGATCGGCGGGCGCGCCGGGTTGGCGTGCGCCTCCAGCCCCACCGGTCCGGCCTTCGAGGGCGCGCAGATCACGCACGGCCAGCGAGCCGCGCCCGGGGCGATCGAACGGGTGCGCGTCGACAGCGTGACGCTCGAGCCCCGTTACCAAGTCATCGGGCATGAAGGCTGGATCGACGCCGTCGAACCCCGGCCGTTGCCGATGTCGGCGCGGGCCACCGGAATCTGCGGAAGCGGGATCATCGAGGCCGTGGCCGAGATGTTCCTGGCGGGCGTGATAGACTCCAACGGTCGGTTCGCCGACGACGCGGCGGATCGCTCCTCCCGGGTGAGGCGGGAAGGGCGCAGCGCCGCGTATGTTCTGGTGGATGCGGCTGACAGTGCCACCGGGAATCCGATCGTCGTATCGCAGACCGACGTGCGGGCGATCCAGCTGGCCAAGGCTGCCCTGTACACCGGTGCCAAGCTCCTGCTGCGACACCAGGGCCTGCCGAACGTGGATCGGATTGTCCTGGCCGGGGCTTTTGGCAGCTACATCAGCCCGCGGCATGCCATGATCCTCGGCCTGATTCCCGACGCGCCGCTGGACCGTGTCGCCGCCGTGGGCAACGCGGCCGGGGACGGCGCCCGCCTGGCGCTGCTGAACCTGGGGCAGCGGGCGGAGGCGGGCCGTCTGGCTGGATGGGTGCAGCACGTGCAGATCGCGACCGATCCGTCCTTTCAGGACGAATTCGTGGCAGCCATGAGTCTGCCGCACGCCGCCGACGCTTTTCCTCACCTGGCGGATGACCTGCCGGCGATCACTCAGCCGGCGGAACGCCCGAGCCAGAGACGCAGGGCCGTCGGCGCCGGACTTTCGAGGAAGGAATGAGCGAACAAGTCGACCTGACTCAGATGGAAACCGAAGCCCTCGTCGAACGCACCCAGGACGACCTGTATGACGGACTGGCGGACAACGTCGTGGCCGAGGTCCACGAGTTTCTTCGACGCGGCTGGGCTCCCTACGACGTCCTGACCAAGGCGCTGGTCTCGGGCATGGACATCGTCGGAGACGATTTCCGCGACGGGATACTGTTCGTCCCTGAAGTGCTGATGGCCGCCAAGGCCATGAAGGCCGGGATGGCGCTTCTCCGGCCGCTGCTGGCCGAAACCGGCGCGCCGCAAGTCGGGACGATGGTCATCGGAACGGTCAAGGGCGACATCCACGACATCGGCAAGAACCTGGTGGCGATGATGATGGAGGGCGCCGGCTTCAAAGTCGTCAACCTGGGGATCAATGTCGACTTCGAGAAGTTCCTGGCCGCTATCCGCGAACACAAGCCCGACATCCTGGGGATGAGCGCCTTGCTCACCACGACCATGCCGTACATGGGCGTCGTCATCAAAGAGTTGAAGAATACCGGCATTCGCGGGGATCTCATCGTTCTGGTGGGTGGAGCGCCTTTGAACGCCGCCTTCGCGGAAGAAATCGAGGCCGATGCCTATTGCCGGGATGCGGCCGTGGCGGTGCAGACGGCCAAGAAGCTGGTGGCCATCAAACGCGGCGAGGCCGTTGGATGACGGGCGAGCGCTGGCGCCGCCTCCTCGACCGCCCGGAGGTCGTGCTGGCCGACGGGGCCATGGGCACGATGCTCTTCGAATCCGGGCTGCAGTTCGGCGATCCGCCCGAACGCTGGAATGTCGAATACCCCGACCGGGTGCGCAGCATCCACCGCGGGTACCTCGAGGCCGGGTCGCGGCTGATCCTGACCAACACCTTCGGCGGCAACCGCTTTCGATTGGGTCTGCATGGCCTCGAGAATCGCGTTTCGGAATTGAACCTGGCCGGGGCGCTGATCGCCCGTGCCGAAGTCGATGCCTCGGGGCAGGAGGCCCTGGTCGCCGGCGATATCGGGCCGAGTGGGACCATTCTCGCCCCGCTGGGCGATACGACCTTCGAAGAAGCCTCGGCGGCCTTCCACGAGCAGGCGCGCGCACTTCTCAAGGCCGGGGTGGACGTCATTTGGATCGAGACGATGTCGGACCTGGAGGAAATGCGGGCCGCGGTGGAGGGTGTCCGCCAGGCATCGCCCGACGTGCCTCTGCTGACGACCATGACCTTTGACACCCGCGGCCACACGATGATGGGGGTCAGCCCCGAACAGGCGGTGACCGCCCTGCGGTCGTGGGGCGCATCCGCCATCGGCGGCAACTGCGGCAATGGGCCGGAGGAAATCCTGGGAGTCCTGGAGAAGATGCATGCCGCCGCGCCCGAAGTGATTCTCGTCGCCAAGGCCAATGCCGGCGTGCCCACGCTCGTTCAGGGCCAGGCGGTCTACGGGGCTACGCCGGATACCATGGCGGACTACGCCAGGGCCGCGGCCGGGCTAGGCGCGCGCATCATCGGCGCCTGTTGTGGAAGTACGCCCGCCCACTTGCGGGCCATGGCGCGGGCGCTCGGCGGTCAGCCGGTTTAGCCGGAGCGGAAAGACGGTGAGGAAAGCAGTGGACGATCGACGGACCCAGGGGGGCAAAGTCGCAGGCCCATCGACATCGGCCTCTCGAGAGGCTACAGCTCTGATCGCGTGCGGGGCGCTGGCGCGCGAGGTGCTCGCCTTGCGGGATCGGTATCGTTGGGACGCAGACGTTCTGGGCGTTGCCGTGCTGCTGCACAACCGCCCCGAGCGAATTGCCCCGGCCGTCCGCCGCCGCATCCATGAAGCCCGCAGCCATTACCGGCGCATCATTGTCGTGTACGGCGAGTGCGGCACGCGCGGTGAACTCGATGCCGTACTGGCCGAAGAAGGCGTCGAGCGCGTGGCCGGCCCGCACTGCTACGAGATGTACGCCGATGGCGCCTTCGGCGAAATCATGCGCCAGGCCCCGGGCACCTACTTCCTGACCGACTATCTGGTTCGATCCTTCGATCATCTGGTGATCGAGAATCTGGGGCTCGATCGACGACCTGAGCTGCGCCAGGACTACTTCGGGAACTACACGCGCGTCGTCTATCTGGCTCAGACGGATGACCCGGAGTTGGTGTCCAAGGCGCGCCGTGCGGCGGAAGCCCTCGAGCTTCCGTTGGAGATCCGTCATGTCGGCCTTGGGGGCCTCGAGGCGCGACTGGCGGAGATGATGGCGCGGTGACCCGCGTGCAGATCGTTTACTGGCGCGATATCCCGGCGCAGGTCAAAGCCCGGGACGGGCGCCAGCGGGCCGCCCGCCCGCTTTCGGACCGCTTTCAGCAGGCCATCGACGAAGCCGCCATGCGCGCCGGCCTTTCCGGAACGGATGCCTACCTGGCGGAATGGCGCACCTCGGATAGGGAAGAACGTTCCGAGTCACCGGCGGACGCCGCCGAGGCGACCGCGCGCGAGCTCGAGGCGGCTTATCCGGCCTCCAGGCTGGCATCGCTCGTGGCTGAAGGCGGGATTGACCGAATCACGAATCACTAATCACGAATCACTACTCGTGATTAGTGATTCGTGATTAGGGC
>DASSGB010000071.1:0-4903 GCA_035693825.1 Anaerolineales bacterium
ATCGGCACCAAGGAAGGCTGCGCTGAAGGCGAGTGTGGGGCGTGCACTGTGTTCCTGGATGGAATGGCGGTCATGGCCTGCATGGTCCCCGCGCCGCGCGCCCACGGAGCCGATATCGTCACCGTCGAAGGGCTGGGAAAGGATGGCGCCCTGCATCCGATTCAGCAGGCGTTCCTGGACCAGGGCGCGGTGCAGTGCGGGTACTGCACGCCGGGTTTCCTGATGTCGGGCGCGATGCTGCTTCGGGAGCGGCCTCACCCGGACGATTCTGAAATTCGACAGTCCATCACGGGCAACCTGTGCCGCTGCACGGGGTACTACAAGATCGTGGCCGCGTTCGAACAAGCGGCGCGATCCGTCGAGGGCCCGCACGCCGCCCGCTGAGCGGGCAGGAGGCAAGCATGGGACGCGATTCATGGCGATTTCGGATGCAGGAAGAAGAGCGACTGAAGCGCAAACGCATGAATCCCATCTGGCGCGGAGTGGGATGCTTCTTGATGGTCATCCTGACTCTTGGCGGGTACCTGTTCTCCAACTGGTTCATCACCGCCAATGCCGTAAACAATTGGATCTTCCTGCCACCGCAGGTCATCCGGCCGAGCTTCCTCCCCGTGTGGGTGCCGCCGGGCGCCTTGGTCAGCGTCATCGTCGCCTTCCTGTTCCTGCTCTTCAGCTATGCGCTGGTGAGCATCTTCTACGCTGTCGCCTTTCCGCTGAAGCTGGGTGAGACGGACGCCCCGCCCCTGCGCCGAACCGGGCCGCGGCGCCGCTGAGGTCACGGATGGATCGCAAAGTCCCAAGGGCCGGCTCCGAGGACATCGACCTCTACGTTCGCACCTACTACTCGCTGTTGCGAGCGTCGGTCGACGTCCAGATTCGGACTCTCGAGGAAGTCCACAGCAACATGGGCTCCTCCCTCCATCCTCGGGCCAAGGGGCTGGACCCTGATCTCTCGGCCTTCATTTACTGTTCGCTGCGCCTGCCGGCCTGCATCCTTCAGGTCCAACGGGTGCTGCTCGGGCAGACCCGCGAGCTCTTCCTTCAGCGGGGCTTCGGCGACGTCGAGGCCTGGCAGCCGGTGTCGGCGCCGGCGCGTCGGCGGCGGAGCTTCTTCGACCGTCGGCACACGATGGCCTGCTACATCGCCAGCGGCACCGATATCGACGACATCATCCCGTTGCTGACGGCCTTCCAGATCGAGTGGAACAAGCTGCACGTGCGCCTGCGGGGCGAGCAGATGCGGGCCTTCCTGCGCGAGCCGGTCGACACGCCCGAGGGCCTCGACACGCTGGCCCTGGGCATGGGCGTCGATCGTGAGGATCTCGAGCGGCTTCGACGCGTATGGGGCGAAGGGTTCTGGGACATGCTGCGGGCCGTGGCCAGCGAAAAGAAGCGCATCGCCGTGCGCCTGCTGGCGGGCTCGCTGAACGACTACCGGCGCGGCATCCAGCAGTGGTTCGAGCACGTCGAGACGGCGTTCCCCGAGATCCGCCGCCGCCCGGTGTACTTTGTCTCCAGCAACCCGCACGGCCTGGTGAATCTGCTCAGCGGCTTCGCCCTACGTCACGAGGCGGACCTGCTGCCTTTTCTGGAGCAGCCGGAGAACGCCGACCTGCGGATGGAGTGGCAGGAAATCGAGTCGAGGCACGTGCCCTCGAGCCGCGAGAATTTCCTCTACTACGTTCTCAAGAAGCACCTGCAGACACCCGCGGGCGGCGTGTTTCGCCAGCGGCGGGGCAGGGACGAGGCGCAATGCGGCATCCTGCGCATTCCCTCCGAACATGGACCGGACATCACCGCCCAGGTGGTCGACCTTTCCCGACTGCGGGCGGATTGGGTCGATCCTCGACTGCGCGTCGCCGGCCTTGAGCGCCTCACGTCGAGTGAGGCACTGATCCTGAACATCGACTATCCACTGGGAATGGCGGCCTATCTGGTTCTCAGCCATGTCGCCACGCGCGTGGGTGAACTGCGCGGGGTGTACGTCATCGGCAAGGCGGCTACGCTCAACGGGGTCATCGGCGACGTGATGATCCCCGGGGTCATGCACGATGAACACTCGCAGAACACCTATCTCTTCACCAACTGCTTCCCTGCAGACGCCGTCGCCGATCATCTGGTGTACGGGACGGTCCTCGACAACCAGAAAGGCGTTAGCGTGCGCGGCACCTTCTTGCAGACACCGCGTTTCATGGACGTCTTCTACCGGGAGGGCTACACCGACATTGAGATGGAAGCCGGCCCGTACCTCTCCGCGGTGTGCGAGCTGCATCGCCCTCAGCGACACCCGGAAAACGAAATCGTCAATCTTCAGGGGCTGCCTTTCGATCTGGGAATCCTGCACTACGCCTCGGACACACCCCTGAGCAAGGGACGCAATCTCGGCTCCGGATCCCTGTCGTATTTCGGGATGGATCCAACCTACGCCGCAGCCCTGGCCACCCTGCGGCGAATCTTCGAGGTCGAGCTGGGACGCCTCGAGGCGCAGCCTTCCCCGCAGCGAAGGCTGCCCGTGGCCGACTGAGGCAATGGGAATGCCGGTCATCGGTCAATCCGTCCCGCGTATCGACGCGCTGGGAAAAGTCACGGGCGAGACGCTCTATCCGGGCGATCTCGACCGCCCCGGCGTGGCTCACATGAAGATCCTGTTCGCCGGAAGGCCGCACGCGCGTATCAGATCCATCGACACGTCGCAGGCGAGCGCCATGCAGGACGTGCTGGCCGTCTTCACCGCCGGCGACGTTCCGGTGAACGAGTACGGACTGATCATGCCCGACCAGCCGGTCCTGTGCGGCCCGGGGTCTTCCAGGCCGTACGCCGATCGGGTTCGCTTCATCGGCGACCAGGTGGCCCTGGTGATCGCTGAAAATGAATCGGTCGCAGCGGCGGCGGCCAAGGCCATCCGGGTCGACTACGAAGATCTTCCGGTCGTGACGGATCCCATCGCCGCGATGGCAAAGGGGGCCACGCGGCTCCACCCCGATCGAGACAGCAACGTCTTCTGCCACTATCGGATTCGCAAGGGCGACGTCGAGCAGGGCTTTCGCGGTGCGGCCGTGATCGTCGAAAGCGAGTATCGGACGCCCTTCCAGGAACATGCCTACCTGCAGCCGGAGGCGGGCCTGGCGTATATCGATGATGCCGGACGAGTGACGGTCGAGGTCGCCGGCCAATGGACGCACGAGGACCAGGAGCAGATCGCGCATGCGCTGGGGCTCCCGAAAGACCAGATCCGCGTGATCTATCCGGCGATTGGGGGTGCGTTCGGCGGTCGCGAAGACATGTCGGTTCAGATCGTGCTGGCATTGGCTGCCTGGCGCCTGCATCAGCGAGGGATCGACCGGCCGGTCAAGATCATATGGTCGCGGGAAGAGTCGATCATCGGCCACCACAAGCGACATCCGTTTGTGTTGCGAGCTCGGTGGGGCGCGACGAAGGAAGGCAAGCTGACGGCCGCCGAGGTCGAGGTCATCCAGGACGGCGGCGCCTACGCCTACACTTCGACCAAGGTTCTGGGCAACGCCACGCTGATGTGCACCGGGCCCTACGAGATCCCCAATGTGAAGGTCGATGCCTATTCGGTGTACACCAACAACATCCCGGGTGGCGCGTTCCGCGGTTTTGGCGGACCTCAGGGGGCGTTCGCAGCCGAGTCGCAAATGGCGAAGCTGGCGGAACGGCTGGGAATGGATCCGGTCGAGATCCGGGCGCGGAATGTGCTGACCGAAGGCGCCCTTCTCTCTGTGGGGACTCCGCTTCCGAAAGGGGTGAGCATCGGCGCGGTCGTGGAGAAATGCGCCGAAGCCGCCGGTTGGACGCGGACCGGACGAGGCTGGTCGCGCCCGCCGAAGGAAAAGCTGGGTTCCCCCGAGGAGCCGCATGTGCGCCGCGGGCTCGGGTTTGCGTGCGCATTCAAGAACGTCGGTTTTTCCTTCGGGGCGCCGGAGAATTCCTGGTCGACCGTCGAGCTTCACGGTGAAGCCGATATCCAACGCGTGGTCGTGCGCCACGCTGGAGCGGATGTCGGCCAGGGCGCACACACGGTCATGGCGCAGATGGCAGCAGAGGCCGCGGGCGTGTCGCTGGACAAAGTTGAGCTGATCGTTTCGGACACTGCCGCCACAGACAACTCCGGTTCGGCTTCGGCTTCGCGCATGACGTTCATGGCCGGCAACGCCATTCGAGGCGCGGCCCAGCGGGCGCTGGAGCGGTGGGCCAGCGAGGAGCGCCCCGCCATCGGCACCTTCGAGTACAGGCCGCCCCGCACCACTCCGTTCGATCCGCAGACAGGGAAATCGGAGCCCAACTTTTCGTACGGATATGTCGCTGAGGCGGTCACAGCCGAGGTCGATCTCGAGACCGGGCACGTGCGGCTGCTGGAGGTGCTCGTCGCCGACGATGTCGGCCGGGCGGTCAACCCGCAGCAGGTCGAGGGACAGGTCGAAGGCGCCGTGGTCCAGGCGGCGGGCTACGCCATCCTCGAGAACTTCGTCCATCGGGACGGGTACGTCCAGACGCCGCATCTGTCGACCTATCTGATTCCTACGGTGCTCGACATCCCGGACCGAGTCCGGTCGCTGATCCTCGAGTACGCCGATCCGCTCGGGCCGTGGGGCGCGCGCGGCATGGGCGAGATGCCGTACCTGCCGCTCACTCCCGCCATCACGGCCGCGTTGCACGACGCGACCGGAATCTGGTTCGACGAGTTTCCGTTGACTCCAGAACGTGTGTGGAGGGCTCTCAACGTCAAGGCATAGCCCTTCGGCCGGCTCTGGCCGGGAAATGACCCATCCATCGGGAGCTGCTCGACTTCCCATGGCGGTCGACTCTGGCGCCAACTGCGCGCTGGAAACACGGCTCCGCCCTCACCCCCAACCCCCTCTCCGCCGAGAAGAAGCACTCG
>DASSGB010000072.1:0-8393 GCA_035693825.1 Anaerolineales bacterium
CGCGTCCCGGCCAGGCCCCGGCCCGTCATCACATCGCCGACGGCGAGCACTTCCACGACGCGTTCATCCGGGGCGATCGACGCTCCGCCTCGCAAGTAGATCCAGCCGTCGGAGTCGGCGCTCGAGGCAAAGGACGGCGCGGCGAGGGCGAGGAGGAAGAAGACGCTGGCGGTGAGGCGTTGGATGGCCCTCACCCCCCATCCCCCTCCCCCGCGAAGCGGGGGAGGGGGTGACCGAACGGCATGAGCTGCATCTTTGTCCATCGAGCTTGTTCCCCTCTCCGGCTTCGCGGGAGAGGGGGTAGGGGGTGAGGGCAAGGCACAACCGCTACTCAAACCCCGGCGGCTCCTGGGCATACACGACGCCGGTCACTTGCCACCGTGGGCCTTGATCTGTGTCCTTGAATTCGAGGGTGTAAGTGGCGTCGAGCACGTACGGCCCGCGTTGGTCCATCACCGTGTCGCCGTAGTCGGGCGAGTACTGGCCCAGCGTGTAGAGCGAGTCCTGCCAGGTCTCGCGGGCGGTGACGACGGCCAGCGTTTCCGATTGCAGGTCGAAGGAGCGGAACTGCGAAACCAGCAGCTGGTGGCCCAGGTAGCGCTGCTGACCGGCGAAGGCGCTGATCTCCGAGGCCACTCGAGCGGCCGCCGCGCCTCCACCCGCAAGGTAGACCGTGTCGCGGAACCAGTAGGCCGCCGTGACCGACGCCTGATATTCGCTCACCGCCCGGCTGAGGTCGGCGTACTCGGTCTCGTCCACCAGGAAGCTCGACGTCCACGCCGGCGGCTCGGGGGCCGTCCCGTCTTCGAGCATGCCGCGCCACTTCTCGTCGGTGAGCCGGTCGTCCATCGGCCACGGGAACTCGTAGTAGGAGAACACGCCGCCCTTGGCGACCTGCAGGTAGGTGCTGCCATCCTCGTCGACGATCGGCACGACGACGTAGATCGGATTCACTCGGCCCACGGCCTCCTCGAGCACGGACCCGGGCGGCGAGGGATTCGTGGCGACATCGGCGATGACCGCCGCTTGAGGTTCTTCCTCCATGTAGCGCCGGGCATAGGGCTCGGACACGTCCGAGTCAGCCGCGGCCATCGTCAGCGTCTCAAGCTGCCCACCGTAGAAACGAATGGTGGCGTACTCGTCCTCGGTCAACGGTTCGTTGCGCAGTTCCTTTTCGGCCATCGTCTGGAGCGAACGCGCCAGAGTCTCCAGAGCGTCCAGGCTGGTGCGGTCCAGCTCGCCCAGCAGACCGCGGCTCTCGAGCCCCTGGCGCGTCATTTCGGTCAGCGCCGCCAGGCGCGCGTAGAAGAGCGGCACCGGTTCGACGTAGCCCTTGGGGGGCTCGGGTTCGGGAGGCGGCGCCCCGCCGCCGAGCTCAGCGTAGACCTGCTTGGCATACAGGATGGTGTCGTGCTTGAGCTCGGCCCAGCTGCCGAGAACGGTGTTCAACTGCTTGTCGAGCCACGACGGCGAACGCATGAACTGCGGGTAGCCGTCCCCGGGCACCTCGATCAGCGGCTGGAAGGTGTAGAGCCAGGTGTTGTAGAGCGTCTCCGTCCAATCGCTGACGGTCAGCCCGGACATCCAATCGCGCGTCTTGTGCATCTGCGCGTCGTAGCTCTCGTAGTGCGTCTCGCCCATTTCGTCGAGGATCTCGTAGGCGCGATCAGAGCCTATGGCGGCGAACAGGTCGAGGCCCTTGGGCAGCACGCGAGGATCGGTCAGGGTGCCGACGTTGCGGAAGATCAGCTGGCGAAAGACATAGGCGTCGGGCACGAAGCGCTGGCCCATGAAGCGCAGGCCTTTGGTCGTCTCCTCGACATCGTCCGTGAACATGATGACGATGCCCAGGATGCGCGGCGGCGGGAGCTCGAAGGCCAGGTCGATGAACTGCTGCAGTTTCCCCTCATCGACCAGATCCGTGACCGCCGCCTGCGATCCGTAGACCGTGTCCATGACGTCGAAGTATTGCAGGGCGGTCAGGTCATCCGAGCGGCCGACCATGAAGGCCGTCGGGCTGTACAGGTCCTGCCAGGCCTCGAGCGCCGGTCGACCATTGATCTGTGCCTCGCGCAGGGCCTGAACGAGGAGCAGCGCGCTGCGAGTCTCAGCCCTGCCGATTTCCGGATCCTGGACCTTCAACCGGAACGTCATGCGGCCGTACCACATCATGCTCTGGAAGTAGCGCTTGAGATCCTCGCTGCGGGTGTAGTGGCCGCGCGGGATGTACTGGGTGTAGTCCTCGCCGAACTCCAGTCCGGGGAACAGCGGGGAGGGCAAGATGCCGGCGGCGTCGGCGATCAGCGCCAGCTCGCCTGCCGCGAGTTCGCCGGCATACGCCGGGACCTCGACCTCCGGGTCGAGCAGTTTGCTCGCCACGCCGACGAAGGCGACGGTCCGGCGCGCGGGCTCCTCCCAGGGTCCGTCCTTCAAGGACTGATACTGCGCGTCGACCTGGGCGAGCATGGCCGCGTTCAGGTCGCGCAGCAGCGGGATGAAATGCTCGGTCTCGGCGGTGCGTAGGACCTTGTCAAAGAGCAGGTGGTAGACGTGCAGCAGCGAGTCGCTGGTGACGAAGACCGGCTGGTTGTCGTAGCGGGCCTTCTCGTAGACGGTGAAGAACTCCTTCTCGACACCGGGGGCGACGACGAACCCTTCCTGCGCCAGCTGCCGGCGCAGAGCTTCGGCGAGAAGGAAGGCGACCCTTACGTTGGAGAGATCGGCGGCGATCGGCTCATGCGCAACGGCCGGTTCGACCCTGACCGCCGGTTCTTCGTATTCTGCGAAGACCGGCAGAGCGAGGCCGGGCACTTGTCCGCCGCTGGTGGGTGTGGGCAGGGCCGGCTCGGTCGGCGCGGAGGTGGCGATGGGGGCGGGAGCGCAGGCGCTGGCGAACAATGCCATTAACGCCAGGCTATTGGCAAGCTTGTGAATTCTCACAGTGGCCTCCGGCCTGCGGGCTTCAGCGCGAACGGCGGTGCAGGCGGTAGGTTCATTCTCGCGCCGCCTGGCGCCGCCGGTTGGCGCAATCCAGGGCGGATGGAAGACACCTTCCCTTTGATCCCTCGCTCCACAGTTGGGCTATACCCGGGGACGCGAAAGCAATCCGACAGCAGATGCAGCCCGGGATGGACACGTCGACATCGAGACGTTCCTTGCGCGGCTCGGACTTTCGACTCATACTTCAACTCTTCAGCTACAAGCAGATGCGTCTCCGCCTGCTGCGCTTCCTGGCTGCATTCGCGTTAACGCCTGCCCTCGCCGGCAGTGTGCTGGGCGGGCCGACAGCCGCGCCTCCTCCCGGCGTCCTGCTTCTGGATCCTCTGAACGCGCCCGGGCGAGTCTGCCTGGGCGAAAGCGCCGCCGTCGACGTCTTGGTCACCGACGCGGTCTACGGTGCGCCTCTCGGGGGCGCAACGCTCGCCTTGTCATCCGCACTGGGCGGAACCGACACGGCCTGGTCGCCCGGAGGCGTTGTGCGTCTTCATTATCAGCCTCGCCTCGAGGGCTCGGACACGATCCTGATCACGGCCACCGCTCCCAACAGTACCAGCGGCCTGGCGAGTCTGCCGGTCAGCGTGAGCCGCTGCCGCTGGACGTGGGATCTCTTCTACACCGGCACGTACCCGCACCCGGAGGGTTTCTGGAAGTTCGTCGAACAAGCTACGGTCGCCGCGGGAACCCTCGAGACCGTCGCCGGCGGGTCGACCCTGTCCGGCTCGGGGACGGTCTCGTATTCAATCAGCGCACACGGAGAGGTTCCCGACGTGTCCTGCGACTTCCGCCAGTTGACGGGCGGGACAGCGGTCAAGGTCAGTGGAACCATCGGGCAACCGGCTGGATCCATGACGCTCGAGTTCACCTTTGACCCCGCCCCCATCACCGGCGACGCCTCGTTCCATTGCCGGATTGCATCCGACAGGATCTCCTTCGTCATCCCGGTGAGCGAGGTCAGCGCCGCGCTGTCGTCCCTGCCCTTGCAGTCGGTGATCGTCCCCACAGCCTTTGGACTGATCTCGCGGCCGGTCTCCAGCGCGATCTTCTGGCTGGTTCCTGGAAGCGGACGGCTCACCCTCGTGGTGACTACCGAGCCGGTTGGCTAGATGGGAGGAGGGTTGGTCGAAACGAAGCCTCGGCCGGACCACTGCGCCCGTTGCGTGCAGCGTTCTCCGTTGCGCAACAGATTCGCGCACGGGCTGAGGATCGCGACCTTGGCGGTCGCTCTATTGTCGTGCGCCCCGTTCGGCGGCCCTGCGGGCCGCGGCGTTTCCATCGACCTCCAAGATCCGGCGATCGGGCTCTCGGACCTTCAGACCTATCGCGCCGAACTCCGACTTGACTTCGAGGGAATGAAGGACGGCGAACCCCTGGAGTGGTCCCAGACCCTGAGCCTGGCCGTCGACCGTTCCGAGCAGGCGCGGCTGCTTTCGGTTGACTTCACGGATTCCGACGGGGCCGAGTCGAACACAGCTGTCGTGGCCGGCCAATTCCGTCAGATTCACTTCACCAGAAGCGGAGCTGGTGCGTGCAGCGGAAGACTCGTCGAGCCGAGCGATACCGCCCCCGAGATTCCCGAGCCGGCGAGGCTTCTACCGCCAGTCCACGGCGCGAGCGCGGCTGGAACGTCTGAAGTCTTCGAGGGCGTTGATGTCGTTCGATACCAGCTGGACGAACTGTCGGTCACCTTCGGCGAGGGCGCCGACGTCGAGGGCTCCGCCTTGGTCGCTTCGGAGGGCGGCTACCTGGTGCAGTATATGCTGCGCGTTGTCGGCTCGGCCGGTCAGTTCGGCGAAGGCGTCTCCGGCGAGATGCGCTGGGTGTACGAACTGCAGGATGTCAACCGTGCTTTGAGCCTCGCCCCTCCACCCGGTTGCCCGGTGGAGACGGTCGAGGCGCCGATGCCTGAGGACGCGCGTGAGGTCGTCAGCCGCCCGGGGTTCCTCAGCTTCGCGACCGACCTGGTCATCCCTCAGGCGGCGGAGTTCTACGAAGAGCGCCTGCCGGATGAAGGCTGGGACCCGTCGACGGACAACTTCGTCTCCGACACCTTCGCCTTCCTGACGTATGCGCGTGGCGGCGACCGGCTGACGATTCAGATTCGTGGGGTTGGGAAGACGCAAGTCTGGCTGCTACTAGAGAGCGCGGAGGCGGGAGCGCAGGAGCCGACACCGCAAGCAGCAATCTCCGTCGAGAACCTCTCGGCAAGGATCTCGGCCTCGCTCAACAAGACCCTGGGCATAGGCGAGGAACCGGCGCTTGCCTCGTATCACCTTTCGGCCAGCGGCACAGAACCTGCCTGGGATCAAGAGGCGGGCCAGGTGGTCACCAACAGTTACAGCCTCGAAGCGGGTGTGGCCGGCGCAGACGTTCACCTGACGCGGACGGTCACGACGCCCGACGGAAGCACAGCCTCGGTCGAGGGATACATCGTGGCCGGGAGCGACTATGAAGTGCGTTCGGAGGAGTTGCGCGAAGCATCGGGAACGATTTCCCTCGAATGGGCGGCATGGCCGCTGAATCCTGTGACCGCCCTGGCGCTGGCCTCGATGGGGCCGGAGTCGCGCGGGCAGGAGGAGGTGGCGGGAAGCGCGGCGGACGTGTTTGATCTCGACAGCGCCCGCGCTCCCGCGGCAAGCCTGGACATGCTGGGCACGCTCGGCGTAGCGGCCGCCCGCGGGACGGTCTGGATCGACTCGGCCACCGGCGCCCTGCTCAAGGCCGATCTCGAGTTCGAGGTCGAGTTCCTCGACTCGGGCGGGGCCGTGCTCGGCACGGGCGCCGGCTCGTTTCGGATGTCGGTCTCGCGTATTGGTGGGGTGAGGGTGGAGTTGCCGTAGCGGCGCAAGCCGGTGGCCCTCACCCCCTGACCCCCTCCCCCGCGGAGCGGGGGAGGGGGAACTCCAGAATGCGATGACTCCTCCCGCTGAGCGGCAGGGAATTTCCACCCTGCCTTGACCCCTCTCCCGCTTCGCGGGAGAGGGGCTGGGGTGAGGGCCAGATGCCCGGGGCCACCTGGTGTACCATCAGCGCTTCATCGCCCCCAATGAATCCCAACCGCCTCCGCCTCATCAACCTAGTTACTCTCTCCGCCGCGCTGGCGGCGTGCAACATGCCGACCAGGGCGGCGCGAGAGGCCACGCTTCAGGCCATCCTGGCCACCATGGACGCCGTGACGCCCATGCCCACCGGGACGCTGCCTCCGACGGAGACGCCCGGCCCAGGTGCGGTTCCGACTCCCGTTCGGGTCGAACAACCCTTCCCCAACTTCGAGCCATCCGGCGCAACTTTCTTCTACACGACGCGCTCGGGCGACACGCTCCCGGCACTCGCCGGGAGGTTCGGAGTCGAGCAACATCAGATGTCGGCCGACGTCGCGCTTCCATCGAGCGGCTTGCTTCCCCCCGGCCAGCAGGTTCAGATTCCCAACGTTCTCGAGTCGATCTCGCCGGGCGGCGACCTGCTGCCAGATGGGGAGTTGGTCTACTCGCCCACCGCAAGCGACTTCGATCTGCACGGCTTCGTCGCCTCGGCCGGCGGATATCTGAGCCGCCACAGCGAGTCGCTGCCTGACGGCTCGGTGCTCGGCGGGGCGGCCATCGTCCAGCGAGTTGCGGACGAGAACTCGGTCAACCCACGGTTGCTGCTGGCGCTGCTCGAATTCCGCAGTGGATGGGTGTTCGGCTCGTTCCCCAATGCGGCCTCGCTCCAGTATCCGATCGGCTTCCGCATTCCGGAGCGCACCGGCCTGTACCAGGATCTGACCGTGGCGGCGGTGCAGCTCAACCTCGGCTACTACGGCTGGCGCGCCGGGACGATGCTCGAGACGAAGACCGGCACCGGCGGCACGCTCCGCTGGAATCCGACTCTGAACGCGGGCTCGGTGGCGCTGCTTCGGCTGTTCGTTCTGCTGACGGAGTCGGATGAGTGGCTGAACCCGGCGGCCGGATTCGCGGCCACATATGAGGCGATGTTCGGTGATGCGTGGGCGCGGGCGGAGGCGGCCGGGCCGCTGTTGCCGCCCGGCCTGGCGCAACCGCCGCTCGAGCTGCCCTTCGCGCCACGCGAGTATTGGAGCCTGACCGCCGGGCCGCACAACGCGTGGAGCTACGGCACGCCACGAGCCGCGCTCGACTTCTCGCCCATCACCGGCGGCGATCCGTGCGATGTGTCGCCGGCGTGGGCGACGGCCTCGGCGCCGGGAGTCATCGTGCGCGCCACGGACAACGCCGTGGCCTTGGATCTGGACGGGGACGGGCGCGAGTCGACCGGTTGGGTGCTGCTGTACTACCACCTGGCGGATGAAGGGCTGATCTCGCCCTGGATCCAGGTGTCAACGGGCGACCCGCTGGGCCATCCATCCTGTCAGGGCGGCCGGGCAACCGGAAAGCACGTCCATCTGGTGCGCAAGTACAACGGCGAATGGATTCCCGCCGACGGCCTCGTTCCCTTCAGCCTCAGCGGCTGGCAAGTCGTGGCCGACGCGCGCAACTACTACGGTTCGCTCGTCCGCGGTGACGAGGTGGTCATGTCCGATTCGAGCGGGCAGAGGGGATCGACGATCTGGAGGTAGGGCGTTTGGGTGGCCCTCACCCCCATCCCCCTCCCCCGCGGAACGGGGGAGGGGATCAGACACCCATCCGAACGACGACCCGATGCTTCACCAGATCCCGCTCAAGCGGGATCGCTTTGCCCTCGACCGGACGGCCGTCGAGCAGCACCGAAGCCACGCCGCGCGAGACGTGCTCGGGGTTCTCGACCTGGATCTCGTAGACCGCTTCGCCGTGACGGTAGGTGATCCGAAAGCCGGGCCACTCCGGGGGGATCACCGGATCCAGACTCAGACTATCCCCGCGCAACTTCAACCCGAGCACTTCTTCGATCCACGTGCGGTACATCCACGCCGCCGAGCCGGTATACCAGGACCAACCGCCCTGCCCGACGCGGCCCGGCGCGTTGTAGACGTCGGCGGCGACGACGTAGGGCTCGACTCCGTAACGCCACACGCCGTCGACATCCCGGGCGTGCTCGACGGGGTCGAGCATACGCAGAATCTCGACGGCGCGCCGCCCGTCGCCGCTGCGCGCCAGGGCCATCGCCAGCCACATGGCGGCATGCGTGTATTGGCCGCCGTTCTCGCGCACACCCGGCGGGTAACCCCGAATGTAGCCGGGAGTCGGTTCCATCTTGTCAAACGGCGGATCGAACAATAGCACCAGCCCGGTGTGCGGGCGCACGAGATGCGTCCAGGCAGAATCGAGCGCCTGCGCGGCGCGGCCGGGATCTCCGCCGCCCGTCAGCGAGGCCCAGGCCTGCGGCAAGATGTCGATCTTCGCCTCTGCGCTGGAAGACGTACCAATCGGAGTGCCGTCGTCGAACGAGGCGCGCTGATACCA
>DASSGB010000073.1:0-2648 GCA_035693825.1 Anaerolineales bacterium
GGGCGGGGAAGCGGGCGAGCGCGCCCTGGCACCATTTCGGGCACTGGCCAAGCCGATCGTTGACATGCTGCGCCCGATGAAGTATGCCGAGCTCTACCCTCCGGAAGATCCGTCCTACCATCCGAAGGCGGTGGGACGCACGCTGTTTGCTGACGCCATCGACCTGCCCACGGCGGAAACGATCGTCGAGCATCTGATGGCCTCGGACGCATCGTTGAGGGTCGCCCAGCTGCGCGTTCTCGGAGGAGCCGTGAGCCGAGTTGCGGCCGAGGCCACGGCCTATGCCCACCGCTCGCGGCGCGTCATGGTGAATCTGGCGGCGTTCTACGAGGGTCCGGACCGCCCGGCACGGCAGGCCTGGGTCGACGAGTTCGCCGCAGCCCTGCCGCAGGGTGCGGCCGGCGCGTACGTGAATTTCCTGAATGACGAGGGCTCGGAGCGCGTTCGTGAGGCCTACCCGCCGGCAACCTGGGACCGGTTGACGGCGATCAAAGCCCGCTACGACGCAACCAACCTGTTTCGACGCAACCAGAACATCCCGCCGGCCGGACGAGCCTCCGCGAGCTGAGGAAAGCGTCGTCCATCAGGGCCCGGCGGCGATTCCCATCGGGCTCACTCCCCACGCGACACGCCAGACGACCGCGCCCGTGATGGGGTTGAGGCCGACGACTCCATCCGGACCGGTGGTGGTGACCCACAGCAAGCCGTTGGCGACGGTCATGAACTGTGGGTCGGGCACCGCGTGGAAGGTCAACACCAGCGCGTCCGACCCGGGGTCGAAGCCCTGAATGCCGTCGGTCGTGGCGAGCCATACCCTGCCTTCGCCGGTCGCCAGCCCCAGGAGTCCATGCTGTGCATGGTCGAGATCCGTGCTCAAAGTGGCGATGACCTGACGCGTTTCGGGGTCGAAGCGCGAGATCGTCATCGCATTGACGTTGGCGACCCACATGGAGCCGAAGCCCGAGGCGATCTCCGATGGGCCGCTCTGCACATACACCGCCGGGACGGCAACCAGCGTTTCGGGATCGATTCGCAGAATGCTCCGTTCGCCCACAGGCACCCAGACGGCCCCGCCTCCAACAGCGACATTCCAACAGCCCTCGGCCGGGATGCTGTTGACCACCGTGTTCGTGGACGGGTCGATGACCACCACGGCCCTGTCGAGGCAAGCGGCCACCCAGACACGACCTTCACCGCTCGCCAGCCGAAGGAATCCCCTCTTGCCGATCGGGATCGTCGCGACCACCTGGTTGGTGACAGGGTCGATGCGCGAGACCGTGCCGTCGCCTTCATTGCCCACCCAGACGGCGTCCTCATCGACGGCAATGCTCAGCGGGTTGGTGCCAACGCGGATGTCCGCGAGAATCTCGCCTGTCACGGCGTCGATCCGCGCCACACGGCCCGCCGCTCGATCGCTGACCCACAGCGTCATGTTGGACGCCGGCTTTGGCGTGGCCGAAGGCTCGGGTTCCGGCGTCGGCGGCGAGATGGTGAATTCGACCCTCAGGCTTTCTCCCATCTCGATGGTAAACGCCGCGAGGAGCCGCCCGCGGGCCAACGTGATCAGACTCTCTGCAGTCGATTGAGCCGCCTCCTCTTCCAATCCGACCACGCTCACTGCCAGATACGTCTCGCCCCGGACCTGCTGCATCGATCCTGCGCCGAGAGGGTTCCAGCCCCAGACGGCCGGGATGTCGGCGGGGCCAAAGGCCGAGTAGGTGTAGCCGAGAGGCGCGAGCAGGAGGTTCGCTTTCTCCAGGACTTCCTCGAGGCTCATGCTGTCGGCGTTGTTCTTCAGCTCGTCGGCGATCTGCTGAGCGGCAGGATCACCTCCGAACAACAAGCCCAGGCTGGCGCTCCGTTGGAGCAACTGCCGCGCTTGATGGCCCTGCGCAGCCGAGACCGAAACGGATTTCGCCTGAGGGCCGGCGGTCGTCGCAAAGTTGCACGCGCCGGTCTGCAGATCGGGCTGAACGGCAACCGCCTCACCAAGGGCGTCCGAGACCTCGCCTTCGGTCAGGAGCGAGCACAAGTCAAGCTCGACCGGCTCGGGAGGCGGCGTGGCCGTCGGTGTAGATGCGGGCGCCGAGGGACGGGCGATCGCGCAACCCAGAAGGACAAGTGCGGCGGGGATGGCGTGCAGCAAGCGGCTTCGAATAGCCACGGAGTCCTCCAGTGCCAAACCGCAGGGGTATGCTACTTGGCGGCGAAAGGTTGCGCAACCGAGCCCGGCACCCTGCGTCACCAAGTACCCGGAGGATCCGACTCCAGGTGAAACGAACAGGCTTCGCATCCGTTTCCAATACCGAGTACTTCAGTCCTATTCGTTATGTTATGCCCCAAACGCAGGCGGGGCGCCCCGGAAATGTGCCCACCGAGCTCTGGGCGACCGTTGCCGAATCTACTGGCTCCTGGGCCGGCTCCATGGAGTAAGGTGACCCACGCCCCCAATACACATATGGCAACGATCGGCCGATGGACGACCATCGGTGCACGATGCGCAGCCGGGTTTCACCAAAATCGCCAAAGGGTTCTTACGGAGGGAAGGAATGCTTCGAAGGAAATCTCCATCGTGGGGGCTAGCGCTGCTCCCCATTGTCGTCCTGGCGCTGATCCTGGCGCCGGTCTCAGTTTTCGCTCAATCGAAG
>DASSGB010000074.1:0-10726 GCA_035693825.1 Anaerolineales bacterium
GAGCGCGAATACGATCCGACGGACCGCGCGGCGGCCCAGCGCATTCTGGAAGAATCGCGCGTGGAACAGGTGCTCAGGACCGGGTTGATCTATTACAACCCCGACCAGCCGGTTCTTCAGCAAGTCCTGGGGCAGGTGGAACCGCCCCTGGCGGCGTTGCCCGAGTCTCGGCTTCGCCCGGAGGCAGCCACGCTGGAGGCCCTGCAGGCCGACCTGCGCTAGCCGATAACTGCAGCCGATGGGAAACGGAGCCACACCCTTCGACGGGCTCAGGGTGTGGCCCTTTTCATGTTAGGCGGCCGCGGATCGCGGCTGGCTGGACGCCGGCGGCTGGCGGCTGACGGCTGATGGCCGACGGCTGACGGCTGACGGCCGGCCACTGGCCACTGTATAATCGCCGCCCGTGAAACTCTGGGGGATCGTGGCCGGGCTTTCGGCGGCTGCCATCTGGGGCGGGATGTACGTCGTCAGCAAAGCCGTGTTGCCCATCGTGCCGCCGTTCTTGTTGCTCAGCCTTCGGCTGATTCTGGGCACGGCGGTATTGGCGTTTGTTCAAGTCCGCGCCGGCAGGCTGACTTCCACGCCACGCGAGGCGCGTCGGATCATCCTGATCGGCGCGCTCGGCTTCGGAGTTTCTGTCGGCCTGCAGTTCGTGGGGACGTCCCTTTCGACGGCCGCCAACGCCTCGCTCGTGACCGCCGCCTCGCCCGCGTTCATCCTTCTGTTCGCCGGCTGGATTCTCCGCGAGCGGATCACCCTTCGCCGGCTGGCGGCGCTGGCGCTGGCCAGCTTCGGTGTCGTGGCGGTCATCGATCCCCCGACGGCCGGGTTCGATCCGCGGCAGCTCCAGGGAAACCTGGCGTTGCTGGGTGCGGCGGTCACCTGGGGCCTGTACTCGGTGCTGGTGAAACAGGTCAGCGCGACACGATCGACCCTCGAGGTGAGTCTGCTCGCGTTCCCCGGTGGGCTGCTGGTGAGCCTGCCGATGGCGGCGATCGAAATGTCGACCGTCGGGGTGGGGCCCATCTCGCCCGCCGTGATCGCCGGGATCCTGTATCTGGGGATCATCTCGACGGCCCTGGCGATGTATTTGTGGAACCGATCGCTGGCCATTCTCGAGGCCGGTGTCGTTTCCCTGCTGTTCTTTGCCCAACCGGTCGTCGGCGCGGGCCTCGGCGCCGCTCTGCTGGGCGAATCGCTCCACTCCGGTTTCTGGCTCGGGGCGCTGTTCATCGGCGCCGGCTTGCTTCTCTCGAGCATGGGAGACAGGCCGGTGCCGGCACACGCGTCGGAGGGCTGAAGCATGCGCGGCTGCCTGTTTTGGATCACCCGGATTCTCAGCGTGGCCCTGGCGCTGGCCTTTGTTTTGACGCTGCCTCTGACGATCGTGGCCTTCGACCTCGGCCGGGTCGTGTTCTCGCCGGACCGGATGGCGGCGGTGCTCAACGCCTCGTTCGAGGAATCCGGCGGATTTCGCAGGGTGGCCATGGATGCCATCGCCTCGGGCGGGGAGGGCGGGGCAACTGAGGACGGCGGCCTTGATCTGACGACAGCTCTTTCGTACCTTTCACCCCTCGAACGCGACTACCTTGCCGACCGTCTGCTGCCCGGGGCCTGGGTCGCTGACCAGGTGCGCGCCTCGGTGGACAGTGTCTTCGCCTGGATCGACAACGATCAGGCGCGCCCCAACATTCGCCTCGACCTCAGGCCGGTCAAGGACGCGATCCGCTCAGGCGGGGCGGATGAACTCGTCGAAATGGTCGTTGACTCGTGGCCGCCGTGCTCTCTCGAGCAGTTGACGGAAATGGCCGGGACGGCGCTCGGTCTGACCGAGGGCTTCCCCTTCTGCGAACCCCCCGAGCCTCTTCGGACCGGTGTCGTGGCCATGGCCGGCGAGACGCTGATCCTCAGCGTGTACGCACTCCCGGATACGATGCAGATCTCCGGGCAGGGCGCCGCCCCGGCCAACGCCGAGGTGATGCGCTTCAAGGACAACGTGCGGCTGGTCCGCGCGCTGTCGCGTTGGGGCTGGTTGCTGACGCCGGTGCTCTTGGGCGGGATCATGTTGTTGGCGATCCGGACGTGGAGGGGCCTGGCCCTGTGGTGGGGGTTGCCGATCATCCTCGGAGGATTGCTCACACTTGTGGTTTCGGTCGGGGCGCGCGCCATCGTCGCGGCTTTCGCCGCGGGCATCGCCGCCAGCCCGGGGATGCCGATGATTGTCGCGGACATGGTCACTTCCGCGGGACAGGCGTGGGTGGGGATCGCCATGCGGGTCATCCTGGTTCACGCCGGCCTGGCGGTGCTGATCGGGGCGGCCGTCTTCGCGCTGGGAATGCTTCTCGGCCGCCGCAGCCGGTCGACTCGCGCCGAACCCCGGCCGGCAGCACCGCCGCCGCCCCGGACGCCCGGACCCGTCGAGCCTGATGAAGACGACGAGTCAGGACGGCGCCCGGGGATGTACGGATAGACTAGCTGCGTGAGGCGAACGGGGTGCGAGACGGCATGCTTCGCCCCGACACCGAACGGAAGGGCTTCCCGCACCTACTACAGGAACTTCAGTTCGTGGGCCTTGTTCTCGAGGTCTTCCCGAAAGTCCGGATGGGCGATGTCGATCAGGGCCCGGGCTCGCTGCCGAATAGTCTTTCCGTATAGCGCGGCGACGCCGTACTCCGTACACACATAGTGCACATGATTGCGCGAAGTCGTCACGCCCGCGCCGGGTTTGAGCATCGGCGCGATGCGGCTGACGCGTTTCCCGTCCTTCAAGGTGGCGACGGAGGGCAGGGCGATGATCGGTCTGCCCCCTTTGCTGCGGGCGGCTCCGTACACGAAGTCCATCTGGCCCCCGACCCCGCTGTAGAGCTTGGGGCCGATGCTGTCGGCGCAGACCTGGCCCGTCAGATCGATCTCGATCGCCGAGTTGATCGACACCATGCGCTCGTTCTGCGCGATGACAAAGGGATCGTTGACATACTCCGTCGGGTGCAGCTCGACGATCGGATTGTCGTCGACGAAGTTGTACAGTCGCTGGGAGCCCAGAATGAAACCGGCCACGATCTTGCCCGGATGAAGGGTCTTGCGCTCGTTGGTGATGACGCCCTTCTGAACAAGGTCCATCACCCCGTCTGAGAACAGCTCGGTGTGCACGCCGAGATCGCGTTTGCCGCCGAGGAATCCGAGAACCGCATCCGGGATCGCGCCGATGCCCATCTGCATCGTCGACCCGTCTTCGATGAGGCTGGCGGCATGCTCGGCGATGCGCTTGCTGAGCTCGTTGGCCTGGCCCAGCGGCAGCTCGGTCAGCGGGTAGTCCACCGGCACGGCGTAGTCGATCTTGGAAATGTGGATGAACGAGTCGCCCAGCGTGCGCGGCATGCGTTCGTTGACCTCGGCAATAACGATGCGCGCCACCTGCGCCGGGGTCTTGATGAGTCCGGCTTCGATCCCCAGGCTGCAGAAGCCGTGCTCGTCGGGCGGGCTGACGTGGATCAACGCCACGTCGAGGGGAAGGTGGCCGTTCCTGAACAGCAGCGGCACCTCCGAGAGGAGGCAGGGGGTGAAATTGGCGCGGCCCTCCTGCACGGCGGCGCGCACGTTGTCGCTGATGAACAGGGTGTTGATGTTGAGGTGCCCCTGCATCGACGGTTCGGCGTGGGGCGCCGGCCCGATGCTCAGGACGGAGACGATCTCCACGTCCTGCAGCTGCTCCGCCCGAGCCACCAGCGCGGCCAGGAGCTTCTGCGGCACGGAGCAGTTGCCGGTGAGGAACACCCGCTGGCCGGAGCGGATGTTCTCCACCGCGGCTTCGGCGGTGGTGAACCGGGAGCGGTATTGCTCGAGCCAGGTCATCCGGCACCCCCGCTCGCTCCGGTCAGGCGCTTGAGGTTCCGCACCTGACCATCGAAGGTGCACAGGCCGCGTTCCATGGCGGGCATGGCCTGGGCCGCCTCGGCCAGCCCCAGGCGGGCGATGGCCTCCAGGTACGGGTAGGCGCCGCTGTAGAGGGCGTGGGTGGCGGTGCGGCCCAGCACGCCCGACATGTTCGGCACGCAGAAGTGGATGACCCCCTCCTCGACGTAGGTGGGGCTGCTGTAATTCGTCGGGCGCGAAGTCTCGACGCACCCGCCTTCGTCGATGCTCATGTCGATGATCAGGGATCGCGGCCGCATCCCGCGCACCATCTCGCGGCTGACGACGATCGGCGCCCGCCGTCCGTGGACGAGGGCAGCTCCGACGAGGATATCGGCGTAGGACGTGGCCCGGGCGAGGTTGTGCGGAGTGGAGAGAAGAGTCACCAGGGGCCCGCGCAGGCGCGCCTGCAGCTCCTGGAGGCGCCTGAGATCGACGTCGAGGATGGTGACATGCGCGCCGGCGGCGGCGAAACCTGCCGCCGCCGAGCTGCCGACGATGCCCGCGCCGATGATGACGACTTCCGCCGGCGGCACACCGACCACGCCCCCCAGCAAGATGCCGCGGCCTCCCATATTGTTCTGGAGGAGCAGGGCCGCCACCTGAACCGCCATCCGTCCGCCGATCTGGGACAGGGGAGCCACGACGGGACGGAAACCGTCCGGTTCCTCGATCTGGTCGTAAGCCAGCGAGGCGATCTTGCGCCGCAGCAGCAGGTCGATCTTGTCCTGCCGCGCCGCGGACAGGTGCAGGAATCCAGCGATGGCCTGGCCGGTGTGCATCCGCTCGATTTCATCCAAGAGGGGGCGGGCGAACTTCAGGACCAGGTCGGCGCGCGTGAAGACTTCCTCCGGACTGTACACGACGGTGGCCCCGGCGCGTGTGTAGTCGCCGTCGGCGAATCCGGCGCCGTCGCCGGCCCCGGTCTCGACGTACACCTTGTGACCGTGCTGGTGGAACAAGGACACGCCGGCCGGAGGCAGGCCGACGCGGTATTCAAACGGACGGCGTTCCTTGGGGATGCCGATGTTCATGCGAGGATCACCTGAAATCAGTTCGTTGCAGGCAGTATAGCATGCGGGTTCCGCGACAGCCTTTGCGCGTGATGTTCGACGTGCCGACGGAGGATGATCGGCGCATGATCCGAATCCGGCGGATATCATCCCGCCTTCGGCTGTCACCGAACCCGGTGCGGCAAGGACGGCAGCAAGCGAGGCGTGGGGACTTGGCGCGCTGGTTACGCGCGCAGCAGGCTATCCGACCAAGAGTCAGGCCTCTCCTTCGAGGCTCTGCATGAGACCGTCGATGCAGTTGGTCAGGAAGTCAACCACCGAGTCGGTCGCGAAACCGGTGTCGAGAATCGCCTGGAAGCTGTCTTTGAGCCTCTGGTCGCCGGTTTCGTCGACGAGTCGGCCCCATTCGAGGAACAGGCTCGCGGCCTCGGCCTGACTCATGGCATAAATCTCGCCGCGGATGGCAGGTAGGAAGATCGACTCGATCACGCGAGCACGGGCCGCAGCCTGGGCGATCTTGTCCTCGTATCCCGCGACTTGCTCCTCGGATGAGGCCAGGTCTTCGCGCAGAGTGGCCGCCTCGGCCTTGAGGGCATCCAGCTCGGCCTGGAGAGAGTCGGCGCGCTGCTGCGCTGCCGCGAGGTCCGTGCTGACCTGGTCGAACTGGCCCCGGGACACGCAGGCTGCGAGAAGAACGGAGGCGAGCAACAGCGGCAGGAACCTCGGGATGCGATCCATGCCTGTCCTCCTGACCGTAGAGCGGTTCGTCTAGGGCATTTCCATAACGGTGAAGTAATCGAAGAGGGCGGTCGCACCGACGACATTCGACTGGCCGGCCATGAGGCCGACCTTGGGGTCGAGCATGGTGACCACGTGTTCGCCGATGAGAGTCCAATTCGATCCGTCTTCGCTGTAGAAGGCCCTGAAGGTATGGCCCACCTTGTCGATCCGCAGGTAGGCCTCGTCTTTGAGCGGAGTATCCGTGGCGAAGTTGCTGCCCGCGAACTGGCCGTCCAGGAGGGCATCGAAGTACACCCCGTTGCCAACGCAAGTCCCCGGAAGGTCGCAATAGGCCCGGCCGAAACTGACCTGGGTTTCATCATCCTGATACACGGTCAGGCCGGCAAACTGAAAGTTGGTCGTCGGTTCGAAGAGAACGTGGGTCATGATCTGGAAATCCCCGCTGTCGACCTCGCGCACCGGGAGGTTGCGGTGGTAGCGGCCGCTTTCCAACACAATGCGAAGGAAGCCCGGCTCGGCGGTGAGACTCCACAGCGCGTCGTTCTCGCGGATCCACGTCCAACCCTCCAGGAGCTCGCCATCGAAGTCGTCCCAGAACATGGGGAGGGGCGTGGCCGTGTCTGTCGGGGCCGGGGTTGGAGTGTCGGGCGGTGAGGTGAGGGTTGGCTCCGGGGTTCTCGTTGGAGGTGGGGCCGTGGCCGTCGAAGGGACAGGTTGGGGAGTGGAGCATGCGGAGGCGAGCGTGATTGTGATGAGGAACGCAGCGAGTCTGCCGGCGGGGGAATTCATTGCGGGGCCTCCTTTTCTGTGGTGAGGCTTGAGTGAGTGGAGGATCCATTCCCACTGTACGCCCACATGCTGCCGGGGGCAAGTGGGGCCGGTGCGAGGCGGTCCGTGGTGGGCCGTGTCCCTACGGTCGGGTAGACCGACCAGCGTCCGGTCAGCGCGGGGGAACAGCATCAAGGTCGTCTTGATGATCAGCATCCATCGGAGTCCTGCCGAGCGGATGCCCGAAGGCCGGGAGATCGCACCATCGCCAACCCGAATTGCCACTTCGGTGCTGTTTGAGCCTGAGCCGGGGCTGGTTCTCCGTCAGGAGGAACGCAGCCCGTGCGAGCGAGCGTAGTGGCGGCGCTGCTTGGCACGGTTGCCGCAGTCCTTGATGTCGCACCAGCGCCGGCTGCGATTCCTGCTCGCGTCGAGAAACAACCAACCGCAGCCGCGATCGTCAGCGCACTGGCCGAGGCGAGAGAGCCATTCCGCCGAGGTCAAGAGATCGGCCGCGGAGCGAGCCACATGCCAAAGCACACGATCGAGCCGGGGCGCGTCATCAGCCCACACGAGGTGGAATCCATCCCGGCTGCCGGAGAGGCGCAGGTGCCGATGGGCGACCTCCAGTTCGCGGTTGAGGCGATCCAGGTCCTTGGCCGGAGGCGCCTGGCGGTGCAGATGGGCCACACAAATCCGATAGATGGCCTCGCGGAGATGGAGGGCGCGTTCGAAGACCCGGGTGGCCTCGCGGCGGGACCTGCCCCAGGCCTCGAGCAGGCGCTTCGACTCTCGCGGCGACAACACCCCGGCTCGTAGCCCCCATTGGACGAGGTCGCCATAGCTATGGAGCGATTCTTCCGGATGGTCGCTGGCATGCCAGTTGACGGAATTGGCGAAATCCAGGCAGAGTTTGCCGGGGGAATTCGATGTGTTACGCATGACCTTCCCTTGGACGCGACCTGCCCCATCGTCTTGACATGGCGTGTCTTTCTCGGGTAGATTATAACTCTCAAAAGGAAGATAGCAGGTTATCGCGCCGTCGTGGATTAGACCGGGGCCGCACCGCGGACGGCCCCAAGGCCCACCAGGCAACAGCCCGCTGCCTGGGCCTGGGACGCTCCGAGACATGGCCATGCAGAGAATTCGTTCGCGCCTGGCGGAGGTGACAGCCGATCTTCCACCCACCTACTGGTATTTGTGGGCGGGGATCCTGGTCAATCGCCTGGGCAGCTTTGTCATCCCCTTCCTCGCCCTGTACCTCACCAGCCAACGCGGCCTTTCGGTCGGTCAGGCCTCCCTGATCGTCTCGCTGTTTGGCGCAGGTTCGTTTTCGGCGCAGCTGGTAGGCGGCGAGCTGGCCGACCGACTTGGCCGTCGCCCTGTGCTGGCGATGAGCCTGTTCGTCGCGCCGGCCGTCATGATCGCCTTGGGGCTTTCAAGCTCCTTGCCGTTGATCGCGGCTTTCACGCTCGTCCTTGGTTTCTTCACCGATTTGTTCCGGCCGGCCATGGCCGCGGCCGTCGCGGATCTGGTTCCCTCGTCCGCGCGCACCCGCGCCTTTGGGTACCTCAACTGGGCCGTCAACCTGGGTTTCTCCCTGGCCACCGTCCTGGCCGGCTTCCTGGCGCGGATCGACTATTTCCTGTTGTTCGTCGGCGACGCGCTGACCACGCTCATCTTCGGCATGATCGTCTTGGCTCGCGTGCCGGAAACTCGACCTGTGGAGGCAAGCCGCGCCGCCCAGACGCCTCTCAGCCAGAGAGTCCATCAGGTCAGGCGGGAACCGCTTCTGCTGGCCTTCAGCACGCTGGCGTTGTTCCTCGGCGTGATCTACATGCAGGGCTACGTCACGCTGCCCCTGGACATGCAGGCGCATGGGCTCACGCCGGCCGATTTCGGCCTGGCGATCGCCGTCAACGGGATCATGATCGTGGCCTTCAGCATCCAGGTGAGCCACGCAGCGGCGACTTGGCGGCGCTTCCGAGCGATGGCCGCCGCAGCGCTCTTGCTCGGAGCGGGGTTCGGCTTGAACGCGTTCGCTGGCAGCGCCTTGATGTTCTACTTCCTCACCGTCGCCGTCTGGACCTTGGGCGAGATCACCGTATCGGCCGTGGCCCCGGCCCTGATCGCCGACCTGTCGCCTGTCGAACTGCGCGGCCTGTATCAGGGCATCTTCGGCTCGGCCTGGGGCCTTTCCTTCTTTGTCGGCCCCATGCTCGGCGGCTGGGTCTATCAGCACATGGGCTCCACCAGTTTGTGGCTCGGATCCTTTCTTCTGGGATGTGTCCTGGCGTTCGTGTTTCTCTGGATGGAGCGATTCGCCGGGACCCGCGGCGAGGGTCCGCGAGCGGCCACGCCGTGAGTCGCTTGCGTCCCGCATTGGCGATGGCTCGAGATCCTTGATGGACGAGCAGGGACTGACGAGTTGGTAGGCGCTGCGGCAGGTCTAGGACGGTGGCAGGAGGGACGTCGCCCAGGCCGCGGCGCGGTCGGCCTCACCTGGCTTGAGCGGCCCTTCGATATCCTCGACGTAGAAGCCTTCCGGGGGCGCGGCCAGAGTCCCGCCTGCCTTCGCCAGCATGGAGGCGATGCGCTTCGCGGCGTAGCCTCCGGCTTTGACGACGAACCGGGTGGTCGCGGACTTGAGCTCGTCCGCCTTGAATCGGGTGTCGAAGGCTGCAACGCGCGTCGACTGGAGGGCTCGTGGGGGGATCCGCTTGAGCAGTGCAGCCAAGTCCTCGGTTGGCCTGAAGCCTCTGGTAGGTGAACCGGCCACCAGAAGGTCGATGCCGGCGAAGTCGGGAACGGGCCCGTCGGAGGGCTTGAGCAGCTCGACTTGAACCCGGGAGCCGAGCGCCGAGGCGATGGCCTCGGCGACCTTCTGAGTGTTTCCGAAGACCGAGTCGTAGAGAACGAGGGCTTTCATGTTCCCTGGTGATGGTTCCTAGGAGATGTTAGCCAATGGCGAATGCGGAGAGAACTGCCATGCCGCCGCTCCCAGGAGGAAGGAAGTCATGCGGGAATCCTGGTCGGCCGTGCGCCATGGCTGACGTGGACTCCTTTGGCCGCGCGTGACCGGGTCGGCCGAAGGTTCCCAGAGCATGACCGGTGGGCTCCCATCGAGTCGTTGCGCTCAGAGGGAGGCGTGCGCTTATCCTGCCCGGGGCAACAGTATCGCCGACACAGCCAGGGCCAAGAAGAGAACGAGGAGGACGACGAAGCGGCGGATGGCCGGTGTCCGAAGGCCTGGTCGCAAGGCGCGCGCGTAATCCGATTCGTAGAAGGCGCGGGTGGCGTCCAGGCGTGACTGTTGCGAGGCGCCGACGACGGGGAGCAGTCCTCGTTGTTGCATCGATTGCACGCGGCTCACATGATCCTGGACGACCTCGGACAGGTTGGCTGAGACCACGTTTCTGACGGAGATTCGCGGCCCCTCGGCTTCCATTCCCTGTTCAAAGTCGCGGGTGAAGACCATGCCTCCGTCCCGGAGCGGCGTGTAGCAATAGAAGCTGGCTGGGGATGAGTCCGGATGTAGGACGATGGTGGCGTATGTCTGCAGGGGCGTCGAGGCCAGGTCGACTTCCCTGTAGGATCGTCCCCACAAGGGTTGCCGCTCGACTTTGACCCCCAGCATGGTGAAGCCCATTTGCCTCAAGGCGTCCAGTTGGCTTCGAAGGGAAAGGTTTTCGTTTGCGGTGAGTCGTCTCAGGGCCACGTCGTCGAACGCAGACCGAATCTGGGTAGGCCAAAACGCCAGGACCAGCATCGGGAGAGCATTGACGCTTGCGAGAAGGATGCCCAGGACAACCATGATGAGGATAGCGACAGTCGTTGGGTCCATTGACGCCTCTCCTGAATGCCGGGCGATCAGCTGGAGGCCTTCGCCAAGGCGACCAACTCGAGCGTCCGTGGCTGGAAATCCTCGCACAACTCGCGGGCCGTGGCCACGAAGGACTTGAACTCGGGCGCGCTGCGCCAGCGCTGGATCGCGGAGTCCGAGTCCCATGCCCCGAAGGAAAGGAACCTCCTGGGATCCGCCTCATCGCGGAGCAGATGGCCTGTGCCGGCGCCGAGTCCGCTTCGGCTCGTCCACTCAGCGAATCGACTCCAGGCGGTGATGAATTCGCTCTCCTTGCCTTCTCTGACGAGCCATGAACTCGCGGCAAAGTGCTGACCGATGGTGGGCATTCAGTGCCTCCGATCGCAGAAAGCTCAGAGGAGCTTTACGAACTCATCCCCGGTGTAGAGGAAAGACCCGCTGGCGGGGGAGAGGGGACCAGTTCGAGTGA
>DASSGB010000075.1:0-5443 GCA_035693825.1 Anaerolineales bacterium
CGGGGGCTGGAAATCCGCGCCCGGGCGACCTCTCGGGACGGTCATACGACGAAGGTCCTGCTGGGACGCCCGGGGGAGCCGGGCGCTGTCGAGGCCGTGCGGATGGATTACCACCGGCGAACGACGCTGTGCATCTCGACCCAATCCGGCTGTGCCATGGGGTGTTCCTTCTGCGCCACCGGCCAGATGGGTTTCAACCGAAACCTGAGCGCGGGCGAGATCGTCGAGCAGGTGCTGCACTTCGCGCGGGAAGGTTCCGTGACGAACCTCGTCTTCATGGGAATGGGCGAGCCGTTCCACAACTACGAAGCCACGATGGAATCGATCGACCAGCTCAACGACCCGCAGGGGATGGCCTTCGGCGCCCGGCGGATGACGCTTTCGACGGTCGGCCTGATCCCGCAGATCGAACGTTTCACCCAGGAAAAGCGGCAGGTCAACCTGGCCGTATCCCTTCACGCGGCGACCGACGAATTGCGCAGCCGGCTCCTGCCCGTGAATCGGAAGTATCCCCTCGAGCCGCTCCTCGCCGCATGCCGGGCGTACGTCGAACACACCGGCCGCCGCATCTCCTTCGAATGGGCCCTGATCCACGGAGTCAACGACGGACTGGAGCAAGCCGGCCAGCTCGCCTCATTGCTGCGCGGCCTGAATTGCCATGTCAATCTCATTCCGTTGAATCCCACCCGCGGCTATTCGGGCGCCGCCTCCACGCGCGAGAGGGCAGGCGCTTTCCGCGAGCATCTGCAGGCGCGGGGGATCGCCTGCACCATTCGAGTCCGGCGCGGGCTCGACATCCACGCCGGCTGCGGCCAGCTCGCGACGCAGGCGCGGGAAGGTTGAACGCCACGACGTTCTGCGCGGCTCAGGTATCATTTGCACGGCCATCCTGCAAGGCTACACGGAACCGGACGGCGTGAGCCAGAACACCGGAAGCTCGAGCAATCCGCTGGGGAATGCGAGCCTTGGGCTGGGCATTGCCTCGGCCGGGCTGGTGTTCGGGATCGGCCTGTGCGCGGCGGTTGCATCGCGACAGGGATGGCTCAATCTCGCCGGGACTCCGCTATTCGTCTGCGGCGCGAGCAGCGCATTCCTGGGTTTCTTGGCAGTTGCTCTCGGTTCGGCCGGCCTGTTCGGTCGAGGCCGGGCGAGAGGAACTGCTTTGGCGGGGTTCGCTCTCGGATTGGGAGGCCTGTGCCTGTTCTTCGCTGTCTTGCGAAGCCTGACGGGTTGATGGAAGGTCCCAATGGCCAAAACCGACCGAATGGCCGCGTTCGAAGAAGCCTTTGAAGACTTCGTTGAGGCCTTTCGTCAGATCCCCGAAGTCCGATTGGGCGCGGCCATGGAATCCACTTCGCCGCGCCAACTCGCTGCGCAATTGAGCGTCTGGAACAGGCTGTGCCATGAAGCTTGCCTGGCCCTGAAGGCGAACCAAGGACCGGCACACTACGGCGAAGCGGATCCTGCCGCGAGCGAGGCTTTCCGAGACGCCGTGCGACGGTTGGAGGCTCTGGAAGTCAGTCGCCTTGCAGAGGAGGTGACGGCGTCCAAGGAAGACCTGGCGCGGCTCCTTACGTCCCTCGAGGCCGAGGAATGGACGGCGGATCGCGGTATCCGCCATCCGGAAGGCGGCCCGGCGAGCATCCGGCGTGAAGTCGAGACGTTGAGCCGCCGCTATCTCGACGCGACCGACGAGATCCTCCTCTGGCTCCATCCCCCTCCCAGGCGATGAAGGGACATCTGCTCGTGGTATGCTCCGGCGCAGGTAGTCCGATCCTTGCGCGGGAGCCGGTGACTTGGTGACATGAACACGCCATCCCTGACCTTGCCCGAACCGATCGAACGCCTGAGGCCGCGCTTGGCCAAGGCCGTCGAACGCCTGGAAACAAAGTCTCCCTATGCTGCAGCATGGTTGGGCGATCGCCGCGGGTTTTCGATCTCCGTGGACCGCCAGGAAGAGCTGGTGTCGGAGGAAGAACCGGCCGCGGGCATCGTGCTGACGGCGTTCGACGGCAGGACGCTGCGCGAGCGCGCCGTCGGATCTTTCGCCGCGCAGGATCTGGAGTCGGAGGCCAAGACGTTCGGCGAGTCCCTCCCGCCGCTCGACGGCGGTTCCCGTCTCGACCTGGCGAATGGCATGACCGGGCGGCATGATTTCAGGACCGCGGCGGAGATGCCTCCCGAAAAGCTCAGCCTGGCAGAGAAGATCGATCACTGTCGGGGACTGCAGGACCGCCTGCGCCAGGTCGACCCGCGAGTGGTGAACGTTCGAATTGTCTATCAGGAACGCGCCGAGACATCGGTGTTCCGCAATCGACAGTCGGACCTTGCGCAGCAAATCTATCGCATGCGTGTCGGCGTTTTCGTGATCGTTCGAGAGGGAGAAACCACTCGCTGGAACTGGAGGTTCAAGTCTGCGGCCGGCGGATGGGAGTCGATTCAATACGACGACGAAGAGGTCGACTCCGTGGTCGAGATGGCCCTGCGGCTCTTGCAGGCCGGGCGAGTCGATCCCGGCGAGCACGAAGTGGTCACGGCGCCTGGCGTGTCGGGCGTCCTGGCGCACGAGTCCTTCGGCCACGGCGTCGAGACCGACATGTTCGTCAAGGAACGTGCCCGGGCCGCGCTGTATCTCAACCGGCGGGTGGGCTCGCCCCTGGTCGATATCTTCGACGACCCGTCGCTCCCCGGCGCGTACGGGATGTACTTCTTTGACGACGAAGGCTACCCGGCGGGGCGAACGCAAATCGTCGAAAAAGGCATATTTCGCAGCGGGCTTACCGACCTGAGCTCGGCCACCCTCCTCGGCGTGCCGCGCACGGCCAACGGTCGCCGCCAGGATTACGGGCGAAAGGCTTACGCTCGGATGAGCAACACTTTCTTCGGCCCCGGCGACTCCTCCTTCGAGGACCTCATCGCCGCCGCCGACAAGGGTGTCTATCTGCACAAGTGGAACTCCGGAATGGAAGACCCGCAGGGTTGGGGGATTCAGATCAACTGCCACGTCGGACAGGAGATCAAGGACGGCCGGCTGACAGGTCGCTACTTCACACCGGTGGTGGTTTCAGGCTACGTCCCGGATGTCCTCCAAACCATCCGCGGCGTCACCGGAGAGGTGGTGACAGAGGGCGGTTGGTGCGGAAAAGGGCACAAGGAAACGGTGTTCGTCAGCTCTGGCGGCCCTCACCTTTGGCTTCGGGCCAAGCTCGGCTGAGATGAACGAGACACTGCTCGCCTCGCTCCGCCGGCGGACGGACCTTGCCGGTTGGACCTTGCGCCGCTTGGTCACCCGGTCAACGCAGCTGTACAGCGCCGCCGGGAGGATCGAGGGCGAACGGAAGGTCGCCGAGGAACGACATGCCATCAGCGTCGTCGTCGCCACCCGCGGAACGGACAACTCCGAAGCGTGCGGCACCGGAAGCTCCACGCTTCTGGGTGACGAGTCACCCGAAACCGCGATCGAACGCGCCGTCGAAGCCGCACGTCTCATCCACAATCCTCCACACGGTCTCCCCGGAAAATCCGCCCTGCCCGAACTGAGTCTGGTCGACAAGGATCTTGCCGAGCGTCCGGCGGAAACGCTGCGTGAGGCGCATGCGACTCTTGAGGAACTGGCGGCCCGCAACAAGAAAGTCCGCCTGACGGCCGCCGAATGGCATGCCACAACTCGCAGCACAGAATTGGTCAACAGCCGTGGCCAGGAAGGCGAACAGCAGGAAACCGCCTTGGGCGTGGAATGGGTGATTGTCACCGGCGAAGGCGAGGCGCGGGCGGAGACCTTCCTCGAGCGGAGGCTGCGTCGCATGGCCGATGTTGAGATCCAAGGGGAATTCGAGCTACAGGCTGAGATGGCCGTCGACCGACAACGCGCCGGACCGGCCCCGGATTGGGAAGGGCCGGTGGTCTTGCGGAACACAGCGCTGGCGACCTTCCTCGACGCAGGACCGCTCCAGTTTCTGGGCTCGGCGGGAAATCTTTACGCCAAGGTGTCATCCTGGGAGATCGGCAAGACCGCGCTACGAAGGGAAGGCGCGGGAGATCCCCTGACCATCTATGCCAACCGCACCCTTCCCTTCGGCGTCCGCGCCAGCCGCTTCGACGACGAAGGGATCCCCGGCCAGCGCCTCCTGATCGTCGGTGACAACATCGTGCGGGGTTTCAGCGCCGCTCAGCGCTACGCAGAGTATCTCGACCTTCCTGCGACGGGGGATTTCGGCGACCTCGAACTCCCGGCAGGCAGATCGCCGCAGGCGGACTTGAGGCTCGATCCGCATGTCGAAATCACCAACTTCTCCTGGTTCAACCCTGATGTGGTGACCGGCGATTTCGCCACCGAGATTCGGTTCGGCTACTTCGTCGAAGGCGGCCGTCGGACCCCCTTTCGCGGCGGCCTGCTGATCGGCAATTTCCTCGACGCGCTGGGCGATGCCCGATGGAGCCGTGAAACTGCCTTCACCGGCAACTATCAAGGGCCGAACACTATCCGCATCACAGGGCTGAAGGTTGCCGGTCGGACGGCGGGTTAGTCTGGCGCCGGGCGAGAACCAGGACGCCGCCTGACAGGCGGCGTCCTGGATTCAGCGTACCCAGCCGGGGCGCTCAGCCGCCGAAACCGTTGCGGTGCAGCCTCTCGGCCGCCTCGACCGTCAGCGGCATGGTGAGCGACACGCAAGTGCCGCGGCCGGGGCTCGAGCGAACACGCATGACGCCGCTCACCAGCTCGGCTCGCTCGTGCAGGTTGACCATTCCCAGGCTGCCGCGCGACTCGTAGCTGGCTTCCATGGCCGCCACATCGAAGCCGACGCCGTCATCTTCGATGTCCATCCGCAGCAGCTCCCCTTCACGCCACAGCTTCACACGGATCTCATCGGCGCGGGCGTGTTTCCGGGCATTGTTGACGGCTTCCTCGGCGATGGAGAAGATCACCCCGAGCTTGCCCATCTCGATGCCTTCGGCCACGTCGGCCTGGGCCTCGACCCGCACCCCCTGGCTGTAGGTCTCGCGCATCTTGCCCGCGAGCTGCTCCAGGGCGCTGACCAGGCCCTGCGACTCCAGGGCCAGGGGCCGGAGGGTGAACAGCATCTGGCGGATTTCCTTGGTCGTCCGCCTGGCGAGCTCCTCGATCTTGAACAATTCATCGGCCGCGGCCCGTGGATCGCGCTCCATCAGGCGCCGGGCGAAGTTCACGCGCATGGCGATGGCGCTGATCGACTGAGTCGGCCCGTCGTGGAGGTCTCGGGCGAGCTTCTTGCGGGCCTCCTCGTGGATCTCGGTGATGCGTTCCTTCTCGGCCACCAGGTCGCCGTAAAGACGCGCGTTCTGCAGGGCGCTGATCGCCTGGGAAGAAACCGCCTCGAGCAACTCCAGCCGGTCGGGGGTAAAGGTGTCGACCATGGGGTGCGCGAACAGCAGGGCGCCGAAGACGTCCATTCCCAGCACCAGC
>DASSGB010000076.1:0-6102 GCA_035693825.1 Anaerolineales bacterium
TGGGAGTACGGAGATCTGCCCCTCGGCGAAATGGTTCGCCCGAGCGTGCGGTGGATACTGCGCCGCCACCGCCTGGCCGATACTCCGCTCCTGCGCGAGCTGTACGTTCGCTATCTTGCATCGGCCTGCAGCCAGGCCGAAGCGCTTCGGCGGCGGTTGACCGATCACAAGCCACGCGCTCTGGTCGTCTTCAATGGGATCTTCTTCCCGGAGGCCATCGCCCGACGACTTGCGCAATCGATGGGAATCCCCGTCGTGACTCATGAAGTCGGCCTGCGCCCATTCTCCGCGTTCTTTTCCCACCGCGAGGCCACCTTCCGCGAGCTCTCGCTTCCGGCTGACTTCGAGCTCTCGAGCGCCCAGGAGACCGAACTGGATGGGGCGCTCAGTCGCAGGTTTCGCGGCGATTTCAGCATGGCCGGCATCCGGTTCTGGCCGGAGATGCGCGGCCTGCCGGAGTCGCTGCTCGACAACCGGAGAAGCTACCGGCAGATGGTTTCCGTATTCACCAATGTCATTTTCGACACGAGCCAGGCGCACGCCAACGTTCTTTTCGAGGACATGTGGGCGTGGCTCGATGACCTGATCCAGGTCATGCGCCGGGAAGTCGACACCCTGTTCGTCCTCCGCGCCCACCCCGACGAAACCCGGCGGGGCAAGGAGAGTGAGGAGAGCGTCGCCGCCTGGTTTCGCGCTTCGGGATTGGCCACTGCCCGCAACGTCGTCTTTATCCCGCCCGACGATCCGGTCAGTTCCTACGAGCTCCTTCAGGCGTCGAAGTTCATCCTCGTCTACAATTCCTCGGTCGGGCTCGAGGCGTCGATCCTCGGCCGGCCGGCTCTTTGCGCCGGGAGAGCGAGATTCACGCAAATGGAGACGACCTATTTCCCGGCCGACAGAAGCGAGTATCGACGACGGCTCGAGGAGCTGCTGGGGGCGGAGCGGCCGCAGGTCCCCGAGGTGCAGCGCCGCAACGCACGCGCCTTTCTTTACTATGAGCTCTTCCATGCCTCCTTGGATCTCTCGGAGTTCCTCCTCCCCGATCCAAGCCTGCAGGGGATGGTTCTCTTCTCGGATTTCGCGCCGGAACGCCTGGCGCAGGCCGCGGCCCTGCAGGTTCTGCGTGATGGGATCCTTCACGCGAGGCCGTTTGTTGCGCCCGCCGAAGCCGCCGAACCCGCGGCGGCATTGCCGACTTGAGGTCACAGAAACCATATGAAGATCGAGTATGAAGAGACGTCGAAGGACCTGCAGACGCGCATCGATATCCACGCGGCCTACGGCTCCCGCGACATCGACGCCTGGATGCTGGACATTCTCAAGCCTTCCAAGGGATCCAGGATCCTGGACGTCGCGTGCGGAGGCGGAAAGCAGCTTCGCGCCTTCCATCAATACACCGGTGGGCAATCCGAGATCGTCGGCGTGGACATCTCAACCGAGTTGCTGGACCAGGCCCGCCGCCTGAACGCCGAACTGGGGAGCCCCTTCACTCTGCGCGAAGCCGATTTCAACAAGCCCTTGCCCTTCGATGCGGAGTCGTTCGACCTCGTCTCGTGCTGTTTCGCGATCTACTACGCCGCCGACGCTCGCCGCACGTTGCAGGAGATGCATCGTATGCTGCGTCCCGGGGCCCGCCTCTTCACCACCGGACCGATGCCCGAGAACAAGAGCCTCTTCTACGACATCATCCGCGAGGCGACCGGAAAACCGATCCCGCCGATGCCGGGAAGCTCGCGCTACGCCAGCGAAATCCTGGGCGCGATGCGTGAACGGTTCGCCGATGTCCAGGTGCACGTCTTCGAGAACCCTCTGGCCTTCGAACAGGTGGGGCCGTTCCTGGATTACACCCGGGCTTCTCTTTCCGAGGACCGGAAGCTCTGGACCGGCCTCTTCACCGGCCCGGGTGAGTTCGAGCAGGTCATGTCCGAAATCTCCAGGGTCGCGGCCGACAGGCTATCGGCCTCGGGGAAGCTGGTGATGACCAAAGTCGTTGGCGGCTTCGTCGCCGTCAAGTAGAGGAGGACCGCTCTCGTGCACGTCTACGGCCGCAAGCTGCTTTTCCTCGGCGCCCATCCGGATGACATCGAGCTGGGATGCGGGGCGCTGTTGTCGAACATCGGTCAAAAGGCGGACGTGTTGTGCGTCACGCTGTCCGATAATCGCAAGAACCCCGCACTCCAGAATCTCGTCGACGAGCATTACCGGAGCATGGCGCTGCTCGGCATTGGCCGCGATCAGATCATCCTCGGCCCGTTCGAGACGCGCTACTTTCCCCGCGATCGCCAGGAAATCCTGGAGTATCTGTTCGAGCTCAACCGTACCCATCGCCCCGAGATGGTCTTCGTGCACACCGAGTCCGACATTCACCAGGACCACTCGGTGACGACGGTGGAGGCCCTGCGCGCTTTCCGCGGCACCACCGTGTTGGGCTTCGATGTGCTGCGCAGCTCCTACGGCTTCTTCCCGAACTTCCTGGTCGAAGTGAGCGAGGCGGACGTCGAGCTGAAGGTGAAGTGTCTCCTCGAATACACGACGTATTGCGACAAATACTACTTTTCGCCGGATGTCGTTCGATCGACGCTCATTCGCCACGGCGCCCTGGCCGAGCGCCCGTTCGCCGAGGGCTTCGACATCCTGCGGATCATCGGGCAGTTCGACGCGCCGGGCCGGGCCTGAGCGGGCCAAGCCGAGTCGAAGCATGCTGAACCGAGGGTCGATCCAACTGCGCGGGATGATCCGCTGGAAATGGAGGCGGCTGCGGACCGCGCTTCGATATGGGTCGGCCGCGCTGCGAAGACAGCCGATCGTCTTCGGCAACGCCATCCCCAAGAGCGGATCGAAGCTCCTGTTCAACATCCTGCGCGGGTATGAGGACATCGGACCGTTTGTCGATACCGGTCTCAACGAAATCAAACCCTTCCAGGGCGGCCGGCCCACGCCGTCCCCCTGGATCCACGCACAACTGGATGCGCTCGGCCCGGGCGACGTCCGCTTCGGCTACCTGCCATGGACGCCGCAGCTCGAACGACGGCTGTGCCGCGACGGTTGGGCCACGTATCTGATCGTTCGAGACCCGCGCGATACGGTGGTGTCCGCCGTCTACTACGCCACACAGATGTACCCGGGCCATGCGCTGCACGAGTATCTTGGATCCCTGCCGGACATGGAGGCCCGCATCGGCACGATCATTCAGGGCATTTCGGAGGGACCGCTGCGCCGCGCCAGCGTCCGTCAGCATTTCGAACGCTTCATCCCCTGGATGCAGCAGCCCGAAGTTTGCCTGGTGCGCTACGAGCGGCTGGTGCAGGAGCCGGAAGCAACCTTGGGCTCGATGCTGGAGTACCTCAGGCGGCGAGGCTTTGCTGCTAAAGAGGAGGACGCCAAGCTGATCTCCCGCCTTCGGGCCGGTATGGCGCCATCCAGGTCCGAGACATTCCGCAAGGGCGGCGCGGGGGGTTGGCGCCAGCACTTCACGGAGCACAATCGCGAGCAATTCGAGGCGGTCGCCGGCGATCTTCTGCAGGTTCTGGGTTATGAGGCCTAAGCCTGGCCGCGTCCAGACTCGAAATCGCAAGAGCCCACGCTGTTCTATCGTCATCCGGGCTTACAACGAGGAGCGCCACGTGGCCCGGCTGCTGGTCGGCATTCTCCACCAGACCGTTCGCCCGGTGGAGATCCTCATGGTCGACTCGGGTTCGACGGACGCCACGCTGGCCATTGCCTCGCGCTACCCGGTGCGAGTTCTGCATCTCGACCCCGCCTCGTTCTCCTTCGGCCGCTCGTTGAATCTCGGCTGCGCCGCCGCCCGCGGGGAGTTCATTGTCGTCGCCAGCGCCCACGTCTACCCCGTCTACCCGGACTGGCTGGAACGCCTGTTGGAGCCTTTTGCCGACCCGCAAGTGGCTGGAGTCTACGGAAAGCAGCGCGGCGACACGACCACTCGGTTCAGCGAGCATCAGGTGTTCCGTCAATGGTTTCCCGAGACCTCGATAGACCGGCAGGATTCCGCCTTCTGCAATAACGCCAATGCCGCCATCCGCCGCAGCCTGTGGCAACGCCATCCCTACAGTGAAGAACTCCCCGCCCTGGAAGACGTCGACTGGGCGGCCTGGGCCATGAGCCAGGGCTTCCACATCGCCTACCGGGCCGAAGCCGAAGTCATCCACGTGCACGACGAGGACGCGGGCGCCGTGTTCAATCGCTATCGACGCGAAGCCATGGCCCTCAAGCGCATTCGTCCCCAGGAGCATTTCGGCCTGACAGACCTCGTGCGCTTGCTGGCGACCCATGTCCGTTCGGATGTCCGTGAAGCTGTGCGCCAGGGCCTGGCGCGGCAGAAACTGAAGGAGATTCTCTGGTTCCGCTGGATGCAGTACTGGGGAACGTATCGCGGCTTTGCCACGGCCGGCCCCCTGACCGGCCAGCTCAAGGAAGCTTTCTATTATCCGAGGCGCGCCGACCAGCATGGCGCTGCCCCCGCCCGATCGGTGAGCCCCCTGGACTACGCTGAGCTCGCTCCACCTCATGACACCCGCACAAGATGGGCTGCGGACGAGAGGGCCAGGTGAGTCGAGGAGGGTTAGCCCAATCGCTGGCAGCGCTTGTGCCGATGCGGCATCACTCGGAGCGGGTGCCGGGGAAGAACTACCGCATCGTCGCCGGAAGGGCGTTGTACGAGTACATCCTCGAGTCGCTCCTGGCCTGCCCGGAGATCGACCGCGTGGTCGTCGACACGGACAGCCCCGTCATCCGCGACGGGATCGCCGCCGCGTTTCCGGCGGTGACACTCCTGGAAAGGCCCGCCCATCTGCGCCCGGGCGACATTCCGATGAACGTCATCATTGAACACGATATCCAGGCCGTGCCGGCCGATCTCTACCTGCAGACGCACAGCACCAATCCTCTCCTGCGCCCGGAAACCATCTCGCGGGCGATCCAGGCTTTCCGCGCAGACGGGGATCACGACTCCTTGTTTTCGGTGACGCCGGTCCAGGTTCGGCTCTGGTCGCCCGACGGGCGGGCCATCAATCACGATCCCGAGGTCCTGTTGCGCACCCAGGACCTGCCCCCCGTGTATGAGGAAAACTCTTGTCTGTACCTGTTTCGCCGCGACGTGTTCCTGGAGCGCCGAAACCGGATCGGCCGGAAGCCGAAGCTCTTTGTCATCGACCGCCAGGAAGCCTGGGACGTCGACGAAGAGTCTGACCTGGCGATTGTGGAAGCGATGCTGAAGAAGCGGGACGAGGCCTGAAACCATCCATGCCCCTTGATGTCCTGGTCTCCGCCCCCTACATGATTCCGGTTCTCGATCGCTACTCGCAAGTGTTCGCCGCCGCAGGAATTCGAACGGTGGTGGCGCCGGTCCGCGAGCGACTGAACGAGGACGAATTGATCGGCTATGCAGGCTCCATCGACGGCGCCATCTGCGGCGACGACCAGTTCAGCGCCCGCGTGTTGCGCGCCGCCTCCCCGCGCCTGAGAGTCATCTCGAAATGGGGAACGGGCATCGACTCGATCGACCGCGCCGAGGCGGCGCGGCTGGGGATCGCCGTCTTCAACACGCCGGGGGCGTTCACCCAGGCCGTGGCGGACAGTGTGCTGGGTTACGTGCTGGCGTTTGCCCGACGCATCCCGTGGGCCGACCGAGACATGAAGTCCGGTGGCTGGAGGAAGCTCCCGGCCAGGGCCCTCCACGAGTGCATCCTGGGTGTGATCGGTGTGGGCGCGATCGGGAAGGCGGTGTTGCGCCGGGCGGCCGGCTTTGGCATGACCCTCCTGGGCAACGACATCGTGGCCGTGGATCCTGGATTCCTGGCGGTGACACCTGTGAAGATGGTCAGCCTGGAGCAATTGCTGAGCGAGTCGGATTTCGTCAGCTTGAATTGCGACCTCAATCCGACCTCGCTGGGCATGATCAACCGTGAGGCGCTTGAGCGCATGAAATCGACCGCGGTGCTGGTCAACACGGCCAGGGGCCCGATCGTCGACGAGCAGGCACTGACCGAGGCTCTCCAGAGGGGCAAGATCGCCGGAGCCGCGCTGGACGTCTTCGCTGACGAACCCCTACCCGCCACCAGCCCGTTGCGGTCGATGGACAATGTG
>DASSGB010000077.1:0-14221 GCA_035693825.1 Anaerolineales bacterium
AGCCCGCGACCTACGCCACGCTGCACGGCGTCATCTGGTCGCACCTGGCGGCTCGGCGATTGCCTGCGGCGTGGTGGGAACACGAGTCTGGACCGCCTCTGCCTGTGATCGATGATGTGCTCGAGGGTCTCCTGGCGGAGCCGGAGACGTTCGTACGAATCGATCCCAAGGCCGATCCAGAGACGGGCCTGTACTGGCTCTATGACCCGCGTGGCGCGGCCGGCCCGTTGTCCGACCGGATTGAAGTGGCTATTCTCGGGGAACTGCAGCGCGCCGAAGTCATCCATGAGCTCGAGCTGGAAGCGCGGCTGTGCGCCGCCTTTCCCGGAGCGCAAACGCCGGACCGCCGACTGATCCTTAGCAGCTTGGGTTCGTACGCATCCGAAGACGCGCCCGGCCAGTGGCATTTGAGGCCGGAAGACTCGCTGCCCGCGCGCCAGACCGACCTCTCGGAAGTGCGGCGTCAGCTCGAGGGCCTTGGGGTGCGTCTGGGGTATGAGGTCCGTTCGACAGGTTTCATCGAATGGGTCGATCCGGATGGAGACGTGCGTTTTGTCTTTCAGGTTCAGGACACGGCGGCCATCGGCGAAGCTCTGGCTGCGGGCGTTGCGCCTCCGCGGGTGGTGGTCCTCCCCGGCGGGCGCGCGGCGCTGGTGGCCGAAAAGGAAAGACGCGATCCTCGCCTGCGCGCGTGGTTGGCGGCCGGCGGCCGCTTCGTGAAGTTCCGCCACATTCGCCGACTGGCGGGTGAGACCACGCTGCAAATCGACAACTTCGAGTCCCGCCTGGGCATCGATCCCCCGGAACACGCAGACCCCCAACTGCCGCTGCTCTGAGGCGGCGATCGGCCTTCAGCTATCAGCTATCAGCTGTCAGGCATCAGCCATCAGCCATCGGCCATCGGCCATCAGCGGTCAGGTTATGACGTTGGGGTAGCCGTCGGCGTCTCGGTCGGCGTGGGGGTTGCCGTCGGCGTTGGTGTGGGCGTGGGAGTCCGGGTGGCGGTTGGTGGAGGGGTGAGTGAGGAGGTGACGGTCGAGGTAGGCGTCGGTGTCGGCGTCGAGGGGAGATTCAGGACGATGTGCACGATGGCCGAAGCTTTGCCGCCGTGCTTGCTGCGCACGGTCAGCCTGAGGCTGATCGGTCCGTTGCGTATGCCGGCCAGGTTCCATTCGAAGAGCTCCGAGGCGCTTTCGCGCTGGCGTTCGCCCCGCGCCAGATCGGGCCAACCATTCGGGCTGTTTCCCAGGCCGTATTCGAGAACCCAATCCTGGAAGTCGGCCGAGGCTGCGGCCCGCCCGGAGATGACCAGGGGGCCGCTGTGGATGACGGCGCCTTCCCGAGGCGAGGTGATGCCGACCAACGGCCGCGGGCTGTCGCGAGTGCACATCTGGTCCGGCACGAAGTAAAGGTCCTTGTCCTCGAATCCGTTTTCTTCGGCCCACTCCTGGCCCTGCTCGGCCTCCGTCAGCCACTTGCGCGCCCAGGGATCGCTGACGGCCAGTCCCAACTTGCGCACGGCGAATTCCTGACAGTCGGCCGAGGCCAGCAGAAGCGAATAGCTGTCCACCCAGGGTTCTTGCCACAGGTCCTTGTCCTCGGGAAGAGGCAGCCGGTCCGCGGCGAAGAACTCGACCCTCTGGGACGGACACCATTCCGACGGCTCGGCTCCGGAAACGGCGCAAATGACCCGCTCGACGATGGTGTCGGGTCGAACGAAGGCCGAGGCTTCGCCGCCGGTCACCATGGGAATGGCGGCCTGCATGACTTGATTCCAGATCGGAGCCGCGCCGGCCACGCCGGAGATGTTTTCCATCGGCGTGTAATCGGCGTTCCCGATCCACGCGCCCACCGCCAGATCGGGCGTATAGCCCAGGGTCCAGTTGTCGCGGAAATCGTTGGTGGTGCCGGTCTTGACCGCGGCCGGGAAGGGGAGCCGAAGCTGCGAGGTGGGTCCGAAAGCCGGCGTGCGCGCTTCGTTGTCGGCCAGGATGGAGGTGATCAGATAGGCGAAATCGCGGCGGATGACCTGTTCGCCGGCCGGCGGCGTGTACTCGTAAACGGTCTCACCCTGGAAGTCGACGATGCGGCTGATGGCGACCGGCGGCACGCGCACGCCTCCGTTGGCGAAGATGGCGTAGGCGGCCGTCAGCTCGAGCAGCGACACATCGCCGCCGCCCAGGGTGAGGGCCAGGCCGTAGTCGTCGCGGGTGAAGGTCGTGATCCCCATACGCCGGGCGAAGGCCACCAGGCCTTCCTCCTGCGATGTGGCCGGATCGTCGTAGATCCCGACGAAGGACAACGTCTTGACGGCGGGGATGTTGTAAGAATTCGCCAGCGCGCTGCGCACGGTGACGGGGCCGTGGAACCGGCCGTCGTAGTTCTCCGGCTTGTAGGGCGGGCGCGGGTCGGTCGGGTTCCCCGACGGAGGGAACTCGGAGGGCACGTCCCAGATGAGGGTGCCGGGCGTCCAACCCTTCTCGAACGCGGCGACGTAGGTCAGAGGCTTGAAGGAAGACCCGGGCTGGCGGGGCGCCACGGCCATGTTGACCTGACCGGCGATGGCCTCGTTGTAGAAATCGGCCGACCCGACCATGGCCAGAATCTCGCCGGTGGAAGGCACGATCGCCACCAGGGCGCCATCCGTCGCGTGCCGATCGGCCAGGGAGTCGACCTGGGCCCGGACGACCTGCTGGGCCAGCTGCTGCAGCTCGGGGTCGATGGTGGTGGTGACGGTGAAGCCCGAGCGGTAGATCGTCTGCGGATCGTACAGTCGTTCGAGCTCGCCGCGCACGTAGTGCACCCAATGCGGAAAGTTGATGTTGACCACCGGCGGGCGGAACTCGTAGCCGGTGAGTGCGGCCGCGGCCGCGCCGGCCTCCTCGGGTGTGACACACACCGGCGCCGTGGCGTTGCTGACGTAGATGCAGTTCTGCGAAGAGGAGGTCAGGACCATCAGGCCCAACACCTGACGCTGCCGCTCCAGCGTGCCCTCGCGGTTGGTGAACACGTCGTAGACCGACGGGGCCTGGACCAACCCGGCCAGGAACGAAGCCTGAGTCAAGGTCAACTTTTCGGCGGTGGTGCCGAAGTACGTTTCGGCCGCGGCTTCCACGCCGTAGGCGAGATTGCCGAAGTAAACCTGATTGAGATACAGCTCGAGGATTTCGTCCTTGGTGTAGCGCCGGGTGATCTCGGCCGCCAGGAGGATTTCCCGGATCTTGCGAAGGGCCGTGCGCTGCGCGGCTTCCTCGCGAGTGAAGAGCAAGCCGCGCGCCACCTGCTGGGTGATGGTGGAGGCGCCGGATTGGATGTCCCCGGCGGTGAGATTCTGGATGATGGCTCGTGTCAGCGCCAGAATGTCGAATCCGGGATGGCTGTAGTACTGCGAGTCTTCGGTGGAGACCGTGGCCGCCACCATGTACGGGGAGATGCGCTCCAGAGGAATGTAGGTGCGGCGCCCGGCCTGAGGGTCGAGAATCTCGTACAGCAGATTACCGTCGCGATCGAGAATGCGCGTCGTCTCGAACTGTGCCGCTCGCGCTTTCAGATCCTGGACGGAGGGCAAGGCCGCGGCCAGCGTGTAGTACTGGTAAACCGCCAGCGAGACGAGGAGAATGACGACGGCGGCCAGGGCGAAGGCGCCGAGGATGGCCATTCGCAGCACGCAGCCCGCCCATCCGGTCGGAAAGCGGCGCCTCGGGCCGGATGGCGGCGGCGAATAGGCGGCGGCCGTGACACGAGTTCCGTCCAGATCACGCTCGGGGACGGGGCGCGGCAGGTCGAGCCGGCCGGTTCGATCGGGAAACGTCGGTGAGTCGTCGCGCCGCGGTCGCGAAGATGACAGCGGTCGCTCGGCAGGCCGGCTTCCGGAAGAGGTCCGATCGTCAGGGGGATTTCGAGGATTCATGCGACAAAGGCATAGCCGCGGGCGCGGCTGCCTCGCTGGGATCAGGGACGCTGTACCCGGTGGGATTGTTCCCGGGGATCCTGCCCCAGGTCATGAGGCCGGGCGACTCTGCACCAGGACGTTCCATGAGCCCTTCATAACGGTTGCCCCGCTCTGGTTGAGGACGTTGAGCTCGAGGACGACCGAGCCGCCACCGAGACGGGGCAAAGGCTTGACTTCGGTGACCGTCATCTCCACCGCCAGCGTGTCGCCGATGAATACCGGAAGGCTGAATTTCCAATCGGTGACCTCCCGGAATGCAAGCACCGTGCCTTCCAGAACGCCGGTGCGGACGGCCAGGCCCGAAGCGATCGCCAGACCCAGCAGGCCGTGGGCCACGCGCTGGCCGAAGGGGGTCGTGGCCGCATACACGGCGTCGGTGTGAATCAGGTTGAAGTCGCCCGAGATTCCGGCAAAGGCCACGATGTCGGCCTCGGTCACGGTGCGGCCAGGGGTCTTCACGGTCTGGCCGACGGTGAATTCCTCGAAGTAAAACCCACGCCGCACGGGTAGGCTGGCCTGCATGCAGTCCTCCGGCTCGCTGGCCGGGATTCTAGCATGCGCCGACAGCCTTTCTGGGAATGGCCGCGGCTTCCACACGTGGCCGACGGTTCCGAAGCGCTGGTCCTGCCACGTCCTTCGACGGGCTCAGGACGTGGCTGGGGCGGCAATCCCCCGCTTTGCCGACGGTGCTGAAATGCTGGTTTTGCCATGTTCTTCGACGGGCGCGGGCGGACGGGGGCGTGGCTCGGAGCGAGTGTCATCCTCGGGGGGCCAGGCCATACACGGGGACCGCTTACAATCGAGCCATGCGAACCTGGTCGCTCGGTCCGGAGGATCCCCGCCTTCAGCGCCTCGCCGCCGATGCACTGTCCGGACCCACAGACTACGTCAACGATCACATATGGGAAGTGAAGCTCGGGGGAGGGCGGCCGTCGGCGCTGGCGGCCGAGACGACCTATGGGCGGAGGGCACGAAGCCACCGACTCTTCGCCGGTTTCAACGTCAACGGTCCCACCCTCGTCGATCCCTCGACGTTCGCTCGTGCGCCCCGTTTCCAGGCCTTCCTTCCAAGCTGGCGTCGCGTGGCCTTTTCACCCGTGGAAGGAATCGAGGTCGAGGCCGAGTACTGGGTCGTTACGTCGCATGTTCTTGCGGGCCGATTCCGGCTGTCGAACACAACCTCCCAGTATCAGGGAATTCGCGTGGTCCTGTACGCCGTGCTCGAGCCGACCGACGGCGGGCATGCCATGCAGGCGCAGGCACGCGGCGGTGCGAACGTACTGGCGGGAGTTACGGGGAACCTGCATCCCGTTGCGTTCCTGGCCGGCGGCGCCGTGCCGACCACCGGCCATCTGCCCGGCCTCGAGATCACGATGGATCTTGCTCCCCATGTGACTCGCCCCGTGACCTGGTGCTGCGCCGCCGAATCGAACCCCGGGGCCTCTTTCGAATCCGTCCGTGATGCGGCCGGCCGCGCCTGGGACGCCGAAATCGGAAGGCTGGAGAGGTTGCATTCGGGGCGGGTCGAGATCCATACCGGCCAGCCCGGCTGGGATGCGGCCTTCGAGCTTTCTCAGGTCGCGGCGTTGCAGTCGTTCGTCGGGCCGACGCCGAGTGCCCCTTCGGTGTCGTTGGTCGGCACCCGCTCCCCGGACGACGGGTACTCGCTCGCCGGGGATGGATCCGACTATCCCGAGGCCTGGAGCGGAATGGACGTCGATTCGACGTTGTACCTCGCAAGCCAGCTGATGTATGCGGCCCCGGAACTGGCCAAGGGGCTTCTCGACAACTTCCTGTCGACTCAAGAAGCGCATGGTGCAGTCGATGGAATGCCCGGACCGGGCGGCCAGCGGGCCGCGTGGCTCTGCCCACCGCGACTGGCTCAGCTCGCGTGGGAGATCTATCGGCACACGGGCGACTCGGACTACTTGCGCTCTGTCTTTCCGCGTCTTCTCCTATTTCTGAATCGATGGTTCTCGGAGCAACGCGCATCTCCCGGCGGGTCAAACTTGTGCTGGGACAACCTGATCCAGGCTCAGGCCGTTTCACGGCCGGCCCTGGCCGCCGGGCCGGAATGGGGGGAGGCGGCCGATGTACGCTTCGTCTTAAGCCCCGACCTCGCGGCCCATCTGGCTGCCGAGACCCACGCGCTGGTCGAAATGTCGAAGGTCCTGGGAGAGTCGTGGGCCGAGGTGGAGTTGGAGCGACACTGGCAAGCCATGAAGCAGGCCGCGGTCGAGTCCTGGTCCTTGAAGGCTGCGACTTTCCACTACCGCGACCGCGAGACGAAATTGGCCACCGGAGGGCGCCGCGTGGCCCGCGGGAACGCTCCCCTCGACGTGCGCGGCAAGTTGACCTTCGACCCGCCGTGTCGAATCCAGGTGCGCGTGTCCGCGCCCGAAGTGAAAGCCGGCCGTGTGCGCGTCTCGATCGAAGGCATGGCCTGGAACGGCCGCCGCCGGCGCGAGCAGTGGGCCGGGAAAGAGTTCCAGTGGCTCTGGGATCGGGGGATCGCTACCAGTCACGCGGTGTACTCACGATTGGATCGGCTGCGCGTGGAGGGCCTGGAGACGGACGTCGAGGTGGAGGTGCGGTGCGCGGATCTCCTGCGTCAGGACCTGCGCCTGCTGCTTCCCATGTGGGCCGGGCTGGCGGAACCGGACATGGTCGAGGCCATCATGGACCGCAGCCTGAGGCCTCCGGATCGTTTCGGGCGGCCGGGTGGATGGCCCACGGTCCCGGCCGACGATCGCGCCTACGCGCCCGACGCGCCCGGCGGGCCCTGGGTGGTCGAATTGCCATTGCAGGAGATGCTCGGTGGGGCGCTGGTCGAGGCGGGCTACCGAGCGGAAGCGGCTCGGAATCTCGGGCAGGTTATGACCTCGATCACGGAGTCGCTCAAAGCCGATGGAGACTTCTCGGAGGCCTATCATCCCGAGCGCCTCACCGGGTGGGGACGGCGGGGTCATGTCCAAGGGATCGCGCCGCTCTCCTACTTCATGCACGTTGCCGGCGTTCGATTCCTGGCCTCCGGCGGAGTTGAGCTGCGCGGCCGGCACCCCTTCCCCTGGCCGGTGACGATTCGCTGGCGGGGGCTGACCGTTCAACGCACCGACGAGGGAACGCGCGTGACTCTCCCCGACGGCCAGGAGAGCTTCGTCGAGCCCGGAATGGAGGGCGTGGTCGAGCGGGTTCGAGAAACAGCCTAGCGGATGGAGGGCGAATCGTTGAGGCCTCACGGTCCGACGATGATAGAATGCCGAGGACCTAGGGTTGCAGGGTGCGCGCGCGGTTCTTGTGATCGGCGCACCAGGCTTTCCTGCTCAGCCTTTGTTCGGTGCGCCTCCTTGAGAGCTCTCCGAGGAGACCGTGCACCGTCCGCCCACATGTGAGTCGGATGACCAACCTCATCGAGCTTGAGACCCTCATCCTCGAGATGCTCATCGTCGTCTCCCTGGTGGTCGTCATCGGGAGACGGTTTCGCATCCCTCCCACGGTGGGGCTGGTGCTGGCCGGGTTGTTGCTTTCGCTGCGTCCCGGAATCGAAGCCAGTCTTGCCCCGAATCTGATCCTGGCGCTGTTCGTGCCGCCGCTGGTTTTCGAGGCCGCCTTCCATCTGAACCTCGACTCGCTTCGGCGGAACCTGAAGACGGTCCTCCTGCTGGTGGGCCCGGGGGTCGTGCTCAGCATGTTGATCGTGGGCGCGATCGTCGGGCGCGGCGCAGGCCTGTCCCCCGGGATGGCCCTGGTGTTCGGGGCCCTGATCGCTGCCACCGACCCCGTGTCGGTTGTGGCTCTCTTCCGCCGCCTCGGCGCGCCCAAGAGGCTCGAGGTGCTGGTCGAAGGCGAGAGCCTGCTGAACGACGGCACAGCCATCGTCCTGTTCAACATCGCTCTGGCGGTCGTCCTCACCGGCAATTTCTCCATCGGCCAGGGAGCGCTGGACTTCCTGCGCATTGCCGGAGGCGGAATCATCGTCGGCCTGCTGCTGGGCTGGATCGTGTCGCGGCTGATCGCCCGCATCGACGACCATCTGGTCGAGACGACGATGACGACCGTCCTGGCGTTCGGGTCGTACCTGGCAGCCGAACGGATCGGAGTCAGCGGTGTGCTGGCCGTCGTCGCCGCCGGCCTGGTGAACGGCAACATCGGCCCGCGGGGCATGTCCCCCACGACGCGCATCGTCGTCTTCACCTTCTGGGAATACGTTGCCTTTCTGGCGAACTCGGCCGTGTTCCTGCTCATCGGCCTGCGGGTCGACTTGCCGGCGCTGGGCACTCATCTGGGCCCCATCGCCTGGGCGATCCTGGCCGTGCTGGTCAGTCGGGCAGTGGTCATCTATGGCTCCACTCTTCTGACGCGCGATGTGCCCGTTCGCTGGCGTCACATCCTGAATTGGGGCGGCTTTCGCGGCGGCATCGCTCTGGCCCTGGCGCTCAGCCTTCCGGCGAGGCTGGGGCCGGAGCGCGAGACGGTCGTGCTGATGACGTTCGGCGTCGTGCTGTTCACGCTGCTGGGGCAGGGCCTGACCATCGGGTGGTTGATGCGCCGCGTGGGAATCGTCGAGCGCAGCCCGGAGCAGATCGAGTTCGAGCGCCGGCACGCCCGGGCGCTTTCGGCGCGCATGTCCCTGCGTCACCTGGAGCGCCGGCACGATGAAGGCTTGCTGTCCAGCGTCACCTGGAATCAACTGCGCCCGCTACTGGAAGGAAGGCTGGAGGGCCTGACCCGCGCGGTTCAGGAGGCCCTGGAGGGCGCACCCGATCTCGGCAAAGAGGAAATGGCGGCGAGCCGGCGCGAGGCGTTGCTGGTGCAGCGCACAGCCCTTTCGGATCTGCGGCGCGACGGTGTGATTTCGGAGGAGACCTTCGAGGAGCTTTCGGCCGAGATCGATGCCGCCCTGGACGCCGGCGCGGAGCTATGGTCGGGGACGGGCGCGCAAGCGCTGCCCGTGCGCCAGCTGCTGGTCGTGGCCGTCGATGCCGCGGACCTCGAATCCGCCAGCCACGCTCTCGAATCCCAGGGAGTACGTGTGACGCGCGTCGACAGCCGCGGCGGTTTCCTCGAGCGCAGGAACCACCTTCTGCTCATCGGGGTGCCCGATGGGGCCCTCGAGCGCATCGTCGAGACTCTGCGGCGCGTCTGCCGCCGGCGTGTGGAGTACTTGCCCGCCGTCCCCGGCCCGACGCCCGTACCGCTGAGCGCGCCGGTGGCGGTGGACGTCGGCGGGGCTTCGGTATTCGCCTTCACCGTTGAAGACTACGTGGAGATTTGAGCGTGAAGCTGCTGATCGCTGTTGTGTGGGATGAAGATGCCCAGCAGGCCGTCCCGATCCTCGTCGAGAAAGGCTTGCGTGTCACACGCGTGGCCTCGACCGGGGGTTTCCTGCGGCGCGGGAACACGACCCTGCTCATCGGGGTGGAGGATGACCGCGTCCAAGAGGCTGTCGATGTGCTTCGGGGCGCCAGAAAAGATAGCGATCTGCCGGGGACAGGCCGCGGGGCGGTTTTCGTCCTGAACGTCGAGAGATTCGAGCAGATCTAGGAGGCCGTCGGCCATCAGCCATCGGCCGTCAGCCATCAGCCATCAGCCACTACCCGGTTTCCAGTGATCAATTCGGTCTGACCACTCACCACTCACCACTGACCACTGACCACTGGCCACTAGAGCTCAGTCGCTTCCGGAAACCAGACCCATCCCAGAAGAGCAAGCAACGCGCTGCCGGCGGCGGCGATCCCCGTGGCGGTCGTCGCTCCCAGGCGATCGCCGAGAGTTCCCATCAGCAGCGCGCCCAAGGGCCAGAAGCCTCCCAGCGCCCACGTGTAACCTGAAACGATGCGGCCCCGCAGGTGATCGGGAGCCGTCTGCTGGATGAGGGTGTTGGTGATGGCGAGCTGCGTGATGACGGCGTAACCGCTGACCCCAAGGGCCAGCACGGCCCACGGCAGCGAGGGGGCCAGGGCCAGGCCGGCCACACCGCCTGAGAACAACCAGCGATTGATGAGGAGCCAGCGGCCTTTGCCGCGCCATTCCCCTCGAATCGCCAGGCTGACCCCGGCCACAAGGGCCCCCACGCCCATGGCGGCCATCAGGCCTCCGAAACCCTCCGCGCCGAGGCCATAGGTATCGCGCGCCAGCGCCGGCAGAAGCACGTTGTACGGGTAACCGATCACGCTGAACAATGCCACCATGCTGACCAGACCCAGAAGGCGGCGATCGCCCCGAAGATACGACAGGCCTTCGCCCAGGGCGGCCCAGCCTCGCGTCGGCGCGTGGTTCACGGGCAGCGCCGCCAGGCGCATGCCGATAAGGCCGAAGAGCACCGCCAGATAGCTGATGCCGTTCATCAAGAAGGCCGCGGCTTCTCCCCACAAACCTACAACCAGGCCGCCCAGGGCGGGTCCGACGATGCGCGTGCCGTTGAAGACGGACGAGTTCAGAGCGATGGCGTTGAGCAGCTCGTCTCGGCCCACGAGGTCCGAGAAGAAAGACTGGCGCGCCGGCATGTCGAGGGCGTTGCCGATGCCCAGCAGAAGTGAAAGGATGACCAGGTGCGTGAACGTCACCTGGCCGGTGAAGGTCAGCCAGGCGAGGATGAGGGCCAGGATCATGAACCAGCTCTGCGTCAGCAGGAGCAGGCGCCGGCGCGGGAATCGATCGACAATGACTCCCATGAAGAGGGAAAGGATCAGGACGGGGACGAAGCTGGCGAACGTGATCACGCCCAGACTGAACTGCGAACCCGTCAGGCGGTAGGCCAACCACTGCTGGGCGGTGGTCTGCATCCAACTGCCGGTGAGGGAGATGAGTTGCCCGAAGAAGAAAAGCCGGAAATTCCGATGGCGCATGGAACTGAGCGCCTCCGGCCAGCGCCACCCGAGGCGCAAGAACGGGGCCACTTGCGGAAGGAAAGATCGCAACGAGAGACCGGTAGAAACTCAGCCGACGGGCGGCTGGGACTCGTGGAAGCTGAGGACCTGATACGTCTGGATTTCGACGCCGCGATCGCGCCAGGCATCCGGCGGCAGGCCGGCCTTTTCGGCCAGCCGATCGAAGAACTCTTCCGGCTGCGGTACCTTCTCCCACACTTGAGGCAGGAACGTCGCCCGGCGAAGCCCGGCGGTCAGGATGACCCCGTCCACGAGGGGGCGCACCTTGTGAAGGAGATCTTCGGCGCCGTCATAGGCCAGCGGGCTGGGCTCGGTCAGGATCGAGATCTCCAGCTCGAGTGCCGGCAACTCGGATGCTTCTACCGGAAGAAATCGGAAGTCTTCCGTGGCCGCCATGTAAGCGTGCTGCCAGACGTCTTCGGCCAGAGGCAGGCGCGCCTCCAAGCCTCCGATGCAGCCTCGCAGCAATCCGCCTTTGGTCAGCGTCACGAAAGCGCAGCCCGGGTGCCTGAGGTTGGGCGGCTCCCGGTCGAGGGCAAGGCTGGGCAGGGGTTCGCGGCGCGCCGCATGTCCCACCGCTTCGCGCGCGATCTGGAGCAAACGCTGCACTTCGGATTCGGAAAGGTGCGAAGCCATGCTGGCCTCCGCGGTCTCAAACAAGGCGACGATAATCCCGCTGGAAGTACACCAGCGGAAGCGAATCCCGGGACTGACGGCCGTCCAACACTTCGCCGACGAAGAGGGTGTGGGTGCCGGCCGGAACCGCCTGCACCACGCGGCAGTCGAGGAAAGCCAGGCTCCCGTGAACGAACGGCACTCCGTTGGGAGTCAGTTCGAAGTCGACTCCGGTGAAACGGTCCTCGGCATCAGCCACGCGTCCGGCGAAGCGCTCGGCCAGGTCGCGCTGGGCCTCGGACAGGATCGAGACTCCGAACGCCCGGCTTTCTTCGACCATGCGGTGGGTGCGGGCCGTGCGTTCCAGGGAAACCAGGATCCAGGGGGGCTCGAGCGAAACCGAGGTGAACGAGCTGACCGTCATGCCATGCGGGCCGTCCCCGTCGCCGGCCGTGACGAGAGTCACTCCGGTGGCCCAGTTGCGCATGAGGACTCTCAAATCTTCGCCGGTCAGCATTGTGGGCCTCGTCGTTTCACCGACATCTTACCGTGCCGCCTGAACCAGCGTCAAGCGAGCAGGAAGTCGTGGTCCTGGTCGAAGATGGCCCTCAGGATGGCCGCCTGGAGGCCCGTGAGGTCGGTCAGATCGCGGACAAATTCGCACCGCGAGGCGAGGGGCCCGATCACCAGCGCCGGCACGGGGTTTCGAGTGTGGCCGCGCCGAGTCCGGTCCTCCAGGTTTCCGTGGTCCGAAGTGAGCAGGATCAGATCGGGTCGATCCCGATAGACCTCCACCAGGCCGCCGACGACTCCGTCGAAGGATTCGAGCAATCGTAGCGACCTGTCCCATTCGGACTTGTGGCCTGCGTAGTCCGTGGCCCAGTAGTCGAAAAGGGCCAGGTCCACTTCGGAGGCGAGGCGCGCCAGATGACGACCGGCCTCCAGCGGAGCATAGATGGGGGAGGGAGGGAAGCCCGGCTGCATGGCCCAGCCCTCGCCGGTGAAATCGGCCGAAAGCGCGTGCTGCTCCTGGAGATCGTTGGCCGTCTTCAAGCTCAGGCCGGCGGCCGTGGCAGCCAATGGGATGCACGAATACAAGCGACGTCCGCTCTCGATGCCCTGGAAATAGCGGGGAGGGTACGCATTCAGCAACGCAGCCCGCCCGCCGCGACGGACGACCTCGAGGAACAGGTTGCCCTGGCGCACGATGTCGGCCACGGCCGGGTTGGGTTTCGGCCCGTAGTGCCCGCCGATCTCAGCCGGGACGTTGCGGCCCGTGAGGATCGCAGCCTGGCCCGTGGCGGACTGAGGCAAGCCGTCCACGCCCAGACAGGCATCGATGGCGACCAGCGTTGCGGCAGGACCCTCGAAGGGCGCGGCCGAACGAACGAGACGCCTCCCGTCGAGAAGAGCCGAAAAAGTCGGCATAACGGCCGCGGCAAGGGGATTCAGATCCGGGTCGTCATCTCCGAGGCCCACACCGTCGAGGAACAACACCAGAACTCTTGGCATCAGCCGGTGCGCTCCCAGGTGAGGTAGGCGGATGGCTGGTCCCGGTCGAGGCCGAGCTCGGATTGAACGAGTGAGAACGATGGCCGAAAAGCGTCCTCAATCTCGGAACGCGAGGGCCACTCGCGCCTCGCGTCCGGATGGTCGAGAAAGGTGTAGAGAATGTAGGTCGCTCCCGGGCGAAGCAGCTCTGGCAGTCGCCGGGCGTAGAGTCTCCTTCCGGCGGGGGTCAGGCTGTGGAAGCAACCGATGTCCAGCGCCAGGTCGAACGGTCCGTCGATCCCCTCCAGACGGGAGGCATCCGCCTGCCGAAGGTCGAGGGTGAGGCCGGCGGCGGCGGCCTTGCGGCGCGCGGCGCGCACAGCCAGGCGGGAGAAATCGACGGCGGTCACCTGCCAGCCGAGTCGTGCCAGGGTAAGGGCGTTGGTGCCTGTGCCGCATCCGATATCGATGGCGCGGCCGGGTGTGCGGCCTTCGAGCCAGGCCAGCACTTCGGGAGGCGTCTGGCCGGTGTCCCACGGCGCGTCCCGGAGCAGGTAGCGCTTTTCGAATTCGAGGCGGCGAAGCATCAGGGGCCGACGGCGAGGCGCACGTCGTTCGGATCGAGTCGTCCGACCGAACGCCACACTTCGCGGCCTTGCTCGTCGAAGAAGATGAACGTCGGGGTGAAGGCGGCGCCCATGGCTCGGCTGAGCTCGGCGCCCGCCGGCTCCTGGATGTTGACCCGCAGGACTCGGAGACGACCGGCCAGCTCTCGTTCGATCCCGTCCACGACGGGACGCGCCGCGATGCAGCCCAGTCAATAGGGACTCTGGAACTCGAGCAGGACCGGTTGGCCCGAGCCGATCTCGGCTCGTAGGGAGGCGGCATCGTCCTGCGTGCCGGGCCTCGGCCGCAGCAAGGCGTAGGCCGCCCCCGCGCCGATCAACAGTGCGGCCAGCGCCACCGCATCCATGGGCCGAAAGCCGTCGCGCAGCAGGAAGAAAGCAGCCAGCACGATCACCGCGCCGGCTGCGAGCAGAAACGAATGCTGGTTGACCCATGCGGCCATGTCGCGTTGATTGTATCAGCCAGGTCGGACGCTATTCGCTGATTCCACCCTCACCCTTCCCTCCCCCTGGAAGGGGGAGGCCAATGGCTGACGGCTGCCGTCTCGCACCGGCGTGCCGCCGGTGCTTGCGGCACGAACGGTGACGGCTGATGGCTGATGGCTTCCTTTGACACACCTCTCCTCCTCCTTTAGAATCGCTAGGCT
>DASSGB010000078.1:0-6303 GCA_035693825.1 Anaerolineales bacterium
ATTTCTCGTAGTCGATCAGGCGCAAGGCATGATCCATGACCGGGTTGTAGTTGCCGCTGTCGTAGATCAGCGGCGTGAAGTCCTGATAGATGATCTCGTTGTTATGGGGGAAGGCCTCGGGCGGGATGAAGTTGCGACGGCGGATCTCGATGCGGTCGATGCCCAATTGACGCCCGGCGATGTCGAGCAGCCGCTCGATGACGAACACGCCGTGCTGTCGCCCGGCGCCTCGGTAGGGAGTGACGATGGTCTTGTTGGTGAAGACCGCCTTGAACTCGCTGTAGTAGTTGGGGATGTCGTACGGCCCGAGCAGGGTGCACTGGCTGTTGATCGGCACGGTCAACCCGTAGGGGTCGTAGGCGCCTGTGTCGTGAAGGAACCGGTCGTGGACACCGATGATGCGGCCGTCGGCGCGCAGGGCGATCTCGGCCTCGTGAATCTGGCTGCGCTCGTGCGTGGTGCCGACGAAGTTCTCCGACCGATCCTCGATCCACTTGACCGGACGGCCCAGCTGCATCGCCGCCCAAGGGATGACCAGCTCTTCGGGATAGAACATCATGATCTTCGGGCCGAACCCGCCGCCGACGAACGGTGCGATGACGCGCACCTGGTGCTCGGCCAGGCCCAGACGCGCCGCGAGGCCGTTGCGGATGGGGATCGGCGCCTGGGTGGTGTCCCAGATCGTCAGGCGATCGGCGCGCGAATCCCAGGAGGCGACCACGCCGCGGTTTTCGAGAGCGGCCGCGGCTCCATGGTCGTAGATGAAACGCCGCCGGATGATCACGTCGGCTTTGGGCTTGGCGGCGGCATAGTCGCCGTGTTCCTGGACGATGTGAGCCGCCAGGTTGCTACCCAGGTCGTCGTGCACCAACGGCGAATCCGGCTCGAGCGCCTTCTCCAGATCGACCACCGCCGGCAGAGGCTCGTAGTCGACGTCGATATCGGACAGCGCGTCTTCGGCGATGTATCGGCTTTCGGCGACGACGACTGCGATGGCTTCGCCCGCGTGGCGCACCTTGTCCCGCGCCAGCGGCACCTGGGTGCGCTCGTTGAAGACGCGGCGTTCGATCGGAGGAGGGGAAACCAGCAGCGGCCCCGGTTTCCAGTAGTCGCCCAGATCGGCGGCGGTGTAGACCGCGATCACACCGGGGCGTTGGCGCGCTCGGCCGACGTCGATGCTTCGAAGGCGAGCATGCGCGTAGGGGCTGCGCAGGAAGGCCGCGTGAAGCATGCCCTCCAGATGGACGTCGTCGGTGAACAGCGCCTGGCCGGTCAACAGACGAGGGTCTTCGTTGCGCCGTCTCCGCTTGCCGATAGTCTGCGTCGTGGTGTCGTTCTCCATTACCAACTCCTTGCGGCCCTGACTCGGACGGGGGGGTGGGCCTGGCGTGATCCCATCAGGAGGACCGCAGCAATTTTGTTCGCCTCCAAGAGGCAATCTGGCCGGCGTGCTCGCGGTCATGCTCCGAGGTGTCCTCGGAAATCCACTGCCAGAGCGGCCGGCCGCGCAACCACTTGAGCGGCTTGACTTTCGTCACGTCGTCGTCGCTGAGGGCCTCCATGCGGCGCAGCATCTGCCGGCGGACGGCCTGGAAGTCGGCCAAAACGTCCTCCAGGGGTCGATCCTTCGTCTCGGCGTGCCACTTGGCGTTGAGGGTGTCGAGGTCGATCGACCCGCTCCATCTTTCGCCCGACGGCTTGCGCCCCTGCTCGACGTGCGACAGGAGCTTCACCAGCTCGGCTTCCCACATGCTGACATGTTGCAGGACGTCGCGCACCGACCACGCGCCCACCGCGCCCGGCTCGAGCATTTCCTCGGGGCTCAAGCCTTCGATGGCAGCCAGCAACTCGCCACGGGAAGCCTCCAACTCGGCCAGCAGCTCGCGCTTGTTCATGGCACGGCTCCCAGTCATCGACTACCGGCACCATGGCACCAAGGCGCATAGGCACCGTGGCAAGGACCATGTTGCCATGGTGCCCCGGCGCCCCGGTGCCTCTGACAGATCGCCACTCACCACTGACCACTCACCACTGACCACTGTTTACATCCACGCCACCGCGCGGCAGAAGGCGGCCTCGCCTCCCTTGAACATCCACGGGAAGACGCCGAGCGTCAGCCGCTTGTTGTGGAGCTCCTTCAGGCCCAGATCGCCGCCCATGTTCTCGACGTGGATGCAGTCGTGAGGGAACAGGGCGTTGTGGGTGAGCTGATAGGCCGATTCGGGAAAGAGCTCGTCGACCTTGTCGGCGCCGAACTTGGCCTCGACCTTGGAGCGAACCTTCTGCCAGTGCTCGAGACCGCCCTTGCCGAGGAACCGGCCGATGGGCAGGTTCATCGGGTGGTCGGTGGAGATCATGTCCACGCCCCAGATGTGTATCTTCTTCTTCAGCAGCCAGTCGCAGATGCTGAAGTGCGGGCCGGGGTGTCGCTGGATGTAGCGTTCTTCGTCGGCCTCCGGGCTGAAGAACGACCAGCGGTGCCAGCCGGTGTGGATGAACAGAATGTCGCCCTCGCGCACTTCGACGCGCTTCTCGATGTCCTCGGGGCGGAAGACATCCAGGTCGTCGAGCATGTCGCTCAGGTCGACGATCACGCCGGGGCCCCAGCACCATTCGATGGGAATCTGGTCGATGGTCTTGCCCTTGGTGACGAAGTGGCGCGGCGCGTCGAGGTGGGTGCCCATGTGGTTGGAGGTCATGATGTACTGGGCGTTCACCCCGTGCTCCGACTTGCGCTTGATGTACTTGACCTCGAAGGGCGGATAGAAGGGCCAGAAAGAGCAGTCCTGGTTCAGCGGTTGAGAGAGGTCGTAGATCTTCATCGGGTCTCCTTTGCGAGTTGTCGGCCGTCGGCCATCGGCCGTCAGCCTGAAGTGGCCAGTGGCCGGTGGTCAGTGGCCAGCCGGGCGGTCTTACAGGCCACCGACCACTGAGCACTGACCACTAGAGCTTGTACTTTTCTGCAAACGCCACCAGCGCCTTTTCGAAGATTTCCATCGGCGGGCGGACCAGGCCCGCGCCCACCTGCCCGACTCCGGCCTGGCGGTGGGCGATGCCGGTGTTGATGCGCGGCGTGATGCCGAGCTCGACCACCTTGCGGATGTCGATCCCGGTCGGCGTGCCGCGGAAATCCAGGGGCGGCAGGGTGAACGTCTTGTGCTCGGCCACGGTGATCTCGTACATCTCGAGCGTGGCGTTCATGGCGTCCTGGGGCGTGCCGCCGACGAAGGTCACGATCGCCGGCGCCCCCGCCATGGCAAATCCGCCGACGCCGGCCGTCTCGGTGATGGCGCTGTCGCCGATGTCGGGGTTGGCATCCGCCGCGGTGAAGCCGGGGAAGTACAGGCCATCGACCACGGCGGCCGGCGCCGTGAACCACGCCTCGCCCAGGCCGCTGACGCGAATGCCGAAGTCTGTCCCGTTGCGAGCCATGATGGTCACGACGGTGCTGCCCTCAATTCCGTGCGCAGCGTCGACCATGGCTTTGCAGGCCGCCATCACAGGATTCAGGATGCTCAGGGCGTTGTCGCCGATGAATTGCATCACCTGCGATTTGGCCTCATCGCCGGCGGATAGGCGCGCCAGACGGGGGGCCAGATACTTGAGGAAGAGCAATGAGCCGGCTTTGTTGCGGTTGTGACCCTCGTCGGCCATGTGCAGGGCTTCGGCCATCGTCGCCCGCAGGTCGAGCCCATCGCCGCTGGTGATCGCCTCGCCGACCATCGGCCCCAGGGTATCGTTCATCCAGCGCAGCCGCTGAAGGACCTCCTGGCTGTAGGCCCCATAGCGCAGCACCTTGCCGTAGCCCTCGTTGAGGCCGGAGAACGTCTGGTGGTTGTGGGTGACGTCTTCCAGGACGTAGACGGCCATCGAGGCTGATATCACTCCGGCCATCGGCCCTACGGCCTGATGATGGTGACAAGGTTCGAAATCAACTTCGCCCCGCTCGACCATGGCCGTGGCGGCCGCATCGTCTTTCGCCAGGCCCTCGAACAGGAGCGCCCCGATGATGGCGCCGCGCAGCGGGCCGGACATCCGGCCCCATTCGATGGGCGGGCCGGCATGGAGCAGCAAGTTGGACCGCATGCCCGGGATGACCTTACCCGCGGGCGCCACTCCGCGCAGGATCGGCCGGGAGGCCATCATTCGTTCGACGGCAGTGGTGTTGGCAGCATCGATGTCCATCTATCCTCCAAGGACACTTGGCACCGAGGCAGCGGGGTACCGGGGCACCAGGTCGGCACGGCCGGTGCCCCGGTGCCAGACTTACGGTGCCTGTCCCTTCGATTTCATTCTCGCCAGTATTCCCATCAGGCGTTCGTCACCGCCGGCCGGAGGGCGCCAGTCGACATGGATGGCGGTCGCCCCTTGTGCCACAAGGCTTTCGTAGAAGGACTCCAAGCCCACGTTGATCGCCGCCGGCGAACGGAAGTCGGCGAGCGCCAACGGCGCGCCAGGCGCTTCCGACGTATGGCCGAGCAATCGAACCGCCTCGTCCACCGCCGCTGACAATCCCGTGTGGACGCGCGCCCCGGCGGCGCGGAAGCGCTCGATCTGCGCCTCGAGATCCTGAGGGTCGGCATCGGTGCCGATCACAACGACGACGACCTCGAGCCCTTTCCGCTGCCGGGACTCGCTGACGGCGGGAGCCACCTCGGCCGCCGGATCCGGGTGGGCGCCCTCGCCCAGGACAACGTCCAGAAGGATGACCGCCGTTTCGGGGTCCGCCGCCTCCTGTCGAAGCCGTCGCAGCCGCAAATCGTTGTCGATCATCGGGTGCAGCCGGCCGACGGTGAACACGTCGGCGCCGAGATCGAGAATGGTATGCCCGCGGCTCTTGAGCGGGTCTTGCAAGCGCTGCTCGTCGGCGATGGGCACGTTGGTGTAGAGAGGCCGCAAAACGGCCTGGAGCGACAACACCGCCTCGTACGCCAGCGTCCCGCCGGAGAACAGGCCGCGCAGGTACTTTCCGTTTGGGGCCATCCCAGGCGCGCTCGAAGCAGGCGAGGCCGAACCGGACTCGATCCGCACCGCAAGGTGCGCGGCTTCTTCCAGACTCGAGGCGAAGTGCAGGTTGTCGAGCTTCGCCGCGCCCGGGGCCAGGCCGATCAGGTCGACGACGACCGGTTTCGCCACACGCCTGGCCGCGCTCAGGACCGGCGCGGCGGCCGCCGCCTCGGACGGTTTCGATATCAAAACGACGACCTTCGTCTGAGGATCCCGATCGAGCACGTCCAAGGCCTGCCGCGCGCTGACGGCGCCGACTTCGGGCTTGAGGTCCCGGCTGCCTGTGCCAATCGCTTGGGATACCCCGCCGCCGAGCGCGTGAATGGCCGACGTCACCGCCTGCAATCCCGTGCCCGAGGCGCCGACGAGGCCGATGCTTCCCGGCCGGACGCGATTGGCAAAACCGAATCCCTGGCCTCCGATGATCGCCGTGCCGCAATCGGGGCCCATGACCAGGAGGCCTTTGGCCCCGGACTGCTTCTTGAGGTCGATTTCGTCCTCGATGGGCACGTTGTCGCTGTACACGAAGACATTCTTGCCGAGGTGAAGAGCTTCCCGGGCGACCCCTGCCGCAAACCGTCCCGGCACCGAGATGAGAACCCAGCGCGCCTCGGGCAAAGTTTTCGCAGCCGCATCCAGACTCTTGGGGAAGAACGCAGCCCTGGCGGACGATCGGCGACGCGCCAGGAGCTCATCCACCTGGGCCAGCGCGGCGCGGCCGGCCGCCTCCGATTCGGCCTTCACCACCAGCAAAAGATCGTCCGGGCCGGCCTTGACCTCGGGCTGGAGTCCGCTGGCGGCCAGAAGCTCGATGTTGACCGGCGTGGCCATGACCACGCCCGCGTCCTCGATGCCGGGAAGCGCCACCAGGCCGCGCTGCAGCTGCATCAGAACGACCGAGTCGAAATAGGCGCCGGGGCGGATCTCGCTGACCAGGGTCGACATGATCTACCCGAACCGCGCCTCGAGAGGAGGCGCGGCACCTTCTGACTCGCGCAAGATCATCTGTATGGGATCCGCCCAGGCTAGCAGCGCTTCGTCGGCATCCGGCCTGGCGGCCAGCTGAATTCCGATGGGAAGATTCTGCGCGTCGACCGCCGCTGGCAGCGTAAGGGCCGGCATCCCGGCCTGAGTCCAGGGGAGATTCATGATGGGATCGCCCGTACTCTCGAGGCCGCGCGGCGCCGCCCCCATCGCAGCCGGCGAAATCCAGAGATCGACGGCTTCGGCCTCCATGATTTCGGTGATCGCCTGCCGGAAAGCCGCCTGCCGGCCGAGGGCCTCGCGCAGGGTCGA
>DASSGB010000079.1:0-23887 GCA_035693825.1 Anaerolineales bacterium
GGCCAAGTCGACGGCCGCCCCGTGCAATTCGAGGCCCAACCGCGGGCCGGATCCGGGGGGCTCGAAGGTGAGGAGTCGCATCGGTGGAGAGCCCCGCTGGCCCGCGTGGATCGTCGCGGCTAGAGGTTGCCTCGCCGCGCCTGCTCCGCCTCCAGCGCCTCGAACAAGGCCTTGAAGTTGCCTTTGCCGAAGCCCCGGCTGCCGTGCCGCTCGATCACTTCGATGAAGGTCGTCGGGCGGTCCTGAATCGGCCGGGAGAAGACCTGCAGCAGGTATCCTTCGTCATCCCGATCAACCAGAATGCCCAGCTGGCGTAGTTCGTCGAAGGGCTCGTCGATGGCTCCCACCCGTTCGCGCGCGATGTCGTAGTAGGCGTCGGGCACGCGCAGGAACTCGACGCCCCGCTGGCGCAGCTTTCCGACGGTCTCCAGGATGTCGCCGCTGGCCATGGCGATATGCTGGACGCCCGGCCCGTAGTAGTAGTCCAGGTATTCCTCGATCTGGCTCTTGCGCTTGCCTTCCGCCGGCTCGTTGATGGGAAACTTGACGCGCCCGGTGCCGTCTTGCATGACTTTGGACATCAAGGCCGAGTATTCCGTGCCGATGTCCTGGTCGTCAAAGTGAATGAGTTGACGGAAGCCCATGATCTCGTGATAGAAGCGCACCCAGGCGTCCATCTTTCCCAGCTGGACGTTGCCCACGACGTGATCGATGGCCGCCAGCCCGGCCGAGTCGGCCGAGAGCTCGAGGGGGCGGTAGCCCGGCGCGAAAGCGCCCCGGTAATCTCCCCGGTCGACGAAGACGTGCAGCACTTCGCCGTAGGTCCGGATGGCGGCGGTGCGCAAGAGGCCGAAATCGTCCGTCTCTTCCCTGGGGCTCCAGGCCGCGGCCGCCCCGCGTGCCGTCGTCTCGCGGAAAGCGGAATCGACGTCGTCGACCTCGAGGGCGATGACTTTGACTCCGTCGCCGTGCAGCATGTGGTGGGCGGCCATCTCATCGCTGGCTAAATAGGCGGCCGAGACGACGAAGCGAATCTTGCCTGACTCCAGGACGTAGGAGGCATAGCGCCGGTTGCCCGTCTCCAGGCCGGAATACGCCGTCGGACGGAAACCGAACGCCTTCCACCAGTAGTACATGGCCTGCTTGGCGTTGCCCACCCAGAAATGCAGATGGTCGATGGACTTGATCTGCAGGAAGTCGGCTTCCTCCGTGATCGGGCGCGTGTCGACGACCTTCTCGGCCATGGATCTCCTCCCCACTTGCGACGCCGCGGCAAGGGCCCGCCGGGCGGCCGCCTGATGGATGTCGACGGGGTAGAGCGGAACACCCCGGAGGCCGAGGCGCGCGTCCTCAGGACGTCACGTTGCCGCCTCACCGCCAGACGGCAGGCCTCCTCACCCCATTAAACCACCCTCCGCCCGCTGCGCTTGCCGCGTCCTTCACGAACAACAAGGACGACTGGGCGGAGGCCACCTCCTGCAGGTGATGTCTACTCGCCCCGAAACGCCTGGGCCAGGCGTTTGACCGCTTCCGGAATTCTTTCTGGAGCGACGTTGCTGAAATTCAGTCGAAGCGTGCTGCGAGAGCCGCCGGCCAAGTCGAAGGCCGCCCCGGGTATATAGGCGACCTTGCGCTGAAGGGCGGGCTGGAAACACTCCCAGGTATCGATATCCGGCGGCAGCGTCACCCAGACAAACAGTCCACCTTCCGGGCGAGTCCACGTCGCCAGGTCTCCCAGCTCCCGCTGCAGCGCACTCAGCAACGCGTCGCGCCGCGCGCGATTGGCGGCGGTCAGCCGTTGAAGATGCGGTTCGAGATGGCCGGCCTGGAGGAAGGCCGCCACGGCGCGCTGCATCAGCCCCGAGGCTTCCAGGTCGATCGACTCTCGCAGGACCGTCAGGCGCGCCACGAGATCGGGCGTGGTGACGATCCAACCCAGACGGATCGCCGGAGCGATCATTTTGGAGAAGGAGCCGATGTAGAAGACCAGCCCGGCCTCGTCGAAGGCCTTGATCGGCGGGGCGGTCTCGCCTTCAAAACGCAGGGCCGAATAGGGATCATCCTCCAGCAAGGGCACGCCGTAGGCGGCCGCCAAGGCCGCGGCGCGCCGGCGCTTCTCGAGAGACAGGCTCACCCCGAGAGGGTTGTGGAAGTCGGGAATGAGGATGACCAGCCGGGGGCGTGGTTGCTCGCGCAGCGCCTCCTCCAGGGCATCCAGGTCGGCGCCGGTTTTCAGATCGGTGGGCAGCAGTCGCACACGAGCGCCGCGTCCCGCCGTCACTTGCTGGATTCCGGTGAAGGTCACCCGCTCTACGACGGCCGACTGCCCCCGGTCCATCAGCAGACGGGACAGCAAGGCCATCCCCTGCTGGGCGCCATTGGTCAGAAAGACATCTTCCGGCCGGCATGCGACGCCGCGGGCCAACATGTAGCTCGAGACCCACTCCCGCAGCGGCTCCCAGGGAGGACTGTACTGGAGCGCCCGCGCTCCGTCGCGACGGATCACGGCCTCGATCGAATCGCGCAGCTCGGCCGTCGGCAACAGCTCGCCCGCCGGCAAGCCTCCGGCGAGCGATGTGATGCCCGGGTCCACCGCCAGGCGCAGCAGGTCGCGCATCACGGAGCGTTTCAGGTCGACGACTTCGGAACTGAGGGTGAGGGGAGAGATATCCACGGGCGGATTATAGACCTCCAGCGATGCGAGGCCGGGCGAAAGGACGCTCATGAAGGGACAGTGGTCACCGTCCGGGTGTGCCTCTGCCGCATCATGAGCGGGTGTTTCGCTCGGGCTCCGTCGGTGCGGTCTCTTCCTGAAGCGCTTCGGCCACTCGCTGCTGAATGGCCTCGCGCTTCGGCCGACGGCGCCCGAGCCCTCGCAGATCCTGGGCGACGCGTTCGCCGACGGATCGCGACAGGGCCTGGAGCCGCTCACGCGACAGGCGCTCGCCACGCTCGAACCAGGTCTGTGCGCCGTAACCGAGGGCGGTAGTCGTTCCGGCGGCCACCGCCGCGGCCACCAGCCAGCCCGGGGGCCCGCCGAATTTCAGCAGCTCGTAGAAGAGGTTCCTGGCCAGCAGGCCGATTCCGAACGTCACCAGAAGTTCGCGCGCCCGCGCCGGCGTGAGCTGGTAAGCGTAGATGCGGGCCAGCCCCAGGACCATGGCGGACTGAACCGCGATCAAAGGTACGAAGTCCATGATCGGCAGGGGGGTGACGGCGATGGCCGCCGCGGTGGAAGCCGCCCGGCCGATGGCCGCCCGGGCGAAGACGCGCCGGTAACCCGGCAGCGCCTGTCCCAGGGCGGCCACGATTCCCGGTTCACTCTTGGCCACCGCCGCCAGCAGACGCTCGACGCCCGCTCCGGTCTTGGCCGATATCGGGACCAGTTGCTCCACCGGTATCTCTAGGCCGGCGGCGGCTTTCCCCAACACCGCCGCCCGCTGCCGCGCCACCAGGTCCATCTTGTTCAGGACGACAACGGCGGGTTTCTCCAGGGAGATCAACTCATCGAACAGGCTCTTCTCCGCGGCGCGGATGCCGTGCACGGCATCGAAGACCACCAGCAGCAGATCGGCTCCGCGCGCGGCCTGGAGAGCTCGGTCTCTTTCCTCCTGCCCTACAGCTCCGACGGCGTCGGCGCCCGGCGTGTCGACCACGGTGAAGATCCCGGCATCGGCTGCCTGCGCCTGGCGCGTCGTGCCCGGCACGGCACTGACCGCGGCCCGCGCCTCGCTCGCCCGAATCAACTGGTTGTACAGCGTCGATTTGCCGGCGTTGGCCGGCCCGACGATAGCTACGGTCTGTCGATCGGCGGCGGCCAGGTGAAGGTGTGCTGCCGCCTCTTCCACCAGCCGGCGCCAGCGGACCAGGTCAACCGGCAGAATCCCCAGGACGCGGGCGAGTTCCGCCCGCCGGTTCTGAGGCAGGCCGTCCCACGCCTTGCGTATCGCTTCGGCCCAGCGGCCGGCGAATTCTCCCAGTTCCGTCCCCGGACGATCCACAGCCCTCATTCTAAGCCCCCGCCCCAACCTTCCTTTTGTGGATAACCCGCTCGTTTCTGTGGATAAGGCCCCTCGCCTGGGGAAAACAGGCTCTCGCCCGGCCTGTCTCTTCCTTATATATGGGTGCTTGCGGCAGAAACCCCCAAACAGTGGCGGTTTCGGCGAAACCGATGGGCGATCCTCTCCATTCTTCCACTTTTCGCCCACAAACCGCCTGTGGACGGCTCAGGTTCGGCGACCCCCAGGCCTTGGCCACCCGAGGTCGACAAGCCTCGTCCATGGCGGTTCTCTGCCGAACCTCCGGGCGAATCCCCATTTCCCCAATGCCTACGACGGCTACGAGTCTTCATTAATCACCACGCATGGAGAACAAGAATACCTGCAGCAGGGAGGCAGCCGAGATACCTCCCCAGGATAAGTCCTGCCTGCAGGCAGCGAAGATCAGAGCCAGCCGCGGAATTGCATGGCGTGCACCACGCGGTCGATCGCGACCATGTAGGCCGCATCTCGCATGGGCACGCTCTGCGATCGGGACGTGTCCAATACCGCCTTGAAAGCGTTGACCATCTTCTCATCCAGCCGTTGAAGGACCTCGTCACGGCCCCAGTAGTAGTTCATGTCGTTCTGAACACTCTCGAAGTAGGAGACGGTCACGCCGCCGGCGTTGCACAGGAAGTCGGGCACGACGAAGATCCCATTTCGATTGACCACCTCATCCGCCTCGGGCGTGGTGGGCCCGTTGGCGCCCTCGGCGATCACCCGCACACTGCGACTGATCTTGCGGATGGTTTCCCCGGTGAGCTGGCCCTCGATGGCGCAGGGCATCAGGATGTCGACGTCTTTGGACAACCACGCCTCGCCGGGCTCGATGGCGTAGCCGGCCTGGCGGGCCCGCTCCTTGTCGATGCTCCCGTATATATTGGTGATCGATTGCAGGAAGCGAGGGTCCACTCCATCCGGCTTGGCGAAAGTGTACGAGGTGCTGTCGAGCCGGTCCCAGCAGGAGACGGCGACCACCCGCCCTCCCAGGAAGTCCTGGAAGCCGATGGCGGCGTACTGCGCCACGTTTCCGAAACCTTGCAGGCTGGCGGTGGTCTGAGTGGGATCGATGCCGAGATGCCTGAGCGCCTCGCGCAGTGCGTAGATGACGCCGAAGCCTGTCGCCTCCGTTCGGCCCAGCGATCCACCGGCGCCGACCGGCTTCCCGGTGATCACTCCAGGGGAATAGCTGCCGACGAGCTTGGTGTACTCGTCCATCATCCAGCCCATCATCTGGGGTGTCGTTCCGACGTCGGGCGCGGGCACATCCAGGCGCGGGCCGATGTTCTTCCATATCTGATCGATCCAGCCGCGGCACAACCGCTCTTTCTCGCCGGTGGTGAGCGCCGCCGGATCGACGGCCACGCCACCCTTGCCGCCGCCGAGGGGGATATCGGCCACGGCGCATTTCCAGGTCATCCACATGGCCAGGGCGCGGATCGTGTCCACCGTCTCGCTGGGGTGAAAGCGAATGCCGCCCTTGGCCGGGCCGCGAGCATCGTTGTGCTGCACGCGATAGCCGAAGAAGACCTTCATCGACCCGTCGTCCATGCGCACGGGAATCTGAAAGCGGAACTCGCGCAGGGGGAAGCGAAGGACGGCCGCCACGCTGGGATCCAGGTTGATCTTGGCGGCTACGCCGTCGAATTGGGCCTGCGCCATCTCAAATGCGTTCACGCGTGCACCTCAAAAGGATGTAGCGGCCGGCGAAGGCAGGCCGCTTGAACGGTAGGGCGGCGGGCAACCAAGGACAAGTGTCGTCTCTCACCCGGGGCGGCGACGCTCTTCAAGCGCCTTCAGGCGCTCCGTCAGGCGCGCCTGGACGATGGATGGCTTGGCGCGACCGCCGGCGGCGCGCATGACCTGACCGAACAACCACTGGGCGACAGCCGTCTTGCCCGCAAGGTATTGCTCCACCTGCGGCGCGTGTTGGTTCAGCGCGGAGTCGATCCAGGCGTCGATGGCCGCCGGCTCCGAAATCTGATCGAGACCTCCCGCCGCGGCGAGCCGGGAAGGGCTTCCGCCCTCTTGGACGAGACGCTGGAGAAGCGCTTTGCCCGTCGCCGGGCTGATGTAGTCGCCCTCGACCATGGCCACGAGCTCGGCCAGAGCCTCCGGGCGAATCCGCACACCGGCAATCCCCGTGGCGTCGGCGGGAAGGTGGCCGAACAACTCGCCCACGATCCAGTGGGCGAGGCGGATGGGTGGAACGGCCGGGGCGGCGCGATGCGCGGCCTCGAAGTAATCCGCCGTGGCGCGTTCGGCGGCCAGCGTGGCCGCGAGAGAAGGCGTCAGCCCGAGCGATTCGAACTGCTGCCGCCTCGCACCGGGCAGCTGCGGCAATCCGGCGCGCAGTCCGTCGATCCACGCCGAATCGAGCTCGAGCGGCGGCAGATCCGGCTCGGGGAAATAGCGATAGTCGTGGGCTTCCTCTTTGCCGCGCTGCGACAGGGTGACGCCTCGCGCCTCGTCCCAGCCCAGCGTCTCCTGCAGAACAGCGCCGCCGGCCGCCAGCAGCCGCTCCTGGCGGTCGATCTCGAAGGCCAATGCGCGCAACATGGCCCGAAAAGAGTTGAGGTTCTTGATCTCGGTGCGCGTGCCGAGGCTTTGGCTCCCGGCCGGGCGCAATGAGACGTTGGCCTCGAAACGCATGGCGCCCTTCTCCATGTCGCCGGAGGTGACCCCGAGGTAGCGCAGGACGGCCCTCAGCTCGAGGGCGAAAGCCTTGACCTCCTCCAGAGTGTGCAGGTCGGGCTCGGTGACAATCTCGGCCAGCGCCACGCCGGATCGGTTGAAGTCGATGAGCGAGGCCTCGCCTTTGTGCACGAGCTTGCCGGTGTCTTCTTCGAGATGCACGCGGCGGATGCGCACGCGCTTGGCCTCGCCCTCGCCCGGCACCGCCAGCCAACCCTCCTCGGCCAGGGGAATTTCGTATTGCGAGATCTGATAGCCCTTGGGGAGGTCGGGATAGAAGTAATTCTTGCGGGCGAACAGGCTGACGGGGCGCACCCGGCAGTGCAGCGCCAGCGCGATCTGCGCGGCGAAAGTCACCGCCTGGGCATTGATGACCGGCAGGGTCCCCGGCAACCCGAGGCACACATCGCACACGGCGGCGTTGGGCGGCGCCGAGGCGCTGTCGACGACGGCGCAGCCGCAAAACATCTTCGTCCGCGTCTGCAGTTCGACGTGGACCTCGAGGCCGATCACCGGCTCGAACGCGCTCATAGGAGACATAGTGGTCAGTGGTGAGTGGTCAGTAGTCAGAAGAACGGGCATTTGCCGGCCACCGACCACTGGCCGCTGACCACTATCTTACCCGTGGCGTTGCATGAAGCGGCGGATGCGCTCGAGAGCTTCCTCGATCTTTTCGTAGGCCGTGGCGTAGGAGCAGCGAACGAAACCGCCGTCGGCGCCGAAGGCGTTGCCCGGGATGACCGCCACCCTCTCCTCTTGCAGCAGGTGTTCGGCAAAGTCTTCGTCGCTCAGCCCGCTGGCGCGGACCGAGGGGAAGGCATAGAACGCTCCCAGCGGTTCGAACGTGGGCAGGCCGAGCTCGTTCAATCCGGAAACAATGAGCCGCCGGCGCCGGTCGTACTCGGCCACCATCGCCTGCACGTGCTCTTCGCCGTGCAGCAGCGCCTCGAGCGCGGCGGCCTGGGCCATGGTGGGCGCCGACATGATGGTGTACTGGTGGACTTTGCGGAGCTCGGCCAGCGTCCCGGCCGGAGCCGCGGCGTAGCCGATGCGCCAGCCGGTCATGGCGTAGTCTTTGGAGAAGCCTCCCAGGGTGATGGTTCGATCGCGCATGCCGGGCAGCGCGGCGAAGCACACGTGGCGGTGGCCTCCGTAGACCAGGCGATCGTAGATCTCGTCCGAAACGACGAGCAAATCGTGGCGCTCGGCGATGTCGGCCAGGGCCAGCAGCCGTTCGCGCGACATCACGGCGCCGGTCGGATTGTTGGGGTAGCCGATGAGCAGGACCTTGGTCCTGGGCGTCAGGCGGGCTTCGACCGCCTGCGCCGACACCTGGAACTGATCCTCGACCGTCGTCTCGAGCGGCACCGGCACGCCGCCGGCGAAGACGACCTCGGGCTGATAGGCAACGAAGCACGGCGTAGGCACGATGACCTCATCCCCCGGATCCAGCACCGAGGTCAGGGCCAGGTACAACGCCTCCGAGACGCCGACGGTGATCAGGATTTCGCTGCGAGCGTCGTATTCGACCCCGTACAGTCGCTGCAAATGCTCGGCCACCGCCTGCCGCAACTCGAGCGTGCCGGAGTTGGAGGTGTAGTGGGTGTCGCCGCGCCGGAGAGAGCGCATGCCGGCGTCGAGAATCGGGGCCGGCGTGACGAAATCGGGCTCCCCGATGCCCAGAGAAATGACGTCATCCATGGTGGCGACGATGTCGAAGAAGCGCCGGATCCCCGAGGGCGGGACGGCGGCGACGCGGCGGGCGACGAAGTCCCTCACAGTTCGCCTCCAGCGTCCAGCCGCCAGCGACCAGTCCAGCGCATGGGCTGGAAACCGATGGCTGGCGGCCGGAGGCTATCAAGGGAGATGGACGCGCCACTCATCGTAGAGCTCCCCGTAGAAGAGCTCGAAGACTCGACCGTCGGCGGTCCGGACACGAAATCGGCGGCCGCCGGGAATGCGCCACGCGGCTTCGATGGCCTCGATCTCGCAGCGCTGGCCTTCCCAATACAGCGCGGTCGGCCGCTCGCCGTAAGTATAGCCAGAATGGCACTCGACCGTCTCCGGAGACATGGCGCCTCTTCATCCTGCGCGCAGACACGATTCTGGGGCAAGGTACCGCGGCATGGACAGCAGCCGACGTTCTTCCCGACTCAGGCGAATCCGACTTCGGACGAGTCGCCCACGTTGAGCGTGCGAGCCCGGCCGGCGACTCGGGCGTCGCGGCCGATGAGCGAGGCCGAGAGGGTCGTGTCGATGATGTTCGATCCGGCGTCGACGATCGAGTCCCTGAGGACTGAGCCTTCGACCACACAGCCGGCGCCGATGGTGACGTGCGGCCCGATGACCGAGTAGCGCACCTCGGCCGTCGGATCGACGAAGACCGGCGGCACGATGACCACGTCCGATCGGCGGCCGGCCTCGGCGGAGTTGTCGCGGCCGTGGTCGAGCAAGTAGCGGTTCGTCTCGAGCAGGGCCTCGGGCTTGCCGCAGTCCATCCATACGTCCACCGGCTGTACCCGCATCTTCAGCCCGCGCTCGAGCATGACATTGATGGCATCGGCCAGGTAAAACTCCCCTTTGAGCTGCGTGCCCCGGGCCATCTGCTCTTCGATGGCCGTCAGCAAATCGGCCGCCTCGCGGAAGTAGTACAGCCCGACCACCGCCAGGTTGTTGTCCATCTCCTGCGGTTTCTCCACCAGGCGGCGCACCCAGCCGTCGGCGCCGACCTCGGCCACGCCGAACCGGCGCGGATCGGGGACCTGGCGTACGTAAGCGACGGCCTGGCTCGGCTCCTCCGCCAGGCGCCCCAGGTCTGCCTCGATCAGCGTGTCGACGAAGACCATCAGCATCGGCCCGGTCAGCGTCTCGCGCGCCAGCCAGATGGCGTGCGACTGGCCCAACATCTCGCGCTGCTCGACGTAGCGCGATTTCAAATGCGGGTAGGCGCGGCTGACGTAGGCTTCGATCTGATCGCCCAGATAGCCGACGATGAAGACGACTTCGTCGATCCACGGGAAATGCGAGAAAGTGTCGAGCACGTGGCCGAGCACCGGCTTGTCGGCCACGGTGATCAGCGGCTTGGGTTTCGACCAGGTGTGCGGCCGAAGGCGGGTGCCGTACCCGGCCATGGGGATAACCACTCGCATCCGTCGTCCTCCTCGAAGGTCAGGCAGCCGAAAGCTCGGGCCGCCGCACGTGCCAATCGGTGGCGCGCTGGTAAGCGTCGGCTGCGCGCAGCAGCGCATGTTCGGTCCAGCGCGGGCCGTGAAGCTGCATGCCCACCGGCAGGCCGTCTTGGTCGAAACCGACGGGGAAAGCCACGGCCGGGATTCCGGCCAGGTTGGCGGGCAGAGTGAAGACGTCTTCCAGGTACATCGAAAGCGGATCGTCGCCGTGCTGGCCGATGCCGAAGGCCGTGGTGGGCGCCACAGGACAGGCGATGACGTCGACCTCGGTGAAGGCGCGGTCGAAATCGTCGCGGATCAGCGTGCGCACCTTCTGGGCCTGGCCGTAGTAGGCGTCGTAGTAGCCGGCCGACAACGCATACGTCCCCAGCATGATGCGGCGTTTGACTTCCGATCCGAAGAGTTCACCGCGCGTCGTCAGGTACTGCGCCGCCAGGTCCTGGCCGCCGCGGCGCGGCCCGAAGCGAACGCCGTCGTAGCGCGCCAGGTTGGCCGAGGCCTCCGCCGGCGCGATGAGATAGTAGACCGGCAGCGCCAGGTCGGTGTGAGGCAAATGGATGCGCGTGACCGTGGCTCCGAGCTGGGAGAAGACGTCCACCGCGGCGAGCACGGCCTGCTCGACCGCCGGCTGGATGCCCTCGATGAAGTATTCCTCGGGCACGCCGATGCGCAGGCGTCGCACGTCGCCGTTCAGCTCGGCTGGAGCCACCGGCTCCTGGGCGCTCGTGCTGTCGTGCGGGTCGTGGCCGGCCATGGCCTGATAGACCGGCACGAGATCAGCCGCCGAGCGCGCCAGGCATCCTACGGAATCGAGCGACGAGCCGTACGCGATGAGGCCGTAACGCGAGACGCGGCCGTAGCTGGGCTTCAACCCGGTCACGCCGCAGAAGGCCGCCGGCTGGCGGATGGATCCGCCGGTGTCGGAGCCCAGCCCGGCGAACGACAGGCGCGCGGCCACGGCCGCGGCCGAGCCGCCGGACGAGCCGCCGGGCACGCGCGCCAGGTTCCACGGATTGTGGGTCACGCCGAAACCCGAGTTCTCGGTGGACGAGCCCATGGCGAACTCGTCTGTGTTGGTCTTACCCAGGATGACCGCGCCCGCCTCGACGAGGCGCTGCACCGCCGTGGCGTTGTACGGCGGGCGGAAGCCCTCCAGGATGCGGGATCCGGCGGTCGTCGGGACATCTCGCACACACAGGACGTCTTTGACGGCGATGGGGATGCCCAGCGTCAGAGGCCATGCGGAAGACGAATGGCGACGCGCCTCGGCCAGCCGGCGGTCGGCTTCGGCTGCCTGCGCCTCCGCCAGCTCGGGAGTGAGCGCCAGGAAGGCGTGCAGCTTCGGATCGAGACTCGAGATGCGGTCCAGGCAGGCGCGGGTGAGCTCGCGCGACGAGACCTCGCCCGACCGCAGCGCCGCGGCAGCCTGGAGGAGCGTGAGCTCGGTGGGGTCGGACACGGCGGGGCCGGCCGGTCAGGACTCGAGAACGGGTGGGACGCGGAAGAAACCGTCCTCGGCTGCAGGCGCGTTGGCCAGAGCGCGCTCGCGCGCCAGCGAGGCGCGCGGGTCGTCGGTTCGCAACGGTGCGGCAAAGGGAGACATGCCGGCGGTGGGAGGAATGGCCGAGGTGTCGACGCGGGAGAGGCGCGCGGCGTAGTCCAGAATGGCCGAAAGTTGTTCGGCGTAGCGCTGCTCCTCATCCGGGGTGAGCCGGAGGCGAGCCAGGCGCGCGATATGTCGGACTTCTTCGATCGTCAGGGCCATCACGCGGCGATCATCCCTGCGCTTCCTTTGGAGCGCGAAAGGGAGGCGCAGGGATTATCCCTGCGCTTCCGCTGGAGCACGAAAGGGAGGCGCAGGGATTATAGCAGGCGGAAAGACGAAACCAGGTTTCCGAAGGAAACCTGGTTCAGGTTCGGCTCAGGAGTCGCTCGTCGGTTGAGGTTGTACCCACAGCAGGCGGGCGTCGAGCTCCCTCAAGGCGAGCTCGACCATGCCGCCGGCCTCGATGTAGACATCGCGGCGGATGAGGCCGCGCTCGGGGGACGACTTGCGAACGCGGAGCGGGCGGCGTGCGCGAAGTCGTATCTGTGGGCAGGGACTCGGCGGAGGTGCCATGGGTGGTGGTGTCCCTGCCTTCATTCTAGGCCGGGTCCTCGTCACTGTTCCTTACACGCCCCCTACAAACGATGTCGCCCGGGCTCTACGCCGTCGGCGTGGGCGAGTTGGTGGGTTCAGGCTCGAGGGGCACCAGCAGGGCGACGATCAGGTACGCCACGAAGCCGTGGCCCCCGAGGACGAACGCCAGCACGAAGAGCAGGCGCAGGATCGTCGGATCCACGCCGAAATACTCGCCCAGCCCGCCGCACACGCCGAAGAGCATGCGGTCCCGACGCGATCGATACAGCTTTCGATAAGGGGTGGCCATTCTTGCCTCTATGTATTCCTTTCCATCCATCATCTACGCAAACCTGGGGCGAAGGTCGCGAAGCCCAAACCCGTTTTGCCCGGGCAAAACGGGTTTGGGTTGGCTATGGGCACGGCTCCGGCCTCGGGAGGAGCGCCGCGCGGCGGGGCAGGCGCGGCTGGGGGCAGACCAGGGGCGTCGGGACGGCCGTAGGAGTCGGCTCGACAAAGAGCACGTTGGCATCGCCGGGCGTGGGCCACAGGCCGTACACCAGGACGTCGTCGCCGTCCGGCAGCCGCCCGTACGAAAGGTTGTAGGCCCGAATCCGAAGGTAGCGGATCTTGTCGATGGGCCGGCCGTCGGGAGCCGAAAGGCGGATCTGGTCTCCGTCGTCGTTCAAGGCGATGTGTGTCCGAGTTCGGAACAAGACCGCATACTCACCGGGGTCGAGACTGATCGACGGCAACACGTAGGGGCTGGATCCGCCCACGACGTAGTCATCCAGGATCCATCCGCGCAGGTTGACCCGGTGGGGCCCGCGGTTGTACAGCTCGATGAACTCGTCATCCGTGGTAACTCCGCCGGCGCCCTCCCAGTCGTAATGAGGCCGAACCAGCACCTCGTTGATGACCACCTGTCCGGGGATCCACGTGGGCGTTGGTGTGGGGGAGAGAATGGAATTGGCAGCGCGCGGCGTACCGCGGATGGGATGGCCGGCGGCGTCCCGCCCGACTCCGTAGAAGCCGGAGAACGTTCCCCACCAGGGGCCGGCGCCGCGCTCCATGCTGGAGCGTGTGGAGACCGAGCCGGCCGGCCAGCGTCCGCCATCGCCGTTGGCGGAGTCGATCTCCGCTCCGGTTGGATCGATGAGGAAGAGCGCCTCGCCGCTATTGGACAAACTCCCGCTGTATGTCTGATCGGCGGCGATGTCGGCTACCGTCGAATCGTCGCTGCGCTCGAGAAGGAAGTAAGACCGGCCCGCGATGGAACCCTGCAGCGTAATGTCGATGTCGTCTCCGTCGGTCAGCCTCCACCCCTCCAGCGACACGGACTGCGAGCCGGGGTTCAACAACTCGATCCACTCGTCGCTGGAAAAGGCCAGCGTGCCGGCCCAAGCGACCTCGTTGATAAGGACCGCGCCTTCGGGGTACGGCGAGGGGGGCGAAGGTGGTGGCGATGGCGTGAGGCTGGGCGTCGGCGACGAGGTGGAAGACGAGGGTGAGTTGGGATGACGCGGTGTTCCGAAGACGGGATTCCCGTCGGCATCCGTCCCAGTGCTGAAGGCGCCGGTGAACGTCCCCCAGTTCGCAGGCAGGTCGAGGGCGCCGTGACGCTCCATGCTGGCGCGAGGCGATGTGCCTCCGGCGGGCCAGGGCCCGCCGGAGGCGTTGGCGGTGTCGATGATTTCGCCCGAGGGATCGTGCAGCCGCAGACTCTCACCGCTGTTGTTGAGGCTGCCGGTGTAGATGTAATCGGCAGGGATATCCGAGATCGTGGAGTCGTCGGTGCGCTCCAGCAGATAGAAGCCATAACCGGCGATGGATCCGGTCAAATTGCGATCGACGTCGTTTCCGTCGGTCAGGCGCCAGCCGTCGAGGGAGATGGGCTCCGCTCCCGGATTCCACAGCTCGAGCCACTCATCACTGGCGGAGGCTTCCGTTCCGGACCAGCCGACCTCGTTGATCAGCACGGCGCCTGCCGGATATGTGGGAGCGTCGGTCGCTGCCGATGTCGGTGTCGAGGAGGCAGCCGTCGGCGTCGAACTCGGCTCCAGGCTCGGATGAGGAGTGTCCGTAGGAGAGGGCGTCTCCATGGGTGTTTCCGTCGAAGCATGCCCGGTGGGGGACGGCGAGGGGGTGAATGTACCGACCGACGGGGATGGAGTATCCGTCGACTGCGGCTCGGCGGTTGGAGAGGCCGTGTCGGTTGAAGCTGTGGTTTCGGGTGTGCCGGTCTCCAACGATGGAGCCGAAGTTGGAGTGAAGGCCAGCGGTGAAGGGGATTCCGTCGCAGTCTCGGTGCTGGTCGGAACGATCGTGAGGGTCGAGGCCGGAGTGAGCGTCGCGGTCGGCTGCGCCGGGGTCGCCGATGCCGGGTCGAGGGAAGGCGTTCCCGTGTCGATCGGTGGTGAGGGAAGCAGCGTGGAGGGTGGATCCGAGGCTGTCGCCGGCGTGTCACCAGGCGGGGTGGTGGAAGACTCGTCGTGCGGGAGGGACCGCGGCGAGGCGGCCAAGAGCGAAAGGCTCAAGCCGATGCTCAGACTGACGAGACACCAGCGAGAAAGAGGCGCGCGAAGAGAAACCTGGGCCATGGTGGTTCCCCCTGTTGACCCGAGACGAAGGGACGACGGCGATCCCCGGGAAGGCGAGCGATGCGCGGCCTTCAGTTATCGCTGGAGCGAAAACCTCCTGCGGTCGTGGGCGCGTGCAGAAGGGATCCCAGGAGGAAAAGAAAAGCGGCCACGAGCGCCGCCACGAGGAGAATCACCGCCTGAGCCCCCTTCGCGATGACGCATGTTCCCTGCTGTGGCATGAGCCTAGCACAAGACGATGGCGTAAGTCAACCAGGTTCGAACCGTCGCGGGCGGGGTGTTGACTCGGAACCCGGGGAGGGCTATTCTCATTTCAGTCCGGCAGCAATTTCGCCGGGCCAGGGGGACGACCGCCTCCGTTGTCTTCCTTAACCTGACACGAAGAAGCGACGGTCCCAGGGGGATGGATTGGACCGCCCAGCGCTGGCTTCGCCCTCACCCGAAACCACACCCTCTTGGGCGGCAGGCGTTCGCCGGCGGCTTCCTTTCTATTTGGTCTTCGCCTTCCTGCTTGCCGTCCTGGCGGGCATCCTCACCTTTCTCTACCTCGATCGGCTGCGGGTCCTTGCCGTCCCAAGTCGTGTGGCGGTCGTCGCGCGCCAGGAGATTCGCCCCGGCACCCTGGTGGACGCCTCGATGGTTGAAGCCCGGCCGGTGCCGGAGGGCGTTCTTCCGACCGGGGCGTTGACCTCACCGGCTCAGGCTATCGGGCGTGTGGCCGCGGTTCCCCTGGTCGCCGGCGAGATACTGCTCAGCTCCAGGTTCACCGGCGGGGACGAGGGCCTATCGTCGCGGCTCCCCGACGGCCGCTGGGCCCTCGTCCTCCCTTCCGCGTGGATGGCGACACCGCTCCCGGCGCTTTCGGCCGGCGACCGGTTGGATCTGCTGGGCTACCTTCCCGGGTCACCGATCGACGAAGCGGGCGTAATTGTGACCGCCGTCGAGGTGCTGGAAACCTTCGGCGACCCGAGCCCTGGGCCGGGACTGGCACTGGCCGTGACGCTCGAACAGGCATCGGCCGTCGCCTACGCACGGGGCAATGGATTTCTCATCCTGCCACTCTTGAGGCCGCGGGGGGGCTGAGACGTGCCGACGATTGCCGTTGTGGCGGCGAAAGGAGGCTGCGGAGCATCGCTGGTCGCGACGAACCTGGCCCTGGCCCTGACCCGCCATGGCACAACTCTCCTTATCGACTACCACAACGGAAACGGATGCGATGACCTGCTCCTGGATTTGAAGCCCAGCCACTCGTGGGTGGACCTGCTGCCGGTGGCTGACGAGTTGACGCCGCGCCATCTCGAGCTGGCCCTGTGCCGGGCTGCAGACGATCTGGCTTTCTTGGCAGCGCCGTCTCGGCCCGAAGACCCGGATACCCTGGCTCGGCTGGAGGCCCTGCTGCGGGCGCTGGCGCCCCGGTTCACGTGGATAGTGATCGATGTGCCCTCGGGCTCTCTTCGGACAGGGGACTCGTTCCTGGAGCGGGTCGATGTCCTTGTCATCGTCGCCACAGCCGACCCTCCTGCGCTTCGAAACGCACGGCGCATGCTCGACGGACGGTCGGGTGAGGGGCGCGGGCGGGCCCGGCTGGCCCTCAATCAGGTCCACGGCGCGCATCCATTGCATCCGGCCGGCGTGGCCACGGCGCTGAAATGCCCTCTCCTGGCGGCACTGCCGACCGATGCGCGTGCCGTCGGATTCCAGATCAACTTCGGACGAGCGTGTGTTGTGGATTCGTCAAGCGTCTTTGGCAAAGCGGTGGTGTCGATGGCCCGGGCGCTGTCCCGCGGGCGTATCTCTCGGAGAGCAGCCTAGTGTCGGAGAAGGTCGAAATCGAAGGGCAGCTGCGTCTTGCTTTGTCGTCTGAGATCGAAGCCGATCTTCAGGCGGGGGCCCTGACGGACATTCCGGGTCGGGACGAGCTCAAGCGGCGCGCCGAGGCGATCCTGGAACGAATGCCGCATATCTTGACACGCGGGCAGCGGGCGGCGCTCGTCCGAACGGTCGTCGATCATGTCGTCGGTCTGGGACCCCTGGAGCCGCTGCTGGCGGATCCGAACATCACCGAGATCATGGTCAACGATGCCCGCAATGTCTTCGTTGAGTGCGGAGGCGTGATCGAACGTCGCGCGGTGGCCTTCCACGACGAAGCCCACTTGAGACATGTCATCGATCGGATGGTGGCACCGCTGGGCCGGCGCGTCGATGAAAGCAGCCCGCTGGTGGACGCGCGGCTTCCGGACGGCTCGCGGGTGAATGTGATCATTCCACCTCTGGCGCTGAACGGCCCGACGATCACGATTCGCAAGTTCTCGCCTCAGCCATTCAGCCTGGATCGACTGACCGCCCTCGGCACGCTGTCCCCGCGCATGGGGACTTTTCTGGAGGAGGCCGTGCGGCAGCGGGTGAGCCTCATCGTCTCGGGCGGCACCGGATCCGGCAAGACGTCCACGCTGAACGCGCTGGGGCTGTGTATTCCCGCGGGTGAGCGGCTGATCACGATCGAGGATGCCGCAGAGCTGAGGCTGCAACATCCGCACATCGTATCGCTTGAGGCGCGGCCGCCAAACCTCGAGGGCCAGGGGGAAATTCCCATCCGAACGCTGGTGCGCAACGCGTTAAGGATGCGCCCGGATCGGATCATCGTCGGGGAGGTGCGCGGCGGTGAAGCCTTCGACATGCTGCAGGCCATGAACACCGGTCACCGAGGCTCGCTGACCACGCTGCATGCCAACTCGCCGGCCGACGCGCTCATCCGCCTTGAGTCGATGGTGCTCATGGCCGGCCTCGATCTGGCGGTCGCGGCCATCCGGCGAATGATCGCCGGAGCGATCGGGCTGATCGTCCAGCAGGACCGGCTGCCCGACGGAAGGCGCGTCGTCACCGCGATTGCGGAAGTCGTGCGCGGCGACAGCGGCGAGATCGGGCTGCGGACGCGCTTCGTCCACGACGCTCGCGGCGCCGTGAGCGGAGAGAGGCCTTGAGGAGGCGGGGCGCGGCTGTTGTTGGAGGTTTGGCGATGGGCCTCGTTGCGGCGGCCGGGTGGTTCGGGCGCGGCGCGCTGAACGCGTTTGCGGCGGAACGTCCAGCAAGCCTTGCCGGCCTGATGACGGCGTCGGCGGTGGCCGTTCTGACTCTCAGCCTGGCGCTTTGGATTGAACATCAAGCCCTGCGCCGCGCGTGGCGCGTGCGCACGGCCGCGGTGCTTGGCGTGGACAACCTGGGTCCGGCCTCGATCGGCGACCGCCTTCGAAGACACCTCATCGAGGTTGAGAGCAACCTGGATCGCTCCTTGATGCGCTTGCCGATGGTGGGGAGGGTTGTGCGCGATTGGCAGGACGCTGGACTTGGATCGGCCGCCTGGACTCCTGTCTGCCTGCTGGCGATGGCGGGTTGGGCCGGCTGGATCGTTGGTGGGCGCATGGCCGGCCCTTTGTTCGGCCTGGCCCTCGGGCTGTCCCTGCCGCTCGCGCCCAAAGCGTGGATTACCAGCCGGGCCGAGACCGCCCGGAGGCGTTTTGGGGATCAGTTACCGGTTGTCCTGGACAGTCTCGCCGCTGGTCTCTCGGCCGGGTTGTCCTTCCAGCAAGCCGTGAGGTACGCCGCGGATGAGCTTCAACCTCCAGCCGGCGCCATCATGCAGACGCTGGCCCATCGATTGGCCCTCGGCTTCACCGTGGAAGAGGGGCTCGCCGGGCTGCTCGAGACGTACCCCGAGGAGTCACTGGGCATGGTCGTGGACGGAATCAACCTCCAACGCAGGTTCGGCGGAGACCTGGTGTGGCTCTTGTCGGAGACGGCGGCTCGCCTGCGGGAGCGGGTCGAACTCGAACAAGAAGTGCGCGCCGTGACCGCCCAGGGCAGGCTGTCGGGCTGGGTATTGGCGGCGCTGGTGCCGGTCTCGGCAGGACTGCTCTTGGCATCGAATCCCCGCTACATCGACGTCCTGTTCGACACGTGGATCGGTCAGGCGCTGCTCGTGTTCAGCTTGGTGCTGCAGCTGGCCGGCTGGGCGGTGATCTCGAGGCTGGTGAGAGTCGCGTTCTGAATGGCCGTCAGTCGTGACCCCTGCGCTTACCGTTCTTCCGCCAAATGAGACGCAGGGGTGAGTGGTTAGTGGTCAGCTAGGGCTACTGCACACTGGCAACTGGAGACTGGGAAGCACAAGATGACGACAAGCAGCCTTCCGGCGTTGATCTCCCTTCTTGTGACATTGGCAACCGGCATCGTGGCGGTGTCCATCGCGGGGGCGATGGCCTCTCGCCCGAGACGACGCGCCCGCGCAGCGCTGAAGGAAAGGCTGTTGCCGTGGGTACGCGCCGCAGGGATGCCTCGTGGGCTCCGGCGACGATGGGCAACCGAAGCTGCAGGACAGCGACTCTTGATGGCCGGCGTGGCCTGGGACGCAGGAGATTTCGCCGGGCTGCAATGGCTGCTGCTGGGGGCCGGTGCGTTTGGGGCGGCCGCTCTGGCGGCGAGTCGCAAGGGGGACCTCCTGGGCTGGTTTCTGGCGGCCGTCGTCGCGGCGGCAGCCTGGGCGGGGCCCACGGTGTGGATTTCCCTTCGGATAGACCGGCGTCAGCGCGAGATCGATCGGTCCCTACCGGACTTTCTCGACCGACTATCGCTGGCGCTCGAGGCGGGCCTGGGTTTCGACGTGGCCTTGCGCCGCGCCGCGGAACGCTTCCCCGGCAGGTTGGGGGAGGAACTGCGGCGCATGTTGCGCATGCTCGATCGCGGCCATAGCCGCGTCGAAGCCATGGAGGATATCGCGCGGAGAAATCCCTCCGATGACCTGAAAGTTTTCGCGGCCGCCGTGCGACAGGCCGATCGTCTGGGGACATCTCTGGCCAAAACCCTCAGAGTTCAGAGTCGACTTCTGCGCGATCGGCGGCGCCGCCGGGCCCAAGAGGCCGGCAGGCGGCTTCCGGTGCTGATCGTGTTCCCACTGGTGTTCTTCTTCCTGCCGGCGCTGCTCATCGTCTATCTTGCGCCGCCGCTGCTGCATTTCTTCTTGGGACAGTGAGGAAAGCAGTGGTCAGTGTTGAGTGGTCAGTGGTCAGTCTCTCGCCTCCCCCTGCAAGGGGGTGGGGAAAAGGGGGGCCGCGGTCCCACGGCTGTTTTCTGACCACTGGCCACCGGTCACTCCCGGAAGGACATCGGGACGGTGTGACCACTGCCCTTGGCCAGTCCGTTGTTGAACTGGCCATCACCCTTCCGGTCCTCCTCCTGCTAATGCTGGGCCTGGTCAACCTGGGCATCCTGATGAGCGCGCAGCTCGTGCTGACTCAGGCGGCCTGGGAAGGCGCCCGTGCCGGCGCGACGCTTTCCGATCCCGCCGACGGCGACGCAGAAGTTGTGGGAACGATTCACCGGGCGCTGGGCGGAGTGGATGCCGATCGCGTCAGGATCGACATCGATCCCGGCCAGAACGACTATCCGCGCAATCAACCCGGGCCGCTGCCGCGGGGCCATCCGCTGACGGTTCGGCTCGAGTACGCCATCTCGCTGACTCTCCCCTTCCCGGTGAGCGTGCCCCTCAGGGCCGAAGCCGTCAGCCGCATGGAGTATCAAAATCCGTGAGCGCTCGAAGAAACGGCAACCGACCACGCGCATCGGGCCAGATCGTGGTGATCGTGGCCGTGCTTCTGATGGTTGTGTTGCTGCTCCTGGCGCTGGCGGTCGACGCCGGAAGGCTGTTCATCACGCGCAGCCGGCAGCAACGCGCGGCCCAGGCCGCGGCCGATGCCGGGATCAGCCTGGTGGCGGAACATATGGTGACACTGGCGGTTCCGCGCCAGACAGTGGCGGCAGGACGCCCGCCGTGTGTGCCCGATGCTGGCTATGGGGCCTCGGGAGCGTCGTGCACTGCCACGCCGATGCCGAGCCGCGCCGAGCAATGGCTCACGGACGACGACCGGGCGACGCTGGTCGCGCCAGCCATGCAGACCCAGGCGGCTGGCGAGGCCCGCGCCTATGCGGCCGCCAATCGGGGCGGACCGGGCGATCCGGGCATCGTTTCGATCGACGTCTTCTATCCCGATGGCTACCACCCGCAGGATGCCGGCCTGCGCCTGCGCGTGTCAATCCTCGCGCGACTGAGCATCCTGTTTGCGCAACTCCTCGGCGACGAGGAGCTGCCGGTCAACGCCGAAGCGGTGTCGGAGATACCGCAACGCTGAGGCGCCGATGACGCCTCGATTCCTTCTGCAAACCGTGCCGGTCTGGATTCTCGGCGTGGCGGCCACGGCGATGGGGTTGGCGCTTGGGGACTTCGCCCGCGGACCGGTTTCCCTGAGCATAGCGATCACCGGCGGACTGGTGTGCTACTTCGCCGCCCACAGCTTCCCGCAAAGGATGGATTGGGGGATGGTGTTCCTCGTCGGGCTGGGGCTGGCGGCCGGTGTGGCGCTGGCGAGCCTGCCCTGGCTGGCAACATCCGAGGTGCGTCTATCGGCGGCCGGCTTGGCCTTGGTCGGTCTGGCGGCGGCCGCGGCGGCGGGACGGTCCATGCCGGGCCTGCTGCGACCGCTCTACCCGCCGCTGTGGATTGGGGCGTGGATCCAGGTGATCTGCCTGAGCGTGATCCAACTCACAGGTCTCTGGTCCGGCGGGGCGCGGCCGGCCGCAACCGTTGCGGCCGTCGTCTTTGGAGGCCTGACCGCCGCCTGGTTCGCTCGGGTGGAGGATCGACCGGCTCCGCCGGCGGCCATGGACCTCTACCTGCTGGCCCTCAACCTGTTCCTGGCGTCCGGCGTGCTCCTGGCGCCGCCGGCCTAACCGCCGCGCTTGCGTCCCCGGGCACGATCGGCGAGGTCGAGTCACCCGATCGTGGCTTGTCATTCATCTTCGATGCCCTTATAGTTGGAGGGCAGCCACCGCACGTGACGTAGCCATCCAAACGATCCGTTTCCGCTGGGCGCAAGGCCAGCTCGGCAACTATCGGCCCCATCCCCTGCGGCCGGAGGTTCGTGTCGACCCGAATCGGCCCAGGCCCATTCTGCGTTCCCAAGGAGAGACTCGCCCATGAAACCTACGGCCCGCATCCTCCTGCTGGCGGCGTGGCTGCTCGGCAGTATCGTCGTGCCGGCCGGCGCAACGCAGCCCTCCTCGCCGGCGCCTTTCGATAATCCCTCCACCACCGTCTTCATCAACGAAATCCATTACGACAACGGCGGCACCGACGCCGGCGAGGCCATCGAAATCGCCGGGCCGGCCGGGACCGATCTCACCGGCTGGAGCCTCGTGCTCTACAACAGGGATGGCGGGAGCTCGTATGCGACGCTGCCCCTGAGCGGCAGCCTTGCGGACCAGAGCAACGGCTACGGAGTCCAATCGGTTGCCGCCGCGGGCCTGGAGACCGGGATCGCTCTGGCGAACGGCAGCGAGGTGGTGCAGTTCCTTAGCTACGAAGGAACCTTCACCGCGGTTGACGGACCGGCCAGCGGCCTGACGAGCACCGACATCGGCACGGCCGAGGCCGGCTCCGAGCCCCTGGGCCAATCGCTTCAACTCACCGGCGCCGGCCTGACCTACGGCGACTTCACCTGGAGCGCACCCATCAGCTCCACCTTCGGCGCGGTCAACAGCGGACAGTCGTTCGGCACTCCGCCCCCGACGGCGACTCCCACAGAGATCCCCACCGAGGCTCCGACCGAGGCTCCGACCGAGACCCCGACCGAGACCCCGACTCCGACAACCGAGCTGCTGTCCGAGGTGCCCCCGGTCCTCAACGAGTTCTCGGCCTCCACGGTGGGAACCGACGTTGAGTACATCGAGATCTTCGGGCAAGCCGGCACCGACTACTCCGCCTACACCATCCTCGAGATCGAAGGCGACACGACCGGCTCGGGCATCGTTGACGAGGTGATCGCCGTCGGTTCGACCGATGCGGCCGGCCTCTGGCTCGGCAGTCTCCCCGCCGGCGCGCTCGAGAACGGAACGCTGTCGCTCGTGCTCGTCCGCGATTTCACCGGCGCCCTCAACGCCGATCTGGACACGAACAACGACGGCGTCTTCGACGTCACGCCGTGGTCCCTCCTGGCTGACACGGTGGCGGTGTCCGACGCCGGAGCCGGGGATCTCACCTACGGCTCGCCGACCCTCGGGCCCAACTACGACGGCCTGAGTACCTTCGCCCCCGGCGGGGCCTCCCGCATCCCGGACGGGTTCGACACCGACGCGGCCAGCGACTGGGTCCGCAACGACTTTGACCTGGCCGGGATCCCCGGCTTCACGGGATCTCCCACGGCCGGCGAGGCCCTGAACACGCCCGGCGCACCGAACGCGGTCTTCGTGCCGCCCCCGGTGGTCATGGCCTGCGGCGGTCCGCTGACAGCGCTGGAAGGTTTCGCCGCCTCGCTCGACGTCTCGGCCACAGACGCCGACGGGACGGTGATCGACATCCTGATCAACGGCATCACACCCCTCGACCCGGGCACGATCAGCCTGAGTGGGCTGGTCCCGGCCGGAGGTGTCGGCGGGACGGCGACGGCGACTGTGAATGTGGCGGCGGCCACGCCGCCTGGGAGCTACTCGGTCCAAATCACGGCCACCAACAACGATGGCACGCCCCAGACCGGCACGTGCAGTCTTGCGGTCATCGTGGTGGACATCCTCCCGATCGGCGCCGTGCAAGGGTCCGTCGCTGACGCGGACAATGGCCTTGTCCACCGATCTGCCTACGCAGGGAGCGGCAATAGTGCAGGCTCGACCGTCGTGGCCGTGCAGGCTGTGATCTTCGAGAAGACTTTGGCCCGCACCAGCAGCGGCGGCCTCAATCGGGGTCTCTTCCTTCAGAATACGGCTGCGACGGCCGATGCAGACCCGAACACGTCAGATGGCCTCTTCGTGTTCATGGGCAGTTCCACGACGATCAACATCGCCGGAGGCGGCACCTATACGCCCCAGGTCGGCGACGAGATCATCCTGAGCGGGCGCGTTTCTGAGTTCTTCAACTTGAGTCAGCTGAGCGCCGGCCTTTCGGTCATCCAAGTGGTGCGCTCCGGCGTCGACCTGGACGCCGAACTGCCGGCGTTCGATGTCAATCCGCCGGACAACCTGGCCGACGCCAACCGCTACTGGGAGCGACACGAAGGCATGCGGGCTCAGGTTCCGGCCGGCAGCATCGTCATCGACAGCCGGGATGTCTTTGCCAGCACGGCCGACGGGGAGTTTTGGGTGGCGCGGGGCGACAGCGAGATCGCCCAACGTGCGGACCCGTATGAGCGCCGAGCCTTCCGCGATCCG
>DASSGB010000080.1:0-2332 GCA_035693825.1 Anaerolineales bacterium
GATCTCAAGCGGACCGTGCAGGCGTACGCGCCTCTTGCCTAGCGCGGTCCACCCATCGCTGCCGTGTCCACCCTTCGAACGATCGAGTGCCTCGACTGCGGCGAGCGCACGGACTACGATCCGCGCACATCCGCCTGCCCCGCCTGCGGCGGGACCTGGCGCGAAGCGCGCTACGACCTGGACGCGGCGCGGGACCGCTTGCTTTCCGGTGAGCCGGGACCGGGTCTCTGGCGCTACCAGGCGCTCCTGCCGGTACACGAAGTAGCCCCCGGGCTTCCCATGGGCGAAGGCGGCACGCCTCTCCTGCCGGCCTACAACCTGGGGTTGATGCTCGGCTTGCCCCGGCTGTACATCAAAGACGAGCGACGCGGGCCGACGGGATCGTTCAAGGATCGGCAGGCCGCGGTGACCGTGGCCGCGTTGCGCGAAGCCGGCCTCACCGAAGCCGTCGTGGCCTCCACCGGCAATGTGGCCCTGGCCTACGCCGCCTTTTGCGCCAGAGTCGGGATTCAGCTTTGGGCTTTCCTGACCAGCCTCGTGCCCGGGGCGAAAATGCAGGAAGTCGCCCTGTACGGCACCCAGGTCGTCAAGGTCACCAGCACCTACGATCGCGCCAAACAACTCGCTGCGACGTTCGCCCGGGACCGCGGTCTGTATCTCGACCGGGGCGCGATGAGCGTGGCTTCGCTCGAGTCGATGAAGACGCTGGCGTTCGAGATGGCCGAGCAGCTGCCGGCGCTGCTCGGATCCGGCAAGCCCTTCACCGCCCCCGACTGGTACGTCCAGGCGGTCAGCGGCGGCATCGGGCCGCTCGGAGTCCTGAAGGGCTTCACCGAGTTGTACGAGATGGGGCTCATCGACCGCATCCCTTCGATCGCCGTCATTCAATCCGCCGGCTGCTCGCCCATGGTGCGGGCGTGGCGTCGCAACGAGCGGATCGCCGAGCCCCTGGCCTCTCCCACCACGCGCATCTTCACCTTGAGCACCGGCGACCCCGGCCGAAGCTACACCCAGCTGTATGACCGCCTGACCACAGGCCCGGGCGGCGCGTTCGAAGACGTGACGGACGAGGAAGCCTACCGGGCGGTGCGCCTGGCGGCGGAGGTCGAAGGCATCTCCGCGGAACCGGCCGCCGGCGTGGCCTTCGCCGGATTGGTGAAGCTTTCCCAGGCGGGCGCCTTCCATCCGGACGATGTGATCGTCGTCAACTGCTCCGGTCACTCCATGCCCGTCGAGGAGTCGGTTCTTGGATCGGGCTGGTACCGCGACCTCGCGCTTCCGGCCGAAACGGAAGAGGTCGCGCCGGAAGAGGGCCTGCTGGCGGCTCTTTCGCGACTCGACCGCAAGACCGTCGGCGAGATCCTGGTTGTGGACGACAACGCCGAGGCGCGGACTCTCATCCGGCGCATCCTCCAATCTCACGGCGATTTCCACATCCGCGAGGCGACCTCCGGCGCCGAGGCGCTCCTGGGCGCCGCCGATCATCGGCCCGACCTCGTGATCCTGGACCTGATGATGCCCGACATGGACGGATTCGCCGTCCTGGAGGGGCTGCGCCGGCAAAGCGAGACGGCCAATATTCCGGTCATCGTGGTGACGGCGAAAGAACTCACGCCCCAGGAACGTCGAAGCCTGGAAGGCCGGATCAGCCGGTTGATGCAGAAGGGGGAATTCCTGAGCGAGGACCTTCTCGGCGAGATCGGGCGAGCGCTCGACTGATGGCTGTCGCTGCTGGTGTAAGCCCCCGGCGCCCCGCGCATGGCGTACGTTCGGCCTTAGCCGCCGCCCTGCTACTTGGTCTCACGCCCATCTTCGGCAAGCAGGCCATTCAAGCCGGAATGTCTCCGCAGACCGTGGTCGCCCTCAGAACTGCGGCGGCGACCGTTCTCCTGCTGGCGGTTCTCGGTTTCCGGCGCCGCCATCTGGCGATCTATCCGGTGGGGCTGCTGGGATGCGTGATGGCCGGGGTGATCAACGGCCTCGGATCCCTGCTCTACTATGCCGGCCTGGCCCGGCTCGACGCCGGGCTGGCGCAGATGTTGTACGGCTTGTATCCGGTGTTCGTTGCCGCCCTGCTCTACCTCGACGGCCTTCGGCACGGCCGGCTGGCTCTGCTCGGCCTGGCGCTCAGCGTTCCCGCCACCTATCTGATGACGCAGACCTCGTTGGTGGAAGTCGACATTGCCGGCGTGGGCATGATGCTCGGCGCGGGGTTGCTGTATGCGGTGCACATCCCGATCAACGAGCGCGTGCTCTACGAAGTGCCCGCACCCACGGTCACCTTCTACACGCTGGCGGCGATGACCCTGGTGGTCGTTCCGGTGGCGTTGTT
>DASSGB010000081.1:0-6391 GCA_035693825.1 Anaerolineales bacterium
ACGCCTGCACGGTCCGCTTGAGATCGGAGAGGTAATCCGCCTCGGTGGCCGTTCCCTGCCGCTGCAGGTATTCCACGTACAGAGCGAGCTGTCGCCGCTCCTCAGGGTGCGGCTGGGATCGAGCCAGCAGGATCAACGGAATGGATTGGAGTGCGGCGTCCTTGCGGACGATCTCGAGGGCTCGGAAACCTTCGGCACGCGCCATCAACGCGTGCAGCACGATCACGTCCGGCGGTTCGTGGCGCGCTTTCTCGTACAGTTCCGAGCTGCTCGAGGCCGTTCGCACGCTGAATTGCCCGTTCTCGGCCAGATCGCCCTGAAGTTCCTCCATCGCCTCGGACTTGTCGTCGACGAGCAGAACTACCGGCGTGGGCTTGTCGGCCGGAAGAACGCGCTTCAAGGCAACGATCAGATCGCCGGCGGCGACGGGCGCGGGCAGGATGTCGCCGGAATGCAGGCGGAAGGCGCGGCCTGAATCCGGGGCGAAACTCCCGAGGAGGATCGGCGTGGTCCGCGTCGAGGTCGAGGTGCGCAGCCCCTGGATGAGGCCCCAGGCGGCCTGCGAGGGAAGCTGCGGGTCGACCACCAGAATGGCCGGCTGGAGCTGGGCGGCGAGGTCCACCGCGCCGTCGGCCTGAGGCAGCGCCTGGAATCGGTAGCCCATGCTCTCGAACGACGACCGGTAGCGGGCGAGGACCGAAGCGTTGTCGTCGATGGCCAGCACCAGCGGAGCCTCGGCGCCTTCGGCCTCGGGCAGCGCCTGCTCAACCGGAAGCGTGAAGTAGAAGACGCTGCCTTCGCCCGGGCTGCTTTCGACCCAGATGGTGCCGCCGTGCAGCTCGATCAGGTGGCGGCAGATCGACAGACCCAGGCCCGTGCCGCCGGTCTTGCGCGTCGGCGAGGCATCGACCTGAGAGAAGGGTTCGAAGAGCTTCTCCTGATCGGAGGGGGAGATTCCCGACCCCGTGTCTTCGACGGCGACCAGGACTTCGCGCTGGCCGGCCTCGTCGATGAGATGCGCCGAAACCTCGATGTAACCCTGATCGGTGAACTTGGCGGCGTTCGACACCAGGTTGAGCAGCACCTGCCGGACGCGGATGCTGTCCGCCTGCACCGGGGGCAAACCTTCCTGCATGTCGGTGCGCAGCTCGATCGGCTTGTCTTTGACCAGGGCGATGGCGGTGGACATCACGCCGTGCACGATCTCACCCAGGTCGACTTCGCCGAAGGTCAACTCCATCTTGCCGGCTTCGATCTTGGACACATCCAGGATGTCGTTGATCAGTCCCAGCAGGTGCAGGCCCGCGCCGTGGATGGCTTTCAGGTCCTGCTCCTGGGTCTCGTTGATCGGTCCGTCGATGCCCTTCAGGATCACGCGCGAGAAGCCGATGATGGAATTCAGCGGCGTGCGCAGCTCATGGCTCATGTTCGCCAGGAACTGCGTCTTCAGCCGGTCGGCCTCGCGCATCTCGTCAAGCGCCTGCTGCGTCAGTTGGGCCGAGCGCGCGTCCTGCAGTGTGACGGCAAGCTGCTGGCTGACCGCCAGCGCCATTTCGATATCGTAATTCGACCAGGCGCCGCCCGCCCTAGATCCTTCGAAGGCCAGCACGCCGAGAATCTCGTCCTGCACGCGGATGGGAACCAGGAGCCGCCCGCCTTCGATACGCGGCTCGGTGATGGCCTCCGCCGACTCGAGCATGAGAGGCTGAATGGCCTCATCCGAATCGACGTACGCGGTGGACGGGCCCCAGGTGGCGACGCGCGGCGCGGGCTCGAAGGGCGAGACGGCGCCCGCGGGTGGAGGCACGGTCACCGCCAGGCGGGCCTGCTCCGCCTCGGCCTGGAGCTCGGGAGAAAGTCTGCCGGTCTGTCGTTTGCGTACGGGCCGAGAAGGGCGGTCGAGGGCAAGCTCTCCGGTCCCTGGACGTGCGGTGGTCGCGGTCGAGTCAGCAGGCGGAGTCGGTTTCGGCAGGCTTCCCGTCTGTCGCCGGCGGATGGGCCGGCTTGGGCGATCGAGGCTGCCCGTCGGTGTTCGTTTGGGTTCTGGAGGCGGCGGAGCCTCGACAACCGGCTCGCGCTTGACCGATGCAGGCATCGCCGGCATCGAGTGTGCTTCCCACGGAGTGATGACCTCGTCTTCGGTGGGGAGCTCTTCCTCAACCGAAGGTTCGACCTCAGCCTCAGACGGTTGCGCGGCCACGGGCGGTTCGGGTTCCGCTGCCTTGGGCTCGAGCCACGGAGCGGTTTCCTCGGCCGCGGGTGCGGTGACCTCGGCCGCGGGTGGTGAGAGCTCGGCCGGCGCCGTGATTTCCCCCCACGAGGCTGCAAGTTCGGTCGGGGGTTCCTCGATCTCGAACGGAGGCGTCTCAACTTGCGCCGGCGTCTCGGTTTCTTCCAGCGTCTGACTCACATCTGCTGCCGGCTCAGGTGCGAGTTCGACCGGCGGCGCCTCAGCGATGGCTGCGCTTTCACCGCCGTTCGAGGAAGGCGAAATCTCCAGGACCTGAACCGCGCCCCTCAATCCCGCGGGTCGTCCGTCGAGGCCGGGGCGCACATCCGCCGAAAGCAACACGCGCACGCGGCTGCCGTCCACCGCCCGGTAGATGAGCAGAACATTCTCGATCGGGGCCGAAGCAGCCATGAGGCCGCGCAGTTCCGTGGCTGACTCGCGCACGAGTCCGACGTCGGCCACCGCCTGCGAAAGGACCTTCGAGGGCGACACGCCCAGGAAGGTTCCGAATTCAGGGCTGCACCAGGTGTAGCGGCCTTCGAGGTCGCTTTCCCAGAGCCAGCCGCCTGGGACCGCTATCAATGGGCGCGCCGGACTCGCCGGGCCCTGGTGCTCGGGTTCGGGAGCGGGCAGGCCGCTGAACAGGTCGTCCAGCCGCTCATGCAGCCGGCGCGATGGTTTCCTGGGCATGTTCCCTGAGCTCTTCGGCAAGTTGCCGATACTGCTGGGCCCCTCGGCTCGTCGGGGCATAGACGGTGACGGGCTGCCCGAAGGCGGGCGCCTCGCGCAGGCGAGCGTCGATCTCCACCTCGGTGGCGAACACGGCCCGGCCGAAGGCGCGGCGAATCTGCTCCGCCAGACTGCGGTGCAGGCCGTTGCGTCGGTCGAGCATCGTCAGCAGCAGGCGGTAGCGAAGCCTGGGGTTGGACCGCTGCCGGATGGTGCGAATCAGGTTGACCACCTGGCGTAGCGCGTGCGCCGAGTAGTACTCACACTGCGTCGGAATGATGAGCACATCGGATGCCGTGAGCGCGCAGCGCGTCGTCGCGCCCAGGGCCGGCGGGCAATCCAGGATGGCGGTGGTGTACCCATCGATGCCTGCCATGGCCTGACGCAAGACCATTTCGTACTGTTGTCGCACCGGCAGATAGCGCTCGACGTTGAGCAAAGCGTCGGAAGCCGGCGCCAGATCCAGGCCGGGGAAATCCGTCGTCTGAAGGACCTCGTCCAGCGGCATGTTTCCCAGCAGCGTGTCGGCGACGGTCGCTGACAGCGTTGCAGGCTCGAACCCGAGACCCAGCGTGAGATTGGCCTGCGGATCGAGATCGACCAGCAGCACGTGTTCGCCCTGCTCGGCCAAGGCCGCCCCCAGCGAAAGCGCCGACGTGGTCTTGCCCACGCCGCCCTTTTCGTTGGCAAACGAGAGCACCCGCTGGATCATGCCGGCCCCTCGTTCGGAGGCGAGGCGCCGCCGTTGCCCCCGACGGCGGACTTGTCACCGTCATCGGGCGGCGCCGCAGCTGCGGGCCCCGGATTCAGCCAGATCAACGCGCGCTCGGCGCCCAGCGCCTTGCGCATCTCGCGCACCGCGGTGCGCAGGATCTCGTCGATGCTCTGGCTGGAGCGGATGCGGGAGGTGACCTCGACCACCGCCTGCTCGCGCTGGGCGCGCTGCAGCGTCGACTGGAACAAGCGCGCGTTCTGCATGCCCACGGCGACCTGGTCCGCCAGAATCTCGAGCACGGTCAGGTCGTCCTGGGTGAAGGCGAACGGCCGGCTGACCCGGACGTCGAGCGCGCCGATGATGTTCTCGCCCACCCGCAACGGGACGGCGAGCTCGGAGCGCGTTTCGAGCAGCAGCGGATGGGCGGCGAAATAGGGATCGCTGGTCACGTCGTTGGCCATGTGCGACTGCCCGGAGCGGACGACATAGCCCACGACGGACGTCGACTCGGCCTCATGGAAATGGCCGCTGCGCTTCAGTTCATCGGCCGCCGATCCGGAAGCTTCCTGCAGCACCGCCCGCTGCTGAGTCTCATCCAGAATGTACAGCCCCACGTGGTCATATCCGAACCGGTCGCGAACCAGGTCGACGGCCCGTCGCAGCAGAGTGGGGAGGTCGAGCTGGCCCGTGGCATCGCGCGCGATCTCGGCTGCGGCTTGCAGCTGGACGGCGCGACGGTGGATCTCTTCCATCAGCCGGGCCTGCTCCAGAGCGCCGGCCAACTCGTCGGCGACGGCGCGCAGGATGGCCTCGTCCTCACCCGCCAGCGAGGCGTCGGGATGGGCCAGGATGTCGAGGGCGCCGATGGTCTCGCCGCGCAGCTCGATCGGAGCGGACATCGCAAGGCCACCCGCCGAAGGCGTCACGCCGGAGTCGAAATTCCCTTCGGGGGTCGCGGCCGACCGCGACCTCATGAGCTGCTCCCACGCCTGCCCGGTTTGCTGCCGATACAGGCTGTCCAGCTGGCGCAGGCTCTGCTGCGCCGCTTCGAACAGGCGGGCGTTCTCGATGCTGGCTGCCAGGGGCCCGGCCAGCTGTTGGAGAATGTCGAGGTCTTCTTCGGCGGTGGTTTCGCCCTTGAGGCGCGAAACCGCCAGCGCACCCACGGTTTGCCCGCGGACCACGAGCTGCAGGCCCACGCTGATCCGCGGCGGATCGGCTTCGGCATCGGTCGTGACTACAGGGTCGGATTCGACGGACGCACGTCCGAGCACGCCCTGGGCAGGCCCGACCGTTTCGCCCAGGCGGAGTCGGCTCTCGTCGGCGGGATCGGTGAGGCTGCGGACGACGACATCTTCACCTTCGACCAGGGCCAGCGCCACATACGAGTAGCCGAAAGCCCGGGCGATCTCTTCCGTCGCCGAGCGCAAGACCGCATCGAACGTCCCGCGCTCGGCCAGTCTCCCGTAGAGCTCGATGACCGACCGTCGCGTGACCGACTGGCGGGTGTAGAACTGGAGCAGGCGCGCGTTTTCGAGGGCGATGGCCACCTGGTCGGCCATCGTCTGCAGCACCACGACGTCGTTCTCGTCGAAGGCGTTGGGTTCGGTGGACTGCACGTCCAGGGCGCCGATGACCTTGTCGCCCACGCGCAGGGGCAGGGCCAGCTCAGACCGCGTCTTGGGCAGATCAGGATTGGCGAAGTGGGTGGCGTCGGTTCCGACGTCGAGGGCGATGCGGTGCTTGCCCGTGCCGGTGACGTAGCCGACGATACCGACTTTGCCGACGGCCAGCCGGTGACCGCGCGCCAGCATGTTCTTTCCACCGGGAGAGGACGCGGCGCGCAGAACGGCGGCTTCACCTTTCTCGTCGATCAGGAAGATGCCGGCGTGATAGTGCCCGAAACGGGCTGAAATCAGGTTGACGGTCGCGTCGAGCAAGTCGTCGGCATCGCGGATGACGGCTGCGTCTCGGGCGACCTCGGCCGCGGTTCGGATCTGCCGCGTGCGCAGGTCCACTCGTTCCTCGAGGGACCGGTACAGCAGCGACAGGTCGCGGGCCATGTTGTTGAAGGCTTCCGCCAGGCGGCCGATTTCGTCCTTTCGTTCCAGCGGCACGCGGTACTGCAGGTCACCGCCGGCGAAACGCTCGGCGAATTCGCTGAGCGTGCGCAGAGGAGACAGCGAGCGCCGGGTCGCCCATGGAACCACCAGAATCGCCAGGGCGATCGTCCCGAGCAGGAGGGCAATGGTGAACGGCGCCAGGCCGGTCAGGCTGGCGAACACGCCCGACTGCGGCAGCTCGAGCACGACGCCCAGGTTCCACTTCGGCTCCCATTCGTACGCGCCCACCACCGGCAAAGCCTCGAAGCTCTCGTAGTTCAGGACGCCGGAGGTCGCCCCCTGGGCCAAATCGAAGACCGGGTGGACGACTCCGGGCTGCACCGAGGGCACCATCGCATAGCGTTCGAGCGAAACGATGATGTCGGGAGCCATGGCGATGAATGTGTTGCCTTCCTCGACGCGATAGAAACCGCGCTGCTCCCAGAAGACCTGCATCTGCTCCATCAGCGATCCCAGGCGCACATCGCTGTTGACGCCCACCAGGACCGCGTCGACTTGCGGCTGATCCAGGACGTGCATGGGGGCCGTGACGACAAAGGCCAGGCCGCCGGGCGCCAGTTGGGCGTCGTCATACAGGGGCGTCGTGGCCAGCGT
>DASSGB010000082.1:0-18239 GCA_035693825.1 Anaerolineales bacterium
CTCGAATGCCGGCTTCGATCTCCCCGGCCAGCTCGGGGTGCGACTTCAGGTACTCTTTGGCGTTCTCCCTGCCCTGCCCGATGCGCGTCTCGCCATAGGTGAAGAACGAGCCGCGCTTCTCGATCATCCCCAGCTCCACCCCCAGGTCCAGCACATCGCCCGCCTTCGAGATCCCCTCGTTGTACATGATGTCGAACTCCGCCACCCGGAACGGCGGCGCTACCTTGTTCTTCACCACCCGCACCCGCGTCCGGCTCCCCACCACCTCTTGCCCGACCTTCAGGCTCTCCACCCGCCTCACGTCCAACCGCACCGAGGCGTAGAACTTCAGCGCCATGCCCCCCGTCGTCGTCTCCGGATTGCCAAACATCACCCCGATCTTCTGCCTCAACTGGTTCGTAAACACCATCGCCGTATTCGTCTGCTTGATCGCCCCCGACAGCTTCCGCAGCGCCTGGCTCATCAGCCGCGCCTGCATCCCCATCGTCGCTTCCCCCATGTCCCCCTCGATCTCCGCCCGCGGCACCAGCGCCGCCACGCTGTCCACCACCACCACCTCCACCGCCCCGCTCCTCACCAGCGTCTCGGCGATCTCCAGCGCCTGCTCCCCCGTATCCGGCTGCGAAATGTACAGATTCTCCACGTCCACCCCGCATCGACCCGCATACGCAGGGTCCAGCGCATGTTCCATGTCGATGTAGGCGCACACTCCGCCCAGCTTCTGGGCTTCCGCCACCATGTGCTGGCACAAAGTCGTCTTGCCCGACGACTCCGGCCCAAACACTTCCGTCACCCGTCCCCGCGGGATGCCCCCCACCCCCAGCGCCAGATCCAGCGCCAACGACCCCGTCGGTATCGCCTCCACCGCCAGATGCGTCGCCTCCCCCAGCCGCATCACCGCCCCGTCTCCATATTGCTTGACGATGTCGACGATGGCGCGCTCGAGGGCCGCTCCTCGCTCTCCAGCCGCGTCCGAACCGTTACCGCCGCTTGACTCCACTGATGCCCGCCGAGCCATCTGGCCTCCTGTCCTGCGCAAAGTTGACCTGCAGGCGTCAGTATAGCACACTTGTTCTATAGGTCAAGAGGGGATACCTTTCACGCCGCATTCATCCCTGAAAGCTATCTCTGACAATGCCGGGACGACTTACAATCGTGCTAACTCAGGGGCAATCTCCATCCTGGAGGACATTGTGAGCGCTATCGGACACAAAGGGATCAGCTACGTGAAGGGAAAGCGCTGGACGGGATACAAGATCACTGTCCAGTGGAAGGGTAAGCTCCTCACGAAGTACCTGTCTGGAAGACACCCTCGGGATTTGCGGAAAGCCATACGCATCCGCAACGCTTTGGAGCGCCAATTGGGAAGACCGCGCACGGAAGAGATCATCCGCTCGTCTGGCGTCGCTCAGGGGAAGCGATGGAAGCGCCCGGTAAGCAAGTCCAAGAAGTAGGTCTTCCAGGCAGGGGGCAGTTCCAAAAGGGGTAATGGCGGCTCTCTCCGTCAGGCGGGCTTTGCGTTCTGGCTTCTCGTTGCGCCGGGACCTGGGCGTCCAGCTGCTCGCGGTCTACTTGCTGTTCGTCCTGCCGGTCGCCATCGCCGGTCTTGCGTTCGACATCTACAGCAGCTCCCGCCTGCGATCCGATGTCGAAGCCGCCGACCTGGCGCTGGCGCGTGCCATTGCCCTCGAAACAGACGCCCGCATTGCGGACGCGTTCTTCACCGTTCGTCAGCTAGCCGACGATCCGGGTGTCCGGCAGGCGTCTCCCCCCTTGATGGAGAGAACCTTTGCCGACGTCGCCCTCGCTCGGCCGGACGTGAATCTCATCTACCGGCTCGACGCCGATGGGATCATGCTCTTCCACCACCCGGTGGGGCCCGGGTCGACCGTCGGAGTCGATTTCTCCTTCCGCCCGTATTTTCAAGCCGCGCGCGAGTCCGACGGACCCCTCGTATCGGAAGGCCGCATCTCTCCCACCACGAATCAGCCGGTCGCAACGACCGTCATGCCTTTGCGCGATGCCGACGGCCGGTTCCTGGGAGTCGTCGCCACCAACCTGGCCCTGGAAAGCTTGTCCCAGACGGTGTCGGCGATCGCCGCCGAACAGCCTCCAGGCCAGGGCTTCCGCGTCCGCATCGTCGACGCCTCCGGCCAGGTCATTGCCGAGCCGGACCGCGCACGCCTGCTGACCCTGCTCCGGGACGACGCGCCGAAGGTGGCCGAAGCCGTCCTGCGCGGCGAGGAAGGCAGCCAGGTTGCACGAGCCGCCGATGGGACGGAGACGCTCCACACGTACGTGCCCATCCCATCCGCCGGCTGGGGCGTCGTTGTGCAGCGTCCGGCGGCCGTGGCGTTCGCCACGGCCCGCGCCTTCCACCGCGGGCTGCTGACGGCGCTGGCTGTCTTTCTCGCCGGCGGAGTCCTCTTCTGGATCGCGCTGTCGCGCCAGGTGATTCGCCCGCTCGAACGATTGTCTGCGTTCAGTCTGACGGTGGGGCAGTCTCGCGACGCCTCTCACCCGGCGCATGCCGAGCTCACCGAGGTCTCGGGGCGGCCGGACCAGATGGGCCACCTGGGACGAAGCCTCGAGCGGATGGAGCGCGTCATCCAGGAGAGGCTGCACGACCTCTCCACCCTTCTCGATACCAGCCGGGCGGTGATCTCGACTCTTGACTCGCGAGACGTGCTCGATCGCATCCTGGAGCAGACGGCGCGCCTCACGGGCACCGATCGCTGCGCCATCATCGCCCTCGATCGACGGACCGACACGTTCCGCGTGAAGGCCAGCCGTGGCCTGTCCCAGACCTACATCGACCGCCTGCGCATCGACCCCTCGCAGCCCGACTCGCCCGCCATGCGAGCCATTCGCAGCGGCGAGCCGATCCAGATCAGCGACACCGAGGCCGACCCCAGCTTCCGCGACCAGCGTCAGCGATCTCGCGCCGAAGGTTATCGAGCTCTGCTGGCGGTGCCGCTTCTCGCGCCGCATGCGTCTCCTGCGGCGCTGGTGGTTTACCAGCGCGAGCCGCATGTCTTCACCGAACGTGAAGTCCGGCTGGTGTGGAGCTTCGCCAACCACGCCGCAATGGCGATCGAGAACGCCGAGTTGTTCGCACGCAGTGACGAACAACTTCAGGAGGAGACCCACCGGCTGGAAGCCCTCATCCAGAGCCTGGCGGACGGTCTCGTGCTCGAGGGCCCAACCGGGCGAGTGCTGTACGCCAATCGCCGCCTGGCCGATCTCACCGGGATCTCTCCCGAGGAGCTGCCGCGATTGACGGGCGAGCAAATCCGGGCGCGCTTGTTGGAGGCGGCGGAAGACCTCGAAGCCGCGCGCCGGAGCATCGAGCTGGCGCTGAAAGACCACTTGCCTCAGAAGATCGTCCTGCGTGGGTCGGACGGTGGAGTCCCGGCGACCCTTCGTCTGCGCGCCTTCGACGTCACCGACTCCACGGGCGAGGTCATCGGGCGCGGGATGATCCTGCGGGACGTCACTCGCGATGCCGAGCTCGATCGCATGAAGGACAGCCTCGTGGCCACCGTGTCGCATGAGCTGCGCACGCCCCTGGCGGCGATCAAAGGCTACGCCAGCACCCTGCTGGCGCGAGACGTGACGTGGGCGCCGGAGGCGCAGCGCGAATTCCTGGAGATCATCGGCCGCGAGACCGACCGGCTCAGTCTGCTGGTGGACGACCTTCTCGACCTGTCGCGCCTCGAGGCGGGGAACCTGATCGTGGCGCGAGAAAGCTGGTCCCTCCTGGAACTCATCGAGGCCGCCGATCGGGGAACGCGTCCGTCGCTGGGTGACCGGCTGAAGGTCGAGGTGCCGCCCGATCTGCCGATGGTGCCCGTCGACCGGAGACGGATCGAATCCGTGCTGCGCAACCTGCTCGAGAACGCGGCCCGCTATGCCGGGGGCGAGGCCATCGTGCGCGTGAGCGCCGTCCACGAAGACAGCCGGGTCATCGTGCGCGTCGAGGACGATGGGCCGGGGATTCCCGAAAGCGAGATCGACCGAGTCTTTGAGCCGTTCTTCCGCCTCGACCGCGGCCTTGTCCGCCGGGGCTCCGGAGCCGGCCTGGGCCTGTCGATTTCGCGCGGTTTCGTGCGGGCACACGGCGGAGACATCTGGATCGAGAAGCGGCCGCGCGGCGCGTGCCTGGCCTTCTCCATCCCGCTGACGCCTCATGCCTGAAACACGCGTCCTGGTGGTCGACGACGAGTCGCCGCTGCGCGATTTCGTACGCCGCAATCTCGAGGTGCGCGGCTACAAAGTCAACATCGCTTCGAACGGCCTGGAGGCTCTGGCTGCCTTCCGGACGTACCCATTCGACCTCGTCATCCTCGACTTGATGATGCCGCACCTCGACGGTCTGGAGACCACGCGCCGCATCCGCGAAAAGTCACTCGTCCCTATCGTCATCCTGACCGCCCTCGGCGAAGAGCAGGATAAGGTCAAAGCCTTCGAGCTCGGCGCGGATGACTATCTCACCAAACCGTTTGGAGTCGAAGAACTGCTGGCGAGGATCAAGGCCGTCTTGCGCCGGGCCGCCTGGAGTGAAATGGCGCCCCTCACCGAGCCGGCCAGACTGTCGCGCCACGGCATTCAGATGGACCTCGAAAGTCACCAGGTGATCGCCCACGGCCGGCCGGTGGAGCTGACCCCCCTCGAATTCAGCCTGCTGTATCACCTCATGCTGGAGACCGGCAAAGTCCTGGCCCCGAGGGCGTTGCTGCAGAGAGTCTGGGGCCCGGAGTACCTCGACGAAGTCGAATATGTGAGGGTGTACGTCGGCCGGCTGCGGCGGAAGCTGGAAACCTCCGAGCCTCCGCGGGAGTTGATCGAGACCGTGCGGGGGGTTGGGTACCGGTTCATTCCCGACTGAAAGGCATGCGGCTTCACCCAAACCCGTCTTGCGAGGCAAGACGGGTTTGGTGTTTATGGATTCTTTATCTTCCGGGGCCGGCCTTTACGGACCATTTCGCCTTCCGCCCTCACAATGAGCGCTGGGGTCAACCTCGCCGCGGAGAGGGAAGGAGGACCGTGCCAGCCGCATTTCGACCTCGGTTCCCGTCACGCTTCGTCATTTGGATCAACTCTGAGGAGGAGTCTCGATGAGATCCGCACGCCTGATTGCGCCCACGCTGCTCGTGCTGCTCGGCCTTCTGCTCGGCGCCTGCGGCACGCCCGCGCCCACCGAGGCGCCGACGCCCGTCCCACCCGAGCCGACGTCCGAAGAGCCTGCGGCGCCGACCGAACCGCCGATGGAAGAAGTCACTCTGAAGATCGGCTTCACCGTCTCGCAGACCGGCAGCCTGAACGTCGAGTCGACTCGCCAGAACAACGGCCTGAGCTTGTGGATGGACCAGGTCAACTCGGCCGGCGGAATCCAGGTCGGCGATTCGATGGTCACGTTTGAGTCGGTCTTCTACGACGACGAGAGCAACAAGGACCGCGTGCAGGAGCTGTACACGCGGCTGGCGACGGAAGACAACGTCGACTTCCTGATCAGCCCGTATTCGAGCGGGCTGGCGGACGCCTCGGCCGTGATCGCCGAGCAATACGGCAAGATCATGGTCACTACCGGCGCGGCCTCCGACGCCACGTACAAGAAGGGCTACACCCTGGTGTACCAGGCCTACACGCCGGCCAGCCGTTACCTCACCGGCGCGGTGGACAACCTGGCCGCCCTCGACCCGGCCGTCAAGAAGATTGCCTTCGTGCACGAGAACGACAAGTTCTCGACGGACGTCGTGACCGCGGCCAAGGCCTACGCCGAAAGCCTCGGATACGAGATCGTCTACTTCGAGGGCTATGACACCGGCACGACCGACTTCGGCCCGTTCATCAACAACATCGTCGCCGCCGCGCCTGAGGCCATCATGGGCGGCGGACACTTCCAGGATGGAACGACCTTTGCCAGGCAGCTCTCCGAGAAAGGTGTCTCGGCCAAGTACATCGCTCTGCTGGTGGCCCCGCCCGAGCCAACCTTCGCCGAGCTCGGTGACGCCGCACTGGGCATCGTCGGCCCGAGCCAGTGGGAACCGCTGGCGGCGTTCACAGAAGAGACGGCCGCGGCGGCAGGGCTGGAATACTTCGGGATCTCCGGGGCCGACTTCACCCAGGCCTACACCGACGCCTATGGCGAGGAGCCGTCCTACCACGCTGCGGGCGGTTACGCCGCAGGCCTGATCCTCCAGTGGGCCCTGGAAGCGGCCGGCAGCACGGATGTCGAGGCCCTGAAGGCCGCCCTGGACAGCATGGACGTGTTGACCTTCTACGGTCATGTCAAGTTTGACACGACCGCGGACGCGCACGGCCTGCAGGTCGGCCACAGCATGGTCTACATCCAGTGGCAGGAGGCCGCCGACGGCACGTTGGCCAAGCAGGTGATCTGGCCGCCGGAAGGCGCGACCGCCGAAGCCCTCTACCCCATCCGCTGATCCAGGTCCGTGAGCCTCGCCCCTCGGCATCGAGGGGCGAGGCTCACATGGTTCACAGGGAACGCCATGACCGAGACCGTTCTGGCCTCGCTGGTGGATGGCTTGCTCCTGGGATTCGTCTATGGACTGGCGGCCATGGGGCTGGCCCTCATCTGGGGGGTGATGAACGTCATCAACCTTTCCCACGGGCCGATCATCGCCCTGGGCATGTTCGGCGTCTATTTCGCTTTCAGTTCGCTCGGCTTGCATCCGTACCTGGCGCTGCCTCTGGTGGCGGTGCTGGGACTCATCTTCGGGGTGATGATCTACGGCGTCGCCGTCCACCGGGTGTTGAACGCCCCCCATCTCTCAACCCTGCTGGCGACGTTCGCCGTCAACATGATCATCATCGGCATCGCCACGGCGGCCCTGTCGACCACGCCACGCAATGTGGACTTCAGCCTGGGAAGCACCAGCCTCGGGCGTGTCACCATCTTGTGGAGCCGTGTGGCCGCGGCCGTGGCGACGATCGTCGTCACCGCGCTGCTGTATCTTTTCCTGTACCGCACGCGTCCCGGCAAGCACATCCGCGCCGTGACGGACAACCGGGGGGCGGCCGAGTTGATGGGAATCGCCTCCTACAGGACGCTGGCCCTGAGCTTCGGATTGGGGACGATGCTCGCGGCGGTGGCTGGAGGTGTCATCGCCACCCTCTTTCCCATCAACATTTTGGCTGGCGGCGCATACGAGCTCAAGAGCTTCGTCATTGGCGTGTTGGGAGGTCTGGGCAATCCTCTCGGGGCGCTGATCGGCGGTTTGATCCTGGGGATGCTCGAAGGTGTCATCACCTCCTTCCTGCCCCCGACGTGGGTGCCGGTGCTCGAGTTCGGATTGTTCGTCTTGATTCTTCTGATCCGTCCGACCGGGATCCTGGGGGTGCGAAGATGACCGCCTGGCGCAGCCCGGCCTTCTGGGTCATCCTGGGCGGAACGGCCCTCATCGCCTCCTACCCGCTTCTCGTCGAGAGCGCTTCCACGCGGGAACTGTTCTTCACCGTGCTGATGTCGGTCGGCCTGGCCTCAAGTCTCAACATTCTGCTGGGATACACCGGCTACGTGAGTTTCGGCCACATCGTGTTCTTCGGCCTGGGAGGCTACGTAGGTTTCTATCTGATCAGCGCTCAGGGCACGTCGCTCTACCTGGCGCTGCTCGCCGGCGGGCTGGTCTCCGGGCTGCTGGCCTTCCTGCTGGGCAAAGCCATCCTGCGATTGCGCGGCGCGTATTTCGCGCTGGCCACGATCGGCGTCAACGAGGCCGCCCGCGGTTTCGTCAACAACTTCGATCCCTTCGGCGGGCCGATCGGGATGTCGTTGCAGTTCCAGGTCTACAACAGCTACGGCGGGGCGGTCGAGGCCTTGTGGACGGTGTACCGCCTGCTGATCGTCTTGACTCTGGGGGTCTTGCTGGTCAGCTTCATCGTCCGATCCTCGCGCTTCGGGCTGGGGCTGATGGCGATCCGCGAGAACGAGGACGCGGCCGAAGTGATGGGCGTCGTGGCCCCGAACGCCAAGACCTGGGCCTACGTTCTATCGGCGATCTTCCCCGGGATGATCGGCGTCCTTTTCTTCTTCAAGAACGGAAACGTGGAGCCCGGGGACGCTTTCCGTCTGCATCTGTCGATCGAAACGATCGTCATGGTGATGCTGGGCGGCCAGGGGACCGTGCTGGGTCCGCTTCTCGGGGCCGCGGGCTATCAACGGTTGCGTGGGCTGCTGCTCGTCTCGCCCATCTTCAAGAACATCCAACTGGCGGTGGCAGGCGTGATGCTCCTGATCATCATCCTGTTCGTGCCCGCCGGAGTCGTCGGATGGCTGCGCCAGCGCCTTCCCCGGCTCAGGAGGGTGCTCGAATGATCCCTGTGCCTCATTCGACCCGGAAGAGGGAGGCGCAGGGATGATCCTCCAGGTGCTCGGCGTCAGCAAGCGATTCGGCGGACTGCAGGCTCTCTCGCACGTGACGATCGATCTGCCGGAAGGACAGATCCTGGGCTTGATCGGCCCCAACGGGGCCGGCAAGACGACGCTCTTCAACGTCATCAACGGCGTGTATCGGCCCGAGGAGGGCCGGGTGATCTTCCGCGGCAAGAACGTGACCGGCGGCCGGACATTTCAGCTGGCGCACATGGGCATGGCTCGCACGCATCAAATCGTGCAGCCGCTGAACGAGCTCAGCGTGCGCGAAAACGCCATGGTCGGGGCATGTTTTGGGAGCGAGCGTCACGGCCTGAAGGAGGCCGGCCGTATCGCCGACGAGATCCTCGATTTCGTGGGCCTGACGCCGCGCCGCGACCAGCTGGCGGGGAGCCTGAACGTGGCCCAGAAGAAACGACTGGAGCTGGCGCGGTCCCTCGCCGCACGCCCCAAGCTGCTGCTCTTGGATGAAGTCCTGGCCGGGTTGAACCAGACGGAAATTGCGGCCATGGTCGAGACCGTGGCGGAAATCCGTCGGCGCGGGGTCACCATCATCATGATCGAGCATGTCATGCACGCCGTGATGAACGTCTCGGATCGTGTGGTGGTGCTGGACTATGGGCAGCAGATCGCCGAGGGCACGCCTGAAGAGGTCTCGCGTCACCCAAAGGTGATCGAAGCCTACCTGGGCGACCCCAAGCTGGCGGAACGGCTGGCCAGCGCGGCGGGCCGAGGAGAGTGAGCGATGGCTCTGATGGAAGTCCACAATCTCTCCTCCGGATACGGCCAGGTGCAGATCCTGCGCCAGGTGAGTCTGCATCTCGAAAAGGGGCGTCTGACGTCGCTCGTCGGCGGGAACGGCGTCGGCAAGACCACGCTGTTGCGCAGCGTGATGGGCGGGATCCGACCATGGGAAGGCAGCATTCGCCTCGGCGGGCGCGAGATCTCGGCCCTGCCTCCTTATCAGAAAGCCGGGCTCGGGCTGGTCCTCGTGCCGGAAGGTCGTCAGCTCTTCCCGAGCATGACGGTGTACGAGAATCTGGAGATGGGGGCCGACAATCCAAGGGCCAGGCCGCGCTTTGAGCAGAACCTCGAGCGGGCGTACTCGCTGCTGCCGCGCCTCAAGGAGCGCAGCCATCAACGGGCGGGGACCCTCAGCGGTGGCGAGCAGCAGATGCTGGCCGTGGCGCGGGGCCTGATGGCCGAGCCCGAGATTCTCATGATCGACGAGCTATCGCTCGGCCTGGCGCCGGTGCTGGTCATCTCGCTCTTCGAGACGCTATTGCGGCTGAAAGCGGAAGGCCTGACGATGCTGCTGGTTGAGCAGAACGTGCGGCTGGCCCTGGCCGTCAGCGATTTCGCCTATGTCCTGAGCGAGGGTCGAATCGCGATCGAAGGCCCGGCTCGATCCGTGGCGCAGAACGAGGAGGTCAGGCGCGCCTATCTGGGCATCTGACGCAACCCCCCAACTGAATTATCATCGGCCAGCCGGCTGGCACAATTGTCGGCTCCGGCCCCTATGTCGCTCCTTCGAAGACACTACGCCCTTCCGGCCGAGCACGGGTCCTGGATTTGGTGGATCGGACCCTTTGTCATCGGTCTTGCGGCGGCGCGTCGCGTCCCTGTCGAAACCCTCTGGCTTCTCGCCGCTGTGCTGTCGGGCTTTCTGCTTCGACAGCCTGTGGCCATCCTGGTCAAGGCCCTTGCCGGCCGTCGGCCCAAATACGACCTCAAGCCTGCGTTGATCTGGTCGGGGATCTACGCCACGTTCGGGACGGTGGCGGTCGCGGGCTTGATCTTCGCCGGCCACGCTCGAGTCCTTCTGCTCGCCATCCCGGGAGTTCTGGTGTTCGCCTGGCACATGGAGCTCATACGTCGGCGGGCGGATCGAGGCCAGATGGGGATCGAGATCGTCGGGACCGGCGTCCTGGCGCTGGCGGCTCCGGGCGCATACAACGTCGCAGGAGGCGAGTCGACGCTGCTGGCGGGGTGGCTGTGGTCCCTGTGCTGGCTGCAATCGGCTGCGTCGGTGCTGCTCGTCTACGCGCGCCTGGAGCAGCGAGGTTGGAAGGTGGCACCGTCTCTCGCGTCGAGGTTGTCCGGGCTCCGCAGGGCGTACCTCTATCACGCTTTCAATTTGGCGGCGGCCGTCGCACTGGCAGCGCTCGGTTGGATACCATGGCTCTGGCCGCTCGCGTCCACTTTGATGCTCCTGGATCTCATCGACGCCACCTTCCGCCCCTCGATCGGGGTTCGCCCCACACGCATCGGACTGAGGCAGCTGGTCGCCAGCACGACCTTTGTCGTGTTGGTTTGCCTGGGATTCCTGGTCTAGCGGAACGGTCTCCCCGAGGAATCGCGTAGGGGCGTTCAACTGAACGCCCCTCCTTTATGTTGAAATTGTGTTTAGGGTAGGGGCGGCTCGCGAGCCGCGCCCAGCGTTTACGCAGGCCGCAGGCGCGCGATTGACTCCCACGAAAGGACCCGCAGTCGGCGCCAGTCCCCATCCTCCCGCACTCTCTCGGCGAAATCCAACCAGGAAGGCTCGACCTCTTTCCAACGCGACCGCGGCAAGATCAGCCAGAGATGGGGGATCAGACCCATTCTGGCGCCCAGGTCGCGAGCCAGAAGAAGCGTGCGCGCCAACTGATAGTGGCGCGAGCATGGCGGTGGATCTGATTCCGCCGTCGGTCTCACCCCGAAGTCGAACAGCCGGCCGAATGGTTCGCCTGGGCGTTCCCAGTAATGACACTCCGACTCCGCCGGTCCATGCACCTCAGGACAGCGAAGCCTCGAATAACGACCGCAGACCCCGGCCGAAGCCAGGTGCTTGGCCTCCACGACGATGAGAGTCTGCTGCCCTACGAGAAGCAAGTCGATCTCGAGCAGATCGGCGCGACCGGCGACCGCCTCCAGAGACTCCTCAAGGGCTCCCAGCCGTTGGCCATCGGCGGCGAAGCCCCAGTAGTACGGCAGGAGGCTCTCGTCCGGCTGGACCTGCGGCGTCGAGCCCCACAGAGGTCGAAGGGCCAGCAAAGCACGGAGCGACAAGCGCGGTTGAGCTCTCGGATAGATCGTGTTCCACAGGAGCGCGCTTTCGTGGCGCGCGTGCCGCATGTTGGCCAGAACGGATTGCGGCAACACGCGAAAGACTCGCTCCTCGCTGCCGGCGAGGATCCCGCGCGAGATGACGGGGCTTCGGGGGCTGTGTGGACTTCGGGCGCGTCGGCCGGTCACGCGGCCGAGCCGGCCCTTTGGGCGAGGGCGTCGCGCAGTGCCTTTTCGAGAACGTCCAGCTCCGAGGGCGACGACAGCACGAAGGCGTACGCCCGCCGCCCCGCGGCGTGCATGGCCTCGAAATCGCCAACAGCCTGGGCGCGTTGAAGAATGCCCAGGGGAAGCTCGTCCCCGGGAATCACAACCGTGTCCGAGACAGGGCCTATGAGATAGACGGCCAGCAGCCGATCGGGTCCGCCTTTGAAGAGCTGTCCCGTCGAATGCAGGTAGCGCGGGCCGAAACCGAGCATGGTCGCCGCTCGGGTCCGATCGCGGATCAACCGCCGCAGTCGCACCAACGGCTTCTCGACCGTCGGCCGTTCCGGCAGGTAGGAGAGCAGGACCACCGCTTCCCGCTCCGTGAGTTGCGCGAGGACGGTTTCCCACACTGCCCGAAGGGTCGTCCCGTCGGGGAAAAGGTGGTGGGCCCAGACCTCGATCCCTTGCTGCGACCAGGCGACGTTGCCTTGAGGCACGCTGTCTCGCTTCCGACTGCGCAAGGCCGCGCGCGCTTGATCCTTCGCCCGCTGGACGTCCGGCTGGTCGAAAGCATTGACGCCCAACGCGTGGCACACCGCAGCGGTGGCGATTTCCCAACGGAAGAACTCGGCGCCGACGGCCTCCGGCTGGCTGCCCGTCTGCAGGACCACCACCGGGACGCCTTGCCGCGCCCATGTCTGGGCGCGCCGGTCGTGTTCACCGGTAGAGCGAAGATAGATCATCAGCCGATCCGCGCCATACGCATCCGCGCCGGCGGGCGGTTCACCGGCAACCGGGAAGAGGCCCTTGCCGTCTTTGCCGCTGCTCTCTGCGATCAACTGTTCGATCCAGGCTGGCAACGGCTGCATGTCTTCGTCGGCGACGAAGGTCAGCTTGTCCCTGCCGAGCGATGCGGCGGCTGCCAGGAGCGCACCCAGAAACAATCCGGGATTGCGTGCCGATGGAGCGTTGGGGCTACTGGCGCGCGCCATGCGCGCGCCACCCTCCAGGAGCGCCTGCAGGTCCACCCCCATCAGTCCGGCCGGCACCAAGCCGAACTCGGTGAGGGCCGCGTAGCGGCCGCCGACATCGGAGGGGCTGGTGAAGACAGCGGAGAACCCGCGCCGTCGGGCCTGAGCCTCGAGCGGCGTGCCCGAATCGGTAATCGCTGCAAAGCGTGTTCCGGCCGCCTCCCCCATGGCGCGCTGGGCTCGTTCCCAGAAGATTTCCATGAGCGACATCGGCTCGATAGTCGTGCCGGACTTGCTCGCAACGAGCACCAGGGTTGTCTGAGGAGGCCTCTCACGGACCGCGTCATGAACCGCGGACGGCTCGGTGGTGTCGAGGACCTGGAATCTCAGTCCTCCGTCTCCCCATCCCATTCGCTCCATGACCGCCGGGGCCAGAGAAGATCCCCCCATGCCCAGCAGCAGGACATCGGTGACCCCCTCGGCGCGTATCTTCGCCGCGAACGAGGTGATGGGCTCGATCGAAGCCACCGACCGTTGAGGCAGGCTCAGCCATCCCAGCCGTTCCGACGCAGGATCCTCGCCGGTCGGCCACAGGTTGGGATCCTCAGCCCACAGCCTTCGGCCGACTTCCTCCTGGTCGAAGCGCTTGAGGGTTTCGCGCAGTGGCGCCTGGAGGCCGGGAATCTCCGCCTCGAGCTTCTCGGCCTGGGTGGCGATGGATTTCTTCAGCGCCTCGAACGATTCGGAGAATTTCGCCACGCCCTCGCGCTCGAGCTGGTCGGTGACGGCCTCCATCGACACGCCCAGGGAGGCCAGCGCTTCGAGTTGGGCACGCGCCTCCGACAGCCCGGCGTCGAGCGTGGCCGAGGCGTCACCGTGATCACGAAAGGCCTCCAGCGTGGCGCGCGGAAGGGTGTTGACCGTCTCGGCCGCGATCAGGTTGTCGACGTACACCGTGTCGCGGTAATCCGGATTCTTGGTGCTGGTCGAAGCCCACAGCGGTCGCTGCACGTTGGCGCCTTTGGCCCTCAGCGCCTCGAAACGCGGGCCGTGGAACACGGCTTGATACTGGGCATACGCCAGGCGCGCATTGGCGATGGCGGCTTTGCCCAGCAGAGATGCAGCCCGCTCAGCGGCGGGCCCCTCCTCCTTCACCAGACGCTCGAGCAGGCTATCCACCAGCGTATCGACGCGGGAAACGAAGAAGGACGCGACGGAGAAGATGTGATCGAGCGAAGCGCCGCGCTCGGCCCGGGTCTCCAGCCCGCGCAGGTACGCCTCCATGACTTCCGCGTGGCGCGCCAGGGAGAAGATCAGGGTGATATTGACATTGATGCCGTCGGCGGTGGCGGCTTCAATCGCCGGGAGACCGGCGCGGGTGGCCGGGATCTTCACCATCACGTTGGGACGGTTGACGGCCGCCCACAGCCGCCGGGCCTCGTCCAGCGAAGCCTGCGTGTCGTCGGCCAGCAACGGGCTGACCTCGATGGAAACGTATCCGTCGCCGCCGCTGGCCGCTTCGTAGACAGGACGAAACACGTCTGCTGCACCGCGGATGTCGTCCAGAGTCAGGGCGTCGAAGATCTGTTCCGTGGTCCAGCCGGCCTGGGCCAGCGGGCGCAAGGAAGCGGTGTACAGGTCGGATTTCGAGATCGACTGCTCGAAGATCGTCGGGTTGGAGGTCATCCCCTGGAGCAAACCTGCGCTGACCAGCTGCTCGAGCTCGCCCGACTCGATGAGGTCTTTGCGGATGTAGTCCAGCCAGAAGGACTGACCGATGGCGCGAGCCTGTTCGAGCGCGTTCAAGGTCGTCTCACTCCCGCCGGGACTCCAGGGCGGTGATTTTGCCGACGCGTCGAACGTGGCGGGCTTCGCCGCTGAAGGTGGCCTTCAAGAAAGACTCGATCAGCGCGGTCGCCAGCGACGGACCAATCACGCGCGCCCCGAGGCACAGGATGTTCATGTCGTCGTGCTCGACCCCCTGACGGGCGGAATACGTGTCGTGACAGACCGAGGCACGGATGCCGCGCAGCTTGTTGGCGGCGATGGCCGCTCCCACTCCGGATCCGCACAGCACAATCCCGCGGTCGGCCTGGCCGGTCTGGATGGCCCGCGCCACGGACTCGGCGATGTCGGGATAGTCGATCGGTTCGAAGGAATGCGCGCCGAGATCCAAGACTTCCTGACCCAGGGCTTTCACGCTGTCTATGGCGACGGATTGCAGGGGAAAACCCGCATGGTCGCAGCCGATGGCGACTCTCATAGGGCCAGCCTCATCCGAGATTCAATGAACGAAGTCGCAGGCGGGATCACGCCGGAACCTTGTCGGCCATGAGCCGCCGCGCGACTTCGACCACGTGGCCCGCGGTCAGCCCGCGATCGCGGTAGACGTCCTGGTAGGGCGCCGACGCTCCAAAACGGTCGAGCCCGATGAACACGCCGTCATTTCCCAGCCAGCGCTCCCAACCCTGGCGCACGCCCGCCTCGACCGCCACCCTGCGGGTGCAAGCCGGCGGCAGGACCTCGTCGCGATAGCTCGCAGGCATCGCCTCGAACAATTCCCACGAAGGGAACGACACCAGCCGCACGCGCACGCCCGCCGCGGCCAGCTTCTCGCCCGCGGCGACGATGGTCTCCACTTCAGAGCCCGTGGCCATCAAGATGAGCTCGGGCTTCCCACCCAGATCGGCCAGCACGTAGGCGCCTCGCCGAAGCCCTTCGGCGGAACCGAACTTGGTCCGATCCAGAGTCGGCACCGCCTGTCGCGTGAGCACCAGTGCGGTCGGGCCGTCGCTGCGGCTGACGGCGAGCCCCCAGGCTTGGGCCGTCTCATTGGCATCCGCCGGCCGGATGAGCGTCAGATGGGGAATGGCGCGCAGGGCGGCAAGATGCTCGACGGGTTGATGCGTCGGCCCATCCTCCCCCAGCCCGATCGAGTCGTGGCTGAAGACGTAGATGAGACGCAGCCGCATCATCGATGCCAATCGGATGGCCGGCCGCATGAAATCGGAAAACACGAGGAACGTGCCGCCGAACGGCAGCATCCCGCCGTGAAGCGCCAGACCGCTGAGGATCCCGCCCATGCCGTGCTCGCGGACGCCGAAGTGGACATACCTTCCATTCGGAGTGTCTTTGGTGAACGTCGCCTCACCCTTCAGCTTCGTCTGGTTGGAGGTCGTCAGATCCGCCGACCCGCCGAAGAGCTCCGGCATCTTCTTGGCCAGCGCGTTGAGAGCTTCGCCCGAACTGGCCCGCGTCGCTTTCCCCTTGGGGTCGGCGGGAAACGTCGGCAGCATCTGGTTGACGTCTTCCGGCAGTTCGCCGCGCAGCCGGCGCTCGAGTTCCGCCGCACGATCGGGACGCTCGCGCCGATAGCGTCCCAGCATGTCTTCCCACGATTGGTGGAAGTCCTGTCCGCGGCGGCCGGCCGCCTCGAAATGGGCGCGCACGTCTTCGGGGACAAGGAATCGCGGCTCCAACGGCCAGCCCAGCGCCTTCTTGGCACCCTCGAGTTCTTCCTCGCCCGGCGGTTCGCCGTGGGCCTTTTCGGTCCCCTGCTTGGTGGGCAGGCCGTAACCGATGACCGTCCGCACCATGATGATCGACGGTCGCAGATCGGCCTGGGCCGCGCCCAGGGCGCGATCGACGGCCTCGAGATCGTTGCCGTCCTCGACGGTCTGGACGTGCCAGCCGTAGGCGCGGAAGCGCGCCGCGCGGTCCTCGGTGAACGCCAGGTCGGTGCTGCCGTCGATGCTGACATGGTTGTCGTCATAAAGGAAGATGAGCCTGCCGAGCGAAAGATGGCCCGCCAGCGACGCGGCCTCCGAGGCGACGCCTTCCATCAGATCTCCGTCGGAGACGATGGCGTAGATGCGATGATCGAATAGGGGAAACTCGGGCTCGTTGTAGACGGCCGCCAGATGGTGGGCGGCCATGGCCATGCCCACGGCGTTGGAGAATCCCTGCCCGAGCGGGCCGGTCGTGGTTTCCACGCCGGCGGCAATGTCGTGTTCCGGATGACCCGGCGTGCGGCTCCCCAGCTGGCGGAAACGCATGAGCTCTTCCATGGGCAAGTCGTATCCGGTCAGGTGCGCCAGCGCGTACAGGAGCATCGAGCCGTGTCCCGCGGAAAGGACGAAGCGATCGCGACCGGGCCAGCGCGGGTCGCGCGGGTCGAACCGAAGATGACGCGTCCACAAGACATAGGCCATCGGCGCGGCGCCCATCGGCAGACCCGGATGGCCGGAATTCGCCTTCTGGACCGCGTCCGCGGCTAGGAATCGGAGCGTGTTGATCGATCGGTTATCGAGGTCGGAGATGGACATTGGCTGTGCAGAAACGAGGACGGAGGCATGATATCACGGAAATCTCGATGGCCGATCTGCCGAAGGTATAGGCAACGCACGGAGCCAGCGGCTGAGCGCGGACGTGCAGGCCGCACCTACCCGATGATCGACATCCGCTTCACAGAACTCGACCTGCGCGCCCATCGACAGGAGCAGGTCCGCGTCGGCGCGCGCCCGGGCCAAAGGCACATCGCGGTCGCGGCGCCCATGCGCCCAGAAAACCGGCAGCGCCGGCAACGATCCCTGCGCGCCTTCGGGGACGAATCCCGACAACATGGCGCAGGCCTTCCCCGAAACGCCTCGAAGCAGTGCCGACACGGCCAGTGCGGCCCCCTGACTGAAGCCGACCCACACAACCGTTTCCGGATCCGAGGCTGCGGCCTTTGCCGCCATGGGAATGAAGGATCTCAATCGGCGAGAGGCGTCGTCGAAAGCGGAGAAGCGCGACGGAGGTCCGTTCTCGGTCCACGAATAGCCGGTGGCGTAGGGATACAAGGCGCGCGGCGCCAGCAGACCCCACCCGGGAGGGAAGGCGTGGGCAAACACCCACATGGAATTCTCGTCGCCGCCGAGTCCGTGCAGCAGACAAACCGTCGGCGACTCTATTTCTTGTCCGGATCGGAAAAGGAAGGGCAGGCCATCGGCCTCGCCTCGCTCGATGTCGGCGTCACCCATTTCGATACCGGCGTACGATCCAGTCCATGAGCTGCAAGGCCGCAGCGATGAATCCGATCGGAACGAGGGCTGCGACAAGACACAGCAAGGCGGAAACCGCCGCCGCCGGTCCATAGAAGAAGGCTGCGAACCCTACGGCGGCGAGAAGGACCATGAGCGCGCCCCCAACGATCAGGCGGAACTGAGTGCTTGCGGCATAGCCTCGCAGGTCTCGACGCATGCCACGGCTCACGTGAGCAGCCGACGCAGCGTGCCGCGCAAACCAAAACATGCGCGCAGCTCACCGAGCTTCTCGAGCATGGCCGCCTCTCCCACGCCCTTCATCAGTTCGACCGAGGGCATATCGAACATGGCAACAGACGAGACGCGAGGCCGCACGACGACCTCCGGACGATCCACCTGAAGCCGGAGCTCGGTGAAGCTGCGCGAGGCGATTTCCAGTGCTCGCATGAAGACCCGCAGCGCTTGGCCCGCGCGCAGCCTGTCGACCACGGCCAGGGCCGGGATGTGGGCCAGCGGTGAGGAGGGCGCGCTCTGGGCCCACTCTTCGGCCGGCGGGGAAAGACACACGGCCACGACCGGCCCGGGGTACAGGCT
>DASSGB010000083.1:0-27731 GCA_035693825.1 Anaerolineales bacterium
ACCGGTTCGCCCTGCGCATCCGTCACCGAGATGTAAACCGTTACCTCCGGAAAGCGCGAACGGTCGACCTGTGTCACCCGGACTTCGGCCGCATCAGCCTGCGGTAGCACCGGCGTCCAGCCGATGGACAGCAACGTACCCAGAGCCAGCGCAAGCGCCAGATGCTTATGGTGTTGTTTCATCTTTCACCTTCGCTCGTGATACACCAGCTCGGTGTTCCCGATCCGAATCCGCTGACGGTCGGCCAACGAGGTCATCTCCACCTTGCGGTTGTCGACATAGGTTCCCTTGAGGCTGATGTCCTTGATGGTCATGTGCGTGTCGGCGCCCATCAACATCGCATGCTGCGGGGCGATGTCCGGATCGGGCAGGGCGATATCCGCCTTCAGCGGGCTGCTGCCAACGATGGCCGCCGGCCCGCCGGAGTGCAGGAACTTGTCGAGAATGAACTCGGCGCCCTTGAGCTTTCCGCTGGAGACCTCCAGCCAGGCCTTCGACAACAGGACGCTGATGAGAGCCACGAAGGCTCCGATGCTCGCCCCCACCAAGGCAAGTCCGACGGCTTTGCCCACCACCGGATTCTCCAGGCGGGTGCGAGTCAGCTCGATCAACACGCCGCCGATGAGGCCGCCGATCAGGCCTCCCAGGGCGCCCTTCCACATCTGAGTCTTGCCCGTCAGGCTTTCTGCCAGGCCGATGGCCAACCCGAATACGGCCCATCCCAGGGCGCGTCCGAAAAGTTGCCCTCCGACGGCCTGGAAGAGAAACTCGCCGAGCGGCAGGCCGATGGCGCCGGCCGCCAGCCCCAGCGGCGCGGTGACCATGCTGGCGCGCACGGCGCGCAGCGGGCTCAGCGTCACCACTCCCTCGGTCGCGCCGATCAACAGCCCCACGCACAGGCCGATCAGTCCGCCAACGAGCATTTCGCTGACATACAGGTTGGGTGCAAAAGACAACCCCAACAAGTCGCTTACGCGCCAGGCGATCAGCCCGCCGATCGCCCCCAGAACTGCATAGTAATACGTCCGCATCCGACGACTCATCTCACCCTCCTCGCATTCCCCGCACGCGCCCGACCTGGCATCAGCGCCGAAGTCCGACGGCGGCGATGGCCACGATGGCCACCAGCGCCACGATGATGAGAACGGCTCCGGCGTCCAGTTGCGCCGTACCCGTCTCCCCGCCGCCGGGGTCTGCCGGCAGGATCGAGACGCCGCCCTCCGCGGCGCAAGCCGCCACCAGGCCCGTCGCCAGGAGCAGCAGCAAAGCAACGCGAACCACCATCACACCTCACCTCCGCTTTCCACCACCTGCGTCTGAACCTCGGGCTCGAGATTCGTCCATCGCATCAGACTCTCCCGGCCGTTGCGCAGGAGTTCGTAGAAACCCGTGTAGGCTCGCGGGTCGAGGCTCCGGTCGCCCCGGCGCACGAAGAAACCGCCCTGCGAATCCCGCGGCTCGATCACTAGGGCCACCTGCCAGGGCTCGGGGAAGAAGTGCTCGTGCAGCCACTGGTCGTAGCCGGAGAGAAACACGCCCATGCCGGGATGGGTGTGGTACCAGCCGAGAATGGCCCGCCCGGGCAGGCGCCGCTCCAGATCGTTGTGGATCCCCACCAAACTGTCGTGGGTGAATGTCAGATACGAGCGGCCGAACCGCGTGTGCCGCGCCGGCAGCGCGGCCTCGATGACGATGAACGTTTCGCCGCTGTGGTTGTCGACTCGATGCAGCCCGACCAGCGCCCCGCCGACTTCATGCTCGAGATCCGACCCGGCGTGGGCGCAAACCCGGACGTAGGCCCGCGGCGCCATGAAGACGCTGGCCGCGGCCTCCGCCTCCTGCCCGCCGAACGCCGACCGCCAGCGCAGCGCGCGGTGAAGCGGCATGCGCCCGGCGGGCGGTGTGCTCGGGTCATCGGGCAGGAGGCGAATGCGCACGGCGTCCGTCATCGATTCGGGCGGCGGTCAGCCGGCGGTGACGTCGGCGGTGAGGATCAACCGATCGCCCTCGGGAACGCCCGCGCCCGCCAGGGTCTCGTCTTCCCGCAGCTCGCGCCCCAGGGCCTTGCTGTCGAGACGATAGCTGGTCGGTCGTCCGTCCGGCCCGGTCGTCGGCAGCTCCAGGAGCGTCGTCAGCTCCGGGATCAGCTGCTTCACCGGCACATCTCGCGGAACTTCGGCGTTCCGCGTTCCGCCCGACGGCAGCACAATCGTCACGGGCAGATCGGTGGTCTTGGTAGTCTCTTCCTTCGTCATCTCGGTCATCGCAATACCTCCTAATGAACTAGTCACCAATCACCAATCACGGAATCTCGTGATTCGTGATTGGTGATTCGTCACTTGAGCCTCACCCGCGGCTTGGACTTGGGCTTCTTCTTCGCCTCGGGGTCGAGCTTGATGCGTTCCGGTCGCAGCAGCTCCGCCTGGTCGACAGGGAACGCCTGCGGATGGCGGGCGCGGTAGTCTCGGCACCACCGCGCCGCCTCGGGATCCCAGGGGAAGGGCGGCTTGGTCGGGTCGTCGTGGAAATTCTTGTACTGAATCATCTCGCCCAGCATCAGCACCAGACGGTCGAGGGAACGGCCGGCGGTCCACCAGGCGGCATCGATGCAGACGCTGCCGTTGTGGTGATTGATGTTGGGATGCCAGATCGGCGTCAGCCATTTCATCCCCGGCCAGCGCTGGGGATACTGGGCGTGAAGGTAGATTTCCACCTGATGCTTGTCCCCGAAGCGGGGCTGGCCCTTGCGATCCACCCCGACGATCCCGCGGCAGCGAAAGGTCACGAGGTAGCGCTCGGGCGGCAGCCCCGGTCGTTCGGGCCGGGCCTCGAAAGAGATGACGTCGCTGCGGGCGGTGAGATCGCGCATCAGGTCGTAGTCCGCCCGAAGGCGGCGCATGCGCGGGCTCTGATCCAGGCGCATCGAGCCGGCGGTGATGTCGGTGGTCAGGATCAACCGGTCGCTGGCCGGCACGCCGGCCGCGGCCAGCGTCTCGTCTTCGGCCAGCTCGCGGCCGAGGGCCTTGCTGTCCAGGCGATAGCCCATCGGCCGGCCGTCCGGACCCGTAGTCGGAAGCTTCAAGAGCGACGCCAGCTCGGCCAGCAGCTCGCGCACGGGAACGTCGGCGGGCACCTCGGCATTGCGGGCGCCGCCACTGGGCAGGACGATGGTGACCGACAGGTCCCCTTCGGGACGCGAAGCGCGATCGCTCATCAGGCGGCTCCTTCTTTCATGACGGGGACCGGTACGCGTGCGGCACCTGACAGGTGCCGGTCACGGCCCAGCAATCGGCGTGATGCGGTGTATGACACACGGGACAAACCACGACCCCGCGCGGATCTGCCCGGGCAACGGCCTCCAGACAATACGGGCAGCGGTGCTCGACGGCGCCGGTCAGGCGAATGTCGGTTCCGCGCCGGCGGCGTCGCCGGGTCGACGTCGGTTCCGACGCGACCACGGGAGGAACACGCGGCCGCCTCCACGCGCTCTGGAGTCGCTGCCATGCAGACGCAAGGCCGCTCCAGGTGGGAGGCGTTCCTGCGGTTCCTCCGTTCGACGCGGGCACAGGCACCTGGACCGCGGTTCTGGCCCGCAGGCCCTCGGACTCCAGCGAAGTTTCCTTGCGTCTCCAGGCCACCAGGGCCAGCCACGACGTCCCCCCGGCCGCCACCAGCTGCGCCAGATCGGCCCACTGGGTTGTCTCTCCGGCTTCCCGTCGAGGCTGAATTCCGATGGCGCCGCCGGTCAGCAGGCCGACCGTCAGGAGTCCGATCAGGCTTCCCGCCAGCGCCACCAGCCAACGCAGGCCCATTGGGCGATCGGGCATGCTCAAGCGGACCACGAGGCCCGAGGCCAAGCCCAGACCGAAAGTGGCCGCCAGCGCCACCGCCAACGGCAGCGAAGACCGATCGACTCCGTACACGCCGGCGAAGATCAGCCCCGCTCCCAACACGACCGGAAAGACCGCGCCCACCCAGCGCGGCACGATCGTTGGTCGGGGCAAGGGGCGCGAGTCGGGGGGCGTCATCGCCATCGTCCTCTGCATCTCAGTCCTTGAACACCACGCGACCCTCCGCCCGGCCGGTGGACCTCTCGCCCAGCTGGACTTCGCCCCCCAGCCGGATCCGTCGCCCGTCTCGTGCACCCTCGAAATGCCGGAAGTGGAGCGTCTCCTCCAGATCGCCGGTCAATTCGTAGAAGCGGAACTCCTCGGCGTTGTGTGCGCGCAGAATATGCAGCGGCGGCACGCCGACGCGGGCCAGCGTGCGGTCGAGGAAATCCTCCTCACCCGTGATGCGGTGGGTCATGTGCGTCTCGCGCACCTCGCCGCACGTGGGGCATCGCGCCGACTGCAGGCTGACTTCCGATAGAGGTTTCAACACGCGATCGTAGGTACCGCACACCCGGCATTCCAGAGCGACGATGAGCTCTTGATCGAGTTCCAGAGTTGCGTCCGGCCCCAGATCGGCGCGCGCCAGGCGGAGAAGGTCGGCCAGCGTCGCCTGGCTGGCGCGCAGCGGCAACTCCTGCACCTCTCCATAAACCCAATGACTTTCGCAGTCCTCGCGCGGCAGGTAGGCGCTGGTGTACATGTCGTTCGTCCGGCCGTTGTAGTGGATGACTTTGCCGGCTTCGACCGGAAGACGATGGATGAGTTTGAGCGCTTCCTGGGCTTCGATGGCGCCGATGAACGAGGCGATGGTGGGGGTGGTGGGCACCTTGCCCAACAGGATGTCGGTGCGGGCCAGCAGCGGGCAGGAGTAACGCAGCGACAGCTCGCGTCGTGCCTGCTCGGTCAGCGTGCATTCGTAGCAGGCGCCCTCGCCCGGGACGAAGACCCGGGCCAGACCCTGGAGCTCCTGAATCGCCCCGTCCACCCAGGGCTTGTTCATCCAGTAGCAGAAACGATTTACGGCCAGGCGCGCCTCGCGGTTGTCGAGGCATCCGATCACCACGTCCATCCGGCGAATGACGCCGAGGCCGAGCTGCGTCGTCACATCGCCGTGCAGGTACTGGACACGCACATCCGGGTTGAGGGATTTCGCTCGCGCCGCAACCACTTCCGCCTTCGCCCGGCCGGTGTCGTCTTCGCGGAAGAAGACCGAGCGGCTGAGATTGGCCGCCTCGACCGTGTCGAAGTCGACGAGGAACACATGGCCGATGCCCATCAAGGTCAGATTCTTGACGACCTCGTTGCCCAGAGCCCCGGCCCCCACGACCAGCACCTTGGCCTCTCGCACTCGGTCGCGTTCCCACCACGAGATGAGCTCGAAGGTGCCCAGGCGATCGGTTTGAAGGTTCGGGACGTGAAGGGGCTTCTCGACAACGACCTCGAGGCGCCTAGGGCCGCTGAGCACCTCGACGGCCGGAGCCGCCTCCTCCCGATAGGGGCGTGCCAGTTCATGCAGGTCGCTCAGGTATCGGGGATCCGGAGAGCGGACAAACCAGCCTACCCCTGGGCGGGCTTCGAGGAGCCCGCGGTCGGCCAGCGAGCGCAGGCCCTCCCGCAGGGTGGCGCGGCTCACCCCAAGCTGAGAGATCAGCTCTCGCTCTGACGGCAACTGCTCACCTTCCTTCAGCCCGCCGTCCAGAAGAAAGGCCGCCACCCTGCCTGCCACTTCGTCCAGGAGGGTTCGATGCGGCACCTGACTTATGGCCACCTATGCCTCCGGTCTGCTGGTCAGACCACCAGACAGGATTGTAAGCCAGAACGGTTGAGAGTCAACGGCCTCCTTGGGAGAGCCGGTCCGTTCTTTCCCTGCCCGGGGGAAGTCGGGTACGATTAAGGCTCGCCGGCAGGCCACAGCTGCCGGCGTTCTCCTGGGCAATAGCCAGACTTGGCGATCCACGAAAACCCACCGTCGCCAATCTCTGGTCCGACGTGGCGCCGTATCCCGGCGCGCAGAAGGCCGACTTGGAGCTGCCCGTGTTCGTCCGCCTGGCGATCGAGGCTGCCCCTACATCAATCGAAGCAGCAATTCGGAAGGGGCGGCTCCCGAGCCGCCCCTTCCGTCTGTCATCGCCATGCCGGCGTCGGCGAAGGACACGGCAGATCAGGCCGTCAGCGCCGTCTCCCTCTCGCGTTCGAGGAACTCCCTGCGGTAGTAGAGCAGGCCCAGCAGCACCAGGAACTGCACGCCGGCCGTGAGCATGGTCGAGAATTGCTCGAAATAGAACACCAGCAGGTCGACCGTCGTCAGCATGAGCAACAGCGCACCGTAGCCGATCACCACCGCGAGTCGTGCCCGGCGCATCCACAGCAACATCCCGCCCAGAATCAGCGCGGCACCGCAAGCGATCTCCAGCCCGACGCGGGCCAACATCAGCGTCGAGACCGCCGCCACTTCTGCATGGCGGCCGGTGGTCAGCCTCTCCAGCCAGGCCGCCAGCATCGGAAAGGAGGCCTGGGTCAGGATCGCGGCCGGGTTCTTGAAGGCGAACATCCCCAGACCCAACATGCCTCCGGCCAGCAGGGGGCGAAGCCTGGCCTCGCTGAGCCATCGGCTCAACCTCCGCCGCAGGCCGAGCGTCCAGCGCGCCAGACGGTTGCGCGGTGCCAACGGCGTCATCTCCCGTTCGAGAAACTCGAGCAGGCTGCCTCCCAGCTTGGCCCAGTCGGGGAACTCGCTTTGGGATGAAATCCAGATCAGATCGCTGCGCAGCCGCGCCCGCTCTCGCCGGTCCAGGTCGCGATCGAGCCATTCTTGAAATCCGTCCAGGACGTGATACAGCGAAGCTCGCACCTGGCGTTTTCGCTGCCTCTTCGCCCGCTGGTACACGAGAACGGTGATGAGGAAGAAGGCATACACGATCGGCGCCGCGGCCGGAAAGAAGTAGTCGTTGGTGGCCGTGATGAACTTTCCGACCTCGTCGATGAACAATCCGACGCCCAGCCCGGCCAGGATCGCCGCAGCCTCGAAAGCCCAGCGGTTGGCCCACAGCAGAGGCGCGAGCGCCGCGACAAAAAGAAGCAGCCCTCCCCACAGGACGTGAGCAATGTGCAACCCACCTCCCCCAAGCTGGGGATATCCCGTCAGACTCAGGAAGGTGCGCGTCAGAAACACGGAGGCGGCGAAGGCCAGCAGCGTCTCGAGCAGATAGCGCTCAGACCCTGGTCGGGGGACCGGCATTCGTTGTCGTGGGGGCGGAGGAGATGGGGGGCTCTGCATGGACGTCGAGGTGTGCTGAGTGGTCAGATGATACAGCACATCATCCGGGGCCGGAGGCAGTGTCTCTAGTCCGATCGAGACACGGGAAGGCGCATCAACAGGATCGCGGCCATCCCCGCCAGAAGCCCTCCGGCGAGAAACGGCGCCGCTGGCCCCAGGCCCCGCCAGGGCCCGACGCCCTGCCACAGGATTCCCGCCAGCAGGCTTGCCGGCAGCGTCACCAGCCCGACGGCAGCGTGGAACAATCCGAAAGCCGTGCCGCGCAACGAGGCAGGCACCAGATCGGCAACGAACGCGCGCGCCACCCCTTCCGTCAACGCGTAGTATCCGCCGTAGACGCTCATCAACACCCAGGCCTGCCAGCCGCTCCGAGCCAGCGCAAATCCGAGATAGACCAACACGTAGACCGCCCAACCGGCAACCAGCAGGCGCCGTCGTCCCACGCGGTCCGAGAGAGCGCCCGCCGGGCCGGCCAGCGCGGCATACACCAGATTGAAACAGATCATCATTCCCAGCACGCCCGGCACCGACAATCCGGCAGCCTGCGCCCTGAGGATCAGGAACGCATCGGAGGAGTTTCCCAGCGTGAAGAATCCGATGATGACCAGGTAGAGTTGGAAGGTGCGGGGCAGGCCGGTCAGAGTCAAGGCCGCGCCCACCGTCTTGGAGTCCTCCGGCTTTCGCTCCTGAGCACCGAGCGCGAGGGCCAGCACAGCCGCAGCCGCCGGGACAAAGCTCCACAGCACGATCGTCTGGAAGAGCGGCCGATCCAGGCCGCCGCCTTCCGACCGGAACAGGAGAATCCCCAGCGCCACGCTGATCCCGACCAGAGCTCCGGCTGTGTCGCCCGCCCGCTGCACTCCGAACGCCAGGCCTCGTTGGCGTGCCGCGACGCTGTCGGCGATCAGCGCGTCACGCGGCGCGGTGCGCAGACCCTTCCCGGCGCGATCGGCGAAGCGCACCCCGAGCACCCAGCCCCAGGCGTTGGCGAAATACAGGAGAGGCTTGGCCGCGGTCGACAGGGCATAACCCAGAACCACCAGCGCTTTGCGTTTCCCCAACTGGTCGGAGACACGGCCCGAGACCATCTTCAGCAGGCTGGCGGTCGTTTCCGCCACACCTTCGATCAGGCCGATGACTCCCGTCCGTGCGCCCAGCACGCTCGACAAGAAGATCGGCAGGAGGTTCGAGATCATTTCCGACGAGACGTCGGTGAGGAACGACACCAGCGCCAGGACCCAGACATTGCGAGGCAGCCGCTTCGGTTCGGAAATCACGCTCACCTCATCCGACGAAGCCGCGCAGCCACTGCAACGCGATCCCGGCCGCGCCTCCGGCTGCAATCCACCACGTCGGGTTCAGCCTGGTGCGTGCGAGAGCAACGGCGGCTAGTAACCCCAGTGCAGCCGTTGGCAGGTCGACGATGGAGGCCCTGGCGACTTGAATGGCAACGGCCGCGATGAGGCCCAGCGAGGCCACGTTGACTCCGTCGAGGAGGGCGGAGAGGGCTGGCGAGGAACGGAGCCGCGGCAAGAGGGGGCGGCTTAGCAGGACAAAGACGAACGACGGCAGGAAGATCCCAAGCGTCGCCAGGAGCGCTCCGGGGATCCGTCCGACGAGATATCCGATGAAGGTGGCGCTGGTGAACAGCGGCCCGGGCGTCACCTGGCCGACGGCGATGGCATCCAGCAGCTGTTGATCGGTCAGCCACCCCAGGCGGGTGACGAAATCGGCGCGCAGAAACGCCAGCAGGACATACCCGCTTCCATACAGCACGGACCCGATCTTGAGGCAGGTCAGGAACAGCAGCAGCAGGCTGGGCGCGGCCGGAAGGGCGGCAAGACCGGCCGGAAGTCCAAGGGCGACGGAGGCCGCCAGGGAAGGGCCCGGCGGTGAGCTCTGGCTCCCTTGGCCGGCCAACAGCACGATCAAACCCCCGCCGAAAAGCAGCACGATTTCGTTCACGCCGAATACCGAAAGCATCAGGACCGCCAGCCCGACCGCAGCCAACAAGGGCCCGCGCACGGCTCTCCGGCCCAGGGCCCACAGCGCGTGCACGATGATCGCCAGCACGACCGGCTTGATTCCGTACAGCAGCCAGCCCGCGGCCGGCAAGGATCCGTAGCGCACGTACGCCCAGGCCAGGGCGGACACGATCAGGACGGCCGGCAGGATGAAGCTCACGCCTCCGACGATGAGCCCTCGCCATCCCGCGCGGAGGTATCCCAGGTGAATGGCCATCTCGGTGGAGTTCGGGCCGGGTATGAGATTCGTGGCGCCCAACAGATCCAGGAAGGCGTCGTCGTCCAGCCAGCCCCGCCGCCGCACCACGTCGTCGCGCATCATGGCGATGTGCGCCGCCGGCCCGCCGAAGCCGGCGACGCCCAGCCGAAGGAAGACCTGCAGGACTTCCGCGAGATTGCGGCGGCCGTCCGCGGGCGCCGTCAAGCGGTCGCTCGCTCCGTCTGCAGTCGGCACCAGGCGAGCAGCGCGTCGTACACCACGAACTGGTGCGCAAGGTTTTCCTCGTCGTCGGGGAACAGCAGGCCGAAGCCGGTGGCGATGGCCTCCAGGCCGCGGGCCAGCGGATTCCGGTCGATATCGGCGGCGATGTCGGCAGCGTGGACGATGTCCGCCATCATGCGCAGCTCCGGGTGGCGCAGGTCGTACTTCAGCAACAGCGACTCAAACGAACAACGGCCATCGTGATGGCCGAGGTCCACGCCCGGGGCGTCGAAGGCGATGGCGCCTTCTTCGGCCGCCACCCGATCCACCTCGGCGGCCGGCACGAAGAGGAACTCGGCCCGGTTGTCGATGAATCGCCGGATCACCCACGGACAGGCGACCCGGTCCACATGCACACGCGAGCGCGTCACCCACTTCATGGCTACCTCCTCGACGAAAGTCATCCGTCGTCAGTCATCAGTCTTCCTGAATACGGATGACCGTCAACTCTCTTCGCGCGGCGGCACCTTTCGGAAGCCGAAGTACAGGGCGATATCGTAGACAGCCTTGAGGCTCCCCGCCAACCAGAATGGCGTGGCCGCGCCGGCCGCCTGCCAGACGACCCCCGCCAGCGACGGACTGACCGCGTGCGCAGCCATGCGAACCGACGACGTCACCGATAATGCGGCCGTGCGTTCGTCGGGATCGACGATGCCCACGAGATACGCGGCGCGCGTCGGCACATCCATTTGTGCCAGGGCGTGACGCAGCACGAGCACGGCCACCGCTCCGCCGAGGGTCGGCATGATTGGCAACAGGATCAGCAGGACGTTCGACGGCAGGTGGGAGAAGACCATCGTCGGCAGCAGGCCGAAGCGATCGGCCAAACGAGCCGCGGCCGGATAGGAGACAGCCTTCATCAAGTTCACAGCAAAGAAGGTCGGTCCCAGGACGTCGGCTCCGGCTCCGAAACGCTGGTGGAACCAGTAGACCACGAAGCCCTGTACCACGAAGCCGCCGGCCAGGGAGTCGAGGGCGAAGAGCGCGCTCAGTCGGACCACCAGCGGGCGCGAGCGGTCCAGTCCGCGGGTGGGAGAGGCGATCCCTTGCGTCTCGCACGCGGCCGAAAGGCGCGTCAACACCAGGGCTGAGAGGAGAACCAGCACGCCGCTGGCGCCGAAACCGAGACGATAGCCTGCGCTATCGCTCGGCGCCCATCGCGCCATGCCCGCGGCCAAGGCGCCAACGGCCACGCCCACTGCACCCAGCGCGCTCGACCAGCCGAAAATGCGATTGCGATCGGCGAAGGACACGATTTGCGGCAGGATCGCGGACTCGACGTTCTCCAACGGCCCGGCCTCGCCCGCGCCGGCGAAGATCGTGCCCGCCAGCGCGGCCGCGGCCCACAACCAGGTCAGTTCGCTAGTGGCGAACACCCACGCCCCGATGACCGTCATGAGGCTGCCGATCAGCAAGCTCCGCCGTCGGCCCCAACGATCCGCGCGGGCTCCCAAGATCATCGTCAGGGCCGCCGATCCCACGAGCGTGGCCGTCAGCATGAGTCCCACGGCTTCCGGTCGAAGGCCGGCCTCGTCCAGATACAGGCCCAGCAGCACTGACTGGAGTCCGTACGCGACCGCCCTCAGCCCGCGGCCCGCGAACAGCCATGCTACATCGCGGCGCGAGCCGGCCTGATCAAGACTCACCGGAAAGTTCCTCCAGCCATTCCGTCACCATGCCGCGCGCCTGTCGAAGCAGGCGGCGGCCGGCACGTGTCGCCACGTAGTACTTGCGCCGACGGCCGTCCACCACGGCTTCCCTGCGCGTCAGCAGGCCGCGCTGCTCGAAATCGTGCAGGGCAGGATACAGGGTTCCCGGTCCCAGCCGGTAGCCGTGTTCCCCAAGCTCGTGCATGAGTTCCACGCCGTACACCGGACCCTGCGCGGCGTGATACAGGATGTGCAGGCGCACAAAGGCCTGACGCAGATCTTGATCGACCGTCGGGCTCATGTTATCGGGTTACGATATCGGTTAGAGATATTATAGTGGACAGTGGTCCGTGGACAGTGGCCAGTGAGGGAGCGATTGGCGATCAGTGATTCGTGATTGGTGATACGGGATAGGGAACTGGCAAGCGGAATGTGGAAACCGCAAACTGGCAGCTAGCCGCTGGAGGCTGGCGGCTGGTGGCCGGGGCTTCTCATTCGATCCGAATCGATTGGCCAACGACGTCCGTTCGCAGGACGTAGGTGGCAGCACCCGCCCGCAACTCGATTCGCCAGCCGGGAGTCACGACGGCGGCGCAGGCCTCCGCCGGCCCGCCCAGTCCCAGGCAGGCATCCGGCCAATCGGAGGACTCGAAGCCGATAACTACAATCGAAGCCGGGTCGAGGCCGAGTTTCTCCCCCAGAAATGCCATGGCCGGGGCGACGCTCGGCGGATAGGGCTCATCCACGAGCAACGGCTCGACCGTCAGCGGATCGCCCAACAGACCCGTGAGCAAGGCCACCAGGCCGCCGCTGGTGCCGCGATAGACGACGAGGATTCGACCGCGCCCCCAGACGTGAAACAGGGCGTCACCGGATCCCGGGGCCGGCACCTCGGCTTCGAGCCAGGCCGAGGTCTTGCGCACTCGGTCCGATTCGGAATCAAACTCGAACACCAGCACGCGGTCGCCATCCACGAGGAAGGTCCGACCGCCTTCGAGCGATCCCGCACTCGCCAGGCCGACCTCTTCTTTCAGAGAACTGCCGGCGTCGGTCAGCGCGTTGAGAAGTTCGGCCGTCGTCTCAATCGAAGGACCCTCGGGCTCCGGCGGCTGAGCGCAACCCGTCAGCAGCGCCGCCAACAGGCCAACGAGAACCGTCTTGCGGCCAAGGGACAGCGCTCCCGGGTTACGTTTCTCGTTGACTTGGTGCCTCGCCCGGCGTATCCTCGATTCGACCGTGCTGAAGCCTCTCTCGGGAGGGTGAACCATGCCCGAAGTGTACATCATCGAGGCCCTCCGCTCCCCCATCGGCGTCGGCAAACCGGACACCGGCGCTCTCCATCCGCTCGAACCCGTCGATCTGGCGGCGCGCATTCTGCGCGCGGTCGTCGAACATGTCGGGCTCGACGCGGCGGCGATCGAGGACGTCATCCTGGGATGTGTCACCCCCATCGGCGATCAAGGCGCCAACATCGGCCGTCTGGCCAGTCTGTATGCCGGCTTCCCCGTGGGCGTACCCGGACTTCAGCTCAACCGAATGTGCGGCTCCAGCCAGCAGGCGATTCATTTCGGGGCGCAGGCCATCCTGTCCGGCGACATGGATCTGGTGCTGGCCGGAGGTGTGGAGATGATGTCGCGCGTGCCGCTCGGGCGCGATTACCCCGAACGCTGGCCGGAGGACTTTCCCTATGAGCTGGTCCACCAGGGGCAGAGCGCGGAGATGATGGCCGAGAGGTGGAGCCTGAAGCGCGAGGCGCTCGACGACTTCGCCTACCGCAGCCATCTCCGGGCCGCCCGGGCGCGCGCCGCGGGCGCTCAGGCCGGTCAGATCGTGCCCATCGAGGTCCACAACGGCAGCGGCACAGCCGCCCGCGTCGAGCACGACCAGGGCGTGCGAATGTCTCCCGACCGGGCGCGCATGGGTCAGCTCAAACCCGTCTTTCGCGACGACGGAGTTGTCACCGCCGGCAACAGCAGTCAGGTCAGCGACGGCGCAAGTGCGGTCCTGCTCGCCTCGGAGCGCGCCGTGCGTGCGCACGGCCTGAAGCCGCGGGCGAGGCTCGCCGCCCGGGTCGTCGTCGGGTCGGATCCGGTGCTCATGCTCGATGGGCCCATTCCGGCCACCCGCCGCGCCCTGGAGCGCGCCGGCCTCTCCATCGCGGATGTGGATTGGATCGAAATCAACGAAGCTTTCGCCACCGTCGTCCTCGCCTGGCAGGCGGAGCTGAAGCCGGATCCGGAGAAGGTCAACCCCCAGGGCGGAGCCATCGCTCACGGCCACCCACTCGGCGCCACCGGAGGCGTGTTGATGACCAAGCTCGTGCACGGGCTGGCTACGGCCGGCGGGCGCTTCGGTTTGCAGACCATGTGTATCGGCCACGGCATGGCAACCGCCACCGTGATCGAGAGGCTGTGAAGAACGGTGGTCAGTGGTGAGTGGTCAGTGGTCGGTGATACGAACAGATGACCACCGGCGTATAATCTAAGAGAGTGGAGGTGAGCATGGAGACAACCCAGGGCTCGAAGGCGTGGAAGTCGTGGATGCCGGACGAGGCTCGCGAACACCTGCGGGCCGCGCGCCAGGCCATGCGCGACGGCATGGAGTCGCTATTCCCTCCCGAGTTCATCGAACACCGCCGCGCCGCCCGGCGTGAAATGCTTCTCGCCGCGCGCAGCCTGATCGACCATGCCTTGAAGCGCATGGAAGAAAAACCAGCGCGCTGAATCGATTGCGGCGGAGCCACGACGGAGCGGCCCCGAGGACCGAGGTGGGCCGCTCTTGCGTTTGGCGGAGTCGCTCGAGCGCCCTCGCCACAGAACAGGACCCCAGGGAGAAACCTATGCTGCGCGTCGCGGCGGTCCAGATGCAGGTCGAGCCCATCGATCCGAGCGAGAACTTTCGCCGCATCGAAAGCTGGATGCCGCGCGCTGCCACGGCCCAAGCCAGCCTGATCGTGTTCCCCGAATGCGTCCTGACCGGCTACTTCTTGACCCGCCAGGAGGCCGAAGAGATGGCCGAGCCCGTTTCTGGCCCCCGGGTGCAGTCCTTGCAGGCGCTCTGCGCGCGTTGGGGAATGACGGCGGCCGTGGGGACCATCGAGCGCAGCCAGGAGGGGCAACTCTTCAACGCGGCCGTGCTGGTAGGCCCGCAAGGACTGCTCGCGGTCTATCGCAAGACGCACCTGCTGTGCCTGGGTGTCGACCGCTACTTGACGCCTGGGTCGAAGGCCCCGGCTGTCGTTGCGACCGATATGGCCCGGCTCGGGATGCTCATCTGCTACGACTTGCGATTCCCGGAGCCGATGCGCGCCCTGGCCCTCGACGGCGCGCAGGCCATTCTTCTGCCGACCGCCTGGCCGGCCTCGGCCACTTTCTATCCCGATTTCCTGGCCCGCACGCGCGCCCTCGAAAACGGTGTTTACCTCATCGCCGCCAATCGCGCCGGCCAGGAGCGCGGCCAAAGCTTTCTTGGCCGCAGCCTCATCCTCGGCCCACAGGGAGAGATCCTGGCCGAATCACACGGACACGAAGAGACGATGCTCGTTGCCGATATCGACCCCGCTCAAAGCGATGCCAAGCATCGCGTGTTCGATCCCGGCGAATATGAGGTCGATCTGCTGCGCGATCGCCGCCCGGAACTGTACGGACGGCTGACCGAATCGAAGGAAAGGCAGGGGCGGCTCGCGGGCCGCCCTGCCAACGAAGAGTCGTAGGGGCGTTCCATGGAACGCCCCTACGCGTTCCGCCCAGCGCGGAACTACCTCGCCGTCAGCAGAATGATCGCCAGAATCACCGCGGCGACCAGCACCGCGGCCGCCAGGCGGTTGATGGCGCCGGTCATGCGCTTGAGCTCGCGCTCCAGCTCGGGCGCCGCCCGAGCCACGACGGTCAACTCGCCGCGTTCCATTCGACCGAGAACACCGTCGAGCCGACCCGGCAGCCCGGCCAGCAGCCGCAATTGGGCCAACACCCATTCCAGGGCAGCTTCCACTTCGAACCCTCCACCCTCCTCCGCCAGCATCTTTCGGGCGAAGGGCGCAATTTCGCCGAACAGATTGAACTCCGGGTCCAGGCCGGTGCACATCCCGGACAAGACGGCGATGCATCGCCCCAGGAAGATCAGGTCCGTCGGGACTTGGAACGGCATCTGGTACATCAGGTCGCGGAACTCGGAAGCGAAACGCAACTTGTCCCGCGGGAGAGTGCGCATGAGCTCGCGGATGGTCTTGCCCCACACGTAGTCGAACATCGCCGCCTGCGCCTGCCGCACGCGTCCCCGATCGGCGTCGGGCAGCAGCACGCCCAGCGCCTCGTAGGCGCGCATCAGGCGGTCGAGATCCCGCGTGCCGAAGGCGATGGCCATATCCCGCAACGCCTCGCGCACTTGCGCCGACAGCTGCCCGACCATCCCGAAATCCACAAAGACCAGCCTCCAGGCGACGCCGGCCTGCCCGTCGACAGCCGGCAGGACTTCCACGAAGAGATTGCCGGGGTGCGGGTCGGCGTGAAAGAAGCCCACTTCGAAGATCTGATGCATGTACGTTCGGAACAGCCGGGCGGCAACCTCCTTGCGCGACACCCCCCGGGCCTCGAAGACCTCGTAGTCCGTGATCTTGATGAAGTACACATCCTCCAGGGTCAGCACGCGGCGGGTCGACCGCTCGTCCAGCACGCGCGGGATGCGCACGTCCGGCTGGTCGGCAAACATGACGCCGAAGCGTCTGGCATGCTCGGCCTCTTTGATGTAATCGACTTCGTCCCACAACGTCCGGCTGAACTCGTCGAAGAGAGCGTCCAGGTTCGCCCGCCGGCGAATGGCCTGCCAGCGTTTCAACCAGGCGATGACCGTCTGCAGCGCCGCCAGATCGACCGCCAGGATGGCCTCGATGCCCGGCCGCAGCACCTTGACCACGACCGCGGAGCCGTCGTTCAGGCGGGCCCGATGGACCTGGCCCAGCGAAGCCGAGGCCAGCGGTTCACGTTCGAAGGAGGCGAAGGCGGTCTCGACCGGCTGCCCGAGATCGCCGACCACCACCGCGAGGATGCGCTCGACGGGCTCGGGGGCCACCTCGTCCTGCAAGTGTGCGAGCTCGGCCGTGATGGCGTCGGGCAGGACGTCCACGCGGGCGGAAAGAAACTGCCCGGCTTTGATCCACAGGCCGCCCAGGCGCGCCGCCAGGGCGCGATAACGCCGCGCCCATGTGCCGTAGCGTCCGGCGGCCGTAGCCTTGGCCCACCGCCGCAAACCCAATCGACGGAGCAGGACGTCGGTGGCCAGCGCTTCGAGGAATACGCGAGCGAAGAACAGCAGGACGCGGGCGTGCCGCGCCCGCAGCCGTGCGGGGACGGACGGCCGGATCAGGCGCTGATCGCCAGCCGCCGTCGATCCAGCGACGACCAGGCCCACTTGGTGATCTCCGCCACCGCCGCCGGAACGATCAGCAGCGGCAGGATGAGCCTCCATTGCGTCCATCCCAGCGGCACGGTGTCGAACACCGGCTGAAGGAAGGGCGTGTACACCACGGCCAGCATCAAGACCAGAGACGCCAGGACGGCGTAGACCATGGTCCGGTTGGAGAAGAGGCCGATCCGCAGCAGCGGATAGCGTTCCGATCGCGCGGTGAAAGCCCGCAGCAACTCGGACGCGGAAAGCGTCACGAAGGACATCGTCTCGGCGTAGATGGGCGTCTCCGGATGAGTCATGAGGCCGATGGCGTAGGCCGCCAGCGTGACTCCGGCAATGGCCAGGGTTTGAATGCCGATGCCGATCTGCATCGGTCGATTGATCACCGGCTCCATGGGCGGGCGAGGCGGCCGATCCATCGTGTCGGGATCGCCTTTCTCCAATCCCAGGGCCAGGGCCGGCGCGCCGTCGGTCAACAAGTTGAGCCACAGAAGCTGGATCGGGGTCAGCGGGCTGGGCAGGCCGGCCATGGTCGCGGCGAAGATGATCAGGATCTCGCCCAGATTGCACGACAACAGGTAGAAGACGAACTTGCGGATGTTGGCATAGATCACGCGCCCCTGCTCGACGGCGGCCACGATGCTGGCGTAGTTGTCGTCGGTCAGCACCATGTCGGCCGTCTCTTTGGCCACGTCGGTTCCGGTGATGCCCATGGCCACGCCGATGTCGGCGCGCTTGAGGGCCGGGGCGTCGTTGACTCCGTCGCCGGTCATGGCCACGACTTCGCCGTTGGCGCGCAACCCGTCCACGATGCGCACCTTGTGTTCCGGCGAAACGCGGGCATACACGTCCACCGATCCCACCGTTTCGCGGAAGGCCTCGTCGTCGACGGCGTCGATCTCGGCTCCGGTCAGGACGCGATGCCCCGGCCGCAGCAGCCCGATCTCCTCGGCGATGGCCCGGGCCGTGTTGGGGAAGTCGCCGGTGATCATGACCGTGCGTATCCCCGCGCGGCGCGCTTTGTTGACCGCCGGCGGCACCGCAGCCCGCGGCGGATCGATCATCCCGATCAGGCCCACGAAGGTCAGATCGCGCTCGGTCGTTTCCGGCGACACCTCGCCCGGCGCATCGGCCTCGACGCGATAGGCCACGGCCAGGACGCGCAGGGCCTGGGCCGAGAGCCGGTCGTTGGCCTCGAGGATGCGCCTTCGATCGGCCGGCTCCATGGGCGCCGAGGTGTCGTCCATCCGCTGCACGCGCGTGCACAAGTCGAGCACGACGTCCGGTGCGCCTTTGGTGGCGACCACCACCCAGCCGCGGTCCTGGTCATCCGTGAAAGGGCTCAAGTCCCGCGTCGCCGGGTGCTCGATGCGGTGGATGGTGGTCATGCGCTTGCGGTTGGAATCGAAGGGCACCTCGTTGATGCGCGGGTAGGCCTCATCCAGTTCGTCGTGGTCGGCTCCGGCTTTGGCCGCCGCCAACAATAGCGCCGTTTCCGTGGCGTCGCCCACAAGGCGGATCTTTTCCTCCTCGCCGCGCTCGCTGGCGGCGTCGTTGGCCAGCACGGCGATCCACAGCGCGGTCGCCGCCGCCGGTTTCTCCAAGACGTCGACCGGTTTGCCGTCGAGCTGGAACTGACCTCGCGCCGGTTGCCCGCCGGTCACCTCGAACGTGACCCCGTCGACCCACATGCGGGTGACGGTCATCTGGTTTTCGGTCAGGGTGCCCGTCTTGTCGGAACAGATGACGGTGGTCGACCCCAGCGTCTCGACCGAGGCCAGCCGGCGGATCAAGGCATGACGCTTAATCATCTCGCGCATGCCCAGCGCCAGCGTGATGGTGACCACCGCCGCCAGGCCCTCGGGCACGGCCGCCACGGCCAGGCTGACGGCGATCAGGAACATATCCAGCGCCGGGTATCCCCGGATCCACCCCACGACGAAGACCGCGGCCGACACCGCAATCGCCGCCCAGCCCAGCAGGCGGCCCAGCTGATCGAGCTTGCGCTGCAACGGCGTCGGTTCTTCCTGGAACGACTGGATCATCGTGGCGATCAGCCCGATCTCGGTGTGCATCCCGGTGCTGACCACCACGCCCGAGCCGCGCCCGTAAGAGACCAGCGTGCCCATGAAGGCCGTATTGCGTTGATCGCCGAGCGGCACGTCCTGCGCGAGCACGATGCGGGCGTCCTTCTCCACCGCCTCGGATTCGCCCGTCAGGGCGGCTTCCTCGATGCGCAGGTTGACGGTTTCGAGGAGCCGCAGGTCCGCCGGAATGTAGTTGCCGGCCTCGAGCAGGACCAGGTCACCCGGCACGAGTTCCCGCGCCGGAATGTCGATGCGGCTTCCATCGCGGACGACGAGGGCCTCCGGGGCTGCAAGTTTGCGGAGCGCGGCCAGGGCCTCTTCGGCGCGCCGCTCCTGAATCACGCCCAGGACGGCATTGAGCACGACGATCGCCAGGATGGCCGCGCCTTCGATGTAGTCTCCCAGCAGGATGGATACGGCCGCGGCGGCGATCAGAACGATGACGATGAAGTTGTTGAATTGGTCCAGAAGCATGCGCCAGAAGCCCGGACGCGGGGCTTCGGCCAGTTCGTTCCGGCCGAAGCGTTCCAGGCGGGCGGCGGCTTCAGCCGAGGTCAGGCCATCCGGCGACGTCTTGAGTTCGCGGAAGACGGCGTTGGCTTCCAGGGCGTGCCAAGCGGCCCGCTGTTCGCGCCGCCCGCGGGCCGCTTCACGTGACAAGTCCATGCAGTGCGCTCCGTGGTGATCTGACCTGGATTATACCTGCCGGCCCTTCACGTCCCTGACGACTGGCCCTCACCACGATGACATCGGTGGCGGGGCGGCATGGATGAGCCCTCACCCTTCCCCTCTCCCGCGGAGCGGGAGAGGGGCTAAGTACTCCAGGCATGTGTGTCAAGGCACCCTGCTTGCGGGATTCTCGCGGGAGATTCCTGGTAGGGGCGGCTCGCGAGCCGCCCCTGTCGGGAGGCCTTGGCCGACGGGACCGGTGATTGCCATTGGACAGAGCCGCAGGGGTGGTGCAACACGGCAGAGCCGGTGTTCGACGCCTTTACATCGGTCTGCTGCCCGCATCGCTTTCATGCGTGTGGCTCGTCGGCAAGAGGCCTCCGCCCAACGCCGGTGTCGAGCGGCTGAATTGGGAAGCGACCTTCAAGGTGGATGAGGATCGCCCCTCTCCCGCTTCGGTGGCCGAAGGTCCCCGTAGGGGAGAGAGGGGCTGGGGTGAGGGCCAGCGCTCAACCCAGCTGGTTGGTGCCTCGAGGCTCGGGGTTGAGCTCGCGCATCTCGCCGCTGGTCATGAAGACGACGCGTTCGGCAATGTTGGTGGCGCGATCGCCGATGCGCTCGAGGTTATGAGCGACGAACAGCAGGTACAGGGCGCGGGTCGTCGTGGCCGGATCCTCGACCATGAACGACAGCAGTTCGCGGAACACCTGGTGGTACAGGCCGTCGACCGTGTCGTCCATCCCGGCGATGACCTGCGCCCGGTCGGCGTCGCGTTCGATGAAGGCTTCGAGCGAATCCCGCACCATCTGGCGGCAGGCTTCGGCCATGCGCGGGATGTCGATGAGCGGCTTGAGCAGAGGCTCCTCGCCCATCATCAGGACGATGCGGGCGATGCCCGCCGCATGATCGGCCATGCGCTCCAGGTCGCTGACGATGTTCATCGCCGCCACGACCGTGCGCAGGTCGCGGGCGGCCGGCTGCTGGGTGGCGATCAGCGCCAGGCACGCTTCTTCGGTCTTGAAACGCAGTTGGTTGACGGCCGCGTCCTCGCTGACCACCGCACGCGCCAGCGACGCGTCGCGCTCGGAGAGGGACTTGAGCGCCTTCTCAATGGCCGCGTCGACCATCTGCCCCATTCGCAGCACGCTGTCCTGCACGCCCTGGAGCTCCCGATCCAGCGTCGACCGGGCGGCGGGGGGCTTCTTCGGCATGGTCATATCCCTGCTCCTCGACCGGCGGCTTCGGGCCCGGTCCTGCCTCTACCTGCGACGCGGCTCAACCGTAACGGCCGGTGATGTAGTCTTCGGTTCGGCGGTCGCCGGGGCGGGTGAAGATCTTGTTCGTCTGATCGAACTCGATGATCGTCCCGGCGCGCGTTTCGTCCAGCATCATCATGGCGGTGAAGTCCGAGACTCGCGCCGCCTGCTGCATGTTGTGGGTGACGATGACCATGGTGTACTCGTGGCTGAGGGATCGCATCAGGTTTTCGATTTTGAGCGTGGCGATCGGATCGAGAGCCGAGCAGGGCTCATCCATCAGGATGACTTCCGGCTCGACCGCCAGCACCCGGGCGATGCACAGGCGCTGCTGCTCTCCCAGCGACAGGCTGAGCGCCGGATCCTGCAGCCCGCCTCTCACCTCGTCCCACAACGCCGCACGCTGGAGCGATTTCTCCACCAGCGCCTCGAGCTCTCCCCGGCCGGAAGCCAGCCCCAGCACGCGCGGGCCGAACGCCACATTGTCGAAGACGCTTTGCGGGAATGGATTGGGCTTCTGGAAGACCATCCCCACGCGGCGCCGGAGTTCCACCACGTCGGCTTCCGGGTGGTAGATGTCCTCGGCCTCGAGCAGCACGCGCCCCTCGACGCGGGTGCCGGCGATCGTGTCGTTCATACGGTTGAGGCAACGCAGGAAGGTGGACTTGCCGCAACCCGAAGGGCCGATGAGGGCGGTGATCTTCTGCCGCTGGATGCGAATCGACACCTGGCGCAGCGCACGCGAGGGGCCGTAGTAGAAATCGAGCCCTTGGATTTCGAATTTCGGCCGCCCGTTGGCTTGCATCGGCGGGATTGTATCCCAGAACCCCCGGCGAACCTCGTCGCCTCCGCGGGAGGCCGAAGTCGCCGAAGTATAATGAGTCGATGCGCTTGCCCCGCTCGCGCCCGGCCATCGCCCTCAGCATCTTTCTGAGTTTCGTTTTCCTCCAGGCCTGCGGCTCCTCACCACCAACCCGCGGCACCCCCGCCGCCCCGGCCAAGACCACCATCGTCAACAAGGGCTCGGACACGATGGTCAACCTGGCCTTGGCCTGGGCCGAGGCCTATCAGACCAGGCGCCCCGGCCTCAGCCTGTCGGTCACCGGCGGCGGCTCGGGGACCGGGATCGCCGCTCTCATCAACGGCACCGTCGACATGGCCAACGCCTCGCGCCGCATCAAGCCCGAGGAGGTGGCCCAGGCCCGGGCCAACGGGGTCGAGCCGGTCGAGTTCGTCGTCGCCCGCGATGCGATCGCCATCGTCATCCATACGCAGAACCCGGTCCGTCAACTCACCCTCGATCAGATCGCCGACATCTACGCCGGACGGATCAACAACTGGTCCGAGGTCGGCGGCGAGGACCGGCCCATCGTGCGTCTTTCCCGTGAGACCAACTCCGGCACGCATGTCTACTTCCTGGAGGAAGTGCTGCGTCACGGCGATCCCGACGACGAGACCTTCTTCTCCGCCGATACGCTTCTGCTTCCCTCATCGGAGGGGATCACCCGCGAGATCGCCTACAACCACAACGCCATCGGCTACGACGGCCTGGGCTACGTGACGGACGACGTGCGGGTCGTGGCGGTGGGCGACAGCCCGGCCGGCCCTTTCATCCTGCCTTCGGCTGAGACCGTGAACCGGCAGGAGTATTTGATCGCCCGCGATCTCTACATGTACACGGCGGGCGAGCCCACGGGCGGCCTTCTCGAGTACCTCGAGTGGATCATGAGCGAAGAAGGTCAGGCCATAGTCACCGAGCTCGGTTTCGTGCCTGTGGTCGGAGGCGAATGAAGAGCGCCAATCGACTCGGCGAAGTCTTGATCACCCGTCTGATCCAAATCACGGGCTACTCGGCCGTCGTCTTTGTCGGCCTGATCTTCGTGTTCCTGTTCGGGGAGGGTGCCCCGACGCTGCGCGAGGTGCCCCTGCGAGATCTGTTCAGCTCGCGCTGGTATCCCATCGAGGGCAGCTTCGGGATTCTGCCGCTCCTGGCCGGTTCCCTGATGGTGACTTTCGGTGCGGCCTTGATCGCCGTGCCCTTGGGCATCGCTACGGCCGTGTTTGTGGCGGAAGTTGCTCCGCGCTGGGCGCGCGAGATTCTCAAGCCGTTCATCGAGGTGTTGGCCGGGCTGCCCTCGGTGATGCTCGGGTTTCTGGGCATCATCATCCTCGCCCCCGGGCTGTACACCGTCTTGAGCCTGCCCACGGGTCTGACGGCCTTCACCGGCGCGCTCCTGCTGGCGTGGATCGCCCTGCCGACCATCGTCAGCGTGGCCGAGGACGCGCTGGACGCCGTGCCGCGCACCTACCGCGACGCGGCGCTGGCTCTGGGGGCGACGCGCTGGCAGACGATCTGGCGCGTGACCTTGCCCGCAGCGCGCTCAGGGACGCTGATCGCCGTCATGCTCGGCGTCGGGCGCGCCCTGGGCGAGACCATGGCGGTCATGATGGTCACGGGAAACGCGCCGGTGCTGAAGATCGGCCTGACCGCCCTCTTCAGCCCGGTCCGCACGATGACGGCTACCGTCGCGGCCGAGATGGGCGAGGTCGCCAGCGGCAGCGCCCACTATCACACGCTGTTCTTCATCGGCATTGTGCTCTTCCTCATCTCGCTGGCCGTCAACTTGACCGCGGCCAGCGTTGTCTTCCGGCAGCGCACGCGCGCCGAACGGGTGCTCTCGTGATTCGGACCGCCGCTTCTCGCCGCCGCAGTCGACGTTGGGCCCAGGCGTTGGGCTTCGCGGCGTTAAGCGCGGCCGCGCTGCTGACGGTCATTCCCATCGCCCTCATCGTCGTCCAGATCTTCCGAGAAGGCTGGGCGACGCTCACGCCCAGCTTCCTGACCGCCTTCCCGACCAACGGGATGCGCGCCGGGGGAATCCTGCCGGCCATCGTGGGCACCCTCTGGCTGACCCTCGGCACGGCCGTGGCGGCCGTTCCGATCGGCCTGGGGGCGGCGGTGTACCTCTCCGAATACGCGCCCGACAACCGCTGGACGCGCGCCATCCGCGTGGCCATCATCAATTTGGCCGGCATTCCCTCCGTGGTCTACGGCCTTTTTGGCCTTGGGCTGTTTGTGATCTTCCTGCGCTTCGGGACGAGCATCCTGGCGGGTTCGCTGACTCTGGCGATCATGACGCTGCCCGTGATCATCAGCACCGCCGAGGAAGCGCTTCGGGCCGTGCCGAACACGTTTCGCGTCGTGAGCACCTCCTTGGGCGGAACGCGATGGCAGACCGTGCGGCGGATCGTTCTGCCGCAGGCCCTCCCGGGAATCCTGACGGGCGTCATCATCGGGTTGGAGCGGGCGGCCGGTGAGACGGCGCCGATCTTGTTCACCGCGGCGGCCTTCTATCTGCCGCGTTTGCCCGGCTCTCCTTTGGACGCCACCATGGCCCTGCCCTACCATCTGTTTGTCATTTCGACCCAGGTGCCCGGAATGCCGGTGGGTATTCAGTACGGCACAGCCGCCGTGCTGCTGATCTTCGTCTTGGGGATGAACGCCATCGCCACGGTCATCCGCTCCCGGGCGCGCGCCCGGCGCCAGTGGTGAGCGCCATGGAGAAGGCGCCTTCGCCTGCCCCAGCGCAGCCGCCGGAGATGCCCGGGCTGTGGAAGATCGTCGTCCAGGATCTCAACCTGGTCTACTCCGACGGCAAAGAGTCGCTGCGCAACGTCAATCTCTTCATCCCTTCGCAAGCCATCACCGTCCTGTTCGGGCCGGCCGGCGGCGGCAAGTCCACTCTCCTTCGAACCATCAACCGTCTGAACGACCTCACCGACGTCGTCCGACTGACGGGCCACGTCTGGCTCGATGGCATGGACGTTCTCGACAGGCAGGTCGATGTCATCAGCCTGCGGCGACGCGTGGGGATGGTTTTCGCCCGTCCGGTCGTGCTGCCCATGACCATTCGTCAGAATGTCACCTACGGTCTGGAGCTGGCGGGACTCACCGACCGCGCCCGGCACGAGGCCGTGGTCGAAAAGAGCCTGACCGCCGCGGCGTTGTGGGACGAAGTCCAGGATCGACTCGACGAAGCGGCCAACACCCTGTCCGGCGGCCAGCAGCAACGACTGTGTCTGGCGCGCGTTCTGGCGCTGGAGCCGGAGGTCATTCTTCTGGATGAGCCGACCTCCGGCCTCGATCCGATCTCGACCGAAAAGGTCGAAGCCTCGCTTCAGGCGCTCAAGCACACGTACACCATCGTGCTCGTGCCGCATTCCGTGCAGCAGGCGGCTCGCATGGCCGACAGCGCCGCCTTCTTCCTGAACGGGGAACTGGTCGAGGCCTCCCCCGGCCGCCAGATCTTCGTGCACCCGAAGGACTCGCGAACGGAGGATTACGTCGAGGGGCGGTTCGGGTAGGGGAAGGACCTCCACCCAACCCCTCCCCCCAAGGGGCCTTCGGCCGCCGGAGCGGGGAGGGGCACAGACAAGGATCGGTGGGGCGTTCAGTTGAACGCCCCTACGGTTCTTCAGGCTTGGCGCAGGGCTGGCTTTCAATCAGAAGGCCGAGAGAACGGCGGCCGGCTCCTTCCGAATCGATCGGGGATTTATCCCCTCTCCCGCTCCGCGGGAGAGGGGGCAGGGGTGAGGGCCGGTTCGAGCCCCTCATTCCTCCGGTGGCTGCAGATGCACTCGCCACGGGTCGTTCGTGTAGTAATGGTAGACGACGCGCTCCGGAAAAGCCGCCATCAGACGCCGATCCTGATCGGGGCCTTTCGAATAGGCCAGGAACAGCGGCCCCTCGTCGCGAAACGGATCGGTCAACAGGAGCAGCGCTCCATACGAGGTCCAATCGGGAACGGGATGGACGATCACCAGCGCCGAGCCCAGATGGGCGCGTTCCAGGGGCGCCATGCGCGCCCGCGTGATCCCGTAGAGGCCCCGCAACCCGCCCAGCCGGATGGGTAGATAGATGAAGAGGTTGATTGCCAGCAGGACGGCCAGGGCAATCACCGGCGCCGCGCGCCGCGCGCCCGCGCGCGGGAATCTCCCGGCGATCGCCCTCGCGCCCGCGGCGCTCACGGCCGCCAGCGCGGGCAACGCCTCCACGAAATAGCGCGGCCCCAGCAGCCACGACCCGACCCAGTAGGCCATGTAGGTCACCACCAGGCTGGCGAAGACACTCACCATCAGCCAGGCCTCCGGCCGCCGGCGAAGGGCAAAGAGTCCGGCAGGGATCAGGATCCACGACAGGTACGGCCAGCCGAAAAGATCGTGCAGCCACGCGTTCAGACTGTGCCGCGTGTTGTTTACAGCCAGAGCGAACGAATGGCCCTCCGGCATCGGGCCGATGCCGGGTCCAAAACCCACCCGGTCGTAGCTCCACCACAACGAATACGGATTGAGCAGAGGATCGCCCGTCACCTCCCACTGCCAGACGAAAAGCAGTCCGCCAACCAGAAGCGCCAGGATCGCCACCGCGGCGAGGTGGAGGCGCACCGAACGATGGCCTCGAATCACAAGGAACGCGCCGTGCACTCCAAAGGGAAGGGCGACGGCCAAAGCCGTCAGCGGGCGCGTCAGGGCCATCAGACCCAACGACAAGCCGGCGACAAAGATCAGCATCCCGACCGGCACGCGGCCCGCGCCTGTATCGCCGGCCGACAGGTCAAGCCAGGCGCAGGTCCACACAACGGCAAGAAGCATCGTCAGCAAGTGCGACATCAGCGAACCGGACAGCATGAGGAGCATGGGCGAGGTGGCTGTCAGCAGAGCCGCCAGCGCGCCGGGTCCGTGGCCCGCCAGCCGCGCCGCGAGACGATACGTCCACCATACCGCCAGGCCGACCAGGAGGGCATTGACCAGATGAGGCGCGCCCGCGGCCGCGCCCAGCGACAGGGTCGCGGGCCACCCGGGAGGGTACTTGCCGAATCTTTTCCCGTCGTGGTCAACGACAAACGGCACCAGGAACGACTCCGGCTGCGGTGGCGATTCGATCCACAGCCGGCCGCGGCCCATCATCTCCGCCTGCCACAAGAAGGCGAACTCGTCTTCCACATGCGGCATTCGTTCGAAGACGGACGAGGAGACAAACAAGGAGGCCGCCGCCGACGCGGCGGCGAAGAACAGCGCCAGGGCCCCGGCCTGGCGCGAATTCACGCCTGCGGAACGCGACGGAGCGCGGCCAGCACCCGGTCGTGAAGCAGACCGTTAGAGGTCAGCACGCCGAGGTTGCGTTCCAACAGCGGCCCGGCGCCGAAATCCAGCACGGCCCCCATGAGGTCCGAGATGCGGCCGCCGGCTTCCTCCACCAGGAGCGCCGCGGCGGCCTGGTCCCAGATCCGTTCCCGAAAGGATCGATCACCCGAGGGCAGAAGACGGAAGATCAGATCTCCGTCTCCGGCGGCGACGACGACGTATTTGGCCTGGCTGTCCATCCGCACCGGCTCATGCACGATGCCCAAGTCGGCCACCAATCGGTCCAGCCAGGCCTCATCGGTGTGCGCCCCTTCGACCGACCGCAGCCACCGCGCCTGTGCGGGATCGTCGATGCCAGAGGCGCGCAGGCGAATCCACGGCCCACCATCGAGCGGTTGCGCCCATGCTCCCGCCCCACGGGCGGCGATCGCCAACACGCCCGGAGCTTCGCCCAACGGGGTCACCACCAGTTGAGGGCAGGCCAGGCCGGCGAGCGTCACCCGGCCGCGTTCGATTCGCGCCAGGGCCAGGGCATACTGGCCGCCGCGCAGGAAACCCTTCGTTCCATCGATCGGATCGAGAGTCCAGAAGTCCGGCCCGGGGCGCCCGCCTCCCCAATCGATCCAGGCCAATACCTGCTCAGGCTGCGCGTCGGGGAGGATCCGGCGTACCTGACGGACGATTTCCGCCAACATCGGCGGACCGTCCGGGCCGCGCAAAGATCGGCTGTCCTCCTCCGCGACGAGCTGGATCGCCCCCAGAGATTCGGCCAGATGCTGAGCGACGACCGCCTGCACGGCGAAGTCCGCAACGGTGACCGGCGACCGGTCGTGTTTGGTTTGACGCGG